>CAYRXS010000159.1:0-15095 GCA_964428225.1 uncultured Planctomycetaceae bacterium
TCTCGACCACGTCCCCCTCACCGAGCTCCGTCCCCGCATGCCGATCACGGGGCACCAGCTCGCGGTTGACCTCGACCGCGACCTGGTCGGCCCGCAATCCCAGCTCCTCGATCAACGCCGCGATGGTGAGGCCGTCCGGGAACTTCCGATCCTCGCCGTTCAACCGGATGTTCATCGGAGCCTCACAACCTGAGGAAGGCACACTTGAGATACGAGCTCTCGGGAAGCAACAACGACGTGGGGTGGTCCGGAGCGGCGCCCGCGAACTCCAGGAGGCGGGCCTCCCGGCCACACGCGAGAGAGGCTTGACCGAGGTATTCCAAGAACGCCTCCTGCTTCACGTTGTACGAGCAGGACGCGGAGACGAGGACGCCACCCTCCGCCACCAGGCTCATCGCCCGACGGTTCAACTCGCGATAGCCACGGGCCGCCCCCGCGACCTCCCGACGGTTCCGGGCGAAGGCGGGAGGGTCGACGATCACCAGGTCGAGACGCTCGCCGGCGGCACTCCGGCGCTTCAACGCACGCATCGCGTCGTCGCGCTCGAACCGCACGCGATCCGAGACCCCGTTGCGCTCCGCGTTGCGCACGGCTCGCTCGCCTGCCACGGCCGACTGGTCCAGACAGACCACCGAGCTCGCCCCCGCGAGCGCAGCCCGGATGCCGAACAACCCATCGTAGGAGAAGGCGTCGAGCACCGTCCCCCCGGCCACATGGCGCGCGGCGCGTCGACGGTTCTCGGCCTGATCGAGATAGTGGCCGGTCTTCTGCCCCTCCGTCACGGACACCTCGTACACCAGCCGCGCATGCCCGTGCCGCTCCGCCTCCACGACCTCGACCACCCCGCCGTCGACCTCGCCGCGGAGCCACTCCACCCGGGGCTCCAGATCCTCGAGGCGACGCACCGAGGTGGTCGAACGGTCGAGCACCGCTCGCGGGGGAAAGGGCATCGCCTCCAGGAGCAACTCCACCAGGAAGTCGCGCATGCGATCCGAACCCTGGCAGCCGCTCTGCAACACGAGGACGTCCGCGTAACGGTCGACGACCAGGCCCGGCAAGCCCTCCGCGTCCCCCGCGACAAGACGACACGCGCCCGCGGGATCGAGGAGGCCGAGCCGCTCCCTCGCCCCCACCGCCCGCTGCACTCGCTCCAGCCAGAAGGCACGGTTCGGCTGGTCGGCCGCACGGGTGACGAGCCGCACGGCGATCTTGGAGGCGCTGCTGAACAGCCCCCACCCGAGGGGGTTGTCGTTCGGATCGAAGACGGGCAACAACTCGCCCGCCTCCCCCTCGCCCTCGGCGATGTCGTCCGCCCAGACCCAGGGGTGGCCCCCGAGGATCCAGCGGCGGCCCCGTCCGGTGAGTGTGATCCTGCCCATGCTCTTCGCCTCGAATGCGGCTGGGGATCTTACCGGCCGACGAGCCGTTCGAACCGCGGGTGGCCGGACAAAGAGGCGAGATCGGGGTCCGAGGCCGCCCACTCCTTCTGGCGGCGGAGAGAACCCTCCGTGGCGTGGTTCTCCTCGAAATCGCGCTGCAGATAGTCGAGGGCCTCGTCCGTATCGCCGAGCAGGGCGTGCGTGCAGGCGAGGTTGTAGAAGAGCGGGGGCGCGGGTCGAAGCCCGCGAAGAACCGCCCGCGCCTCCACCACCCGACCCGAACGGGCGCGATAGCAGGCGAGCAGGACGCGCATGAAATCCCGCTGGTCGAGCTCGAAGGCGCGCTCGAAATACTCCAGCGCCCTCGGGGCGTCCCCCAGGCGGACGTTCGCGTTCACCGCGAGCGACAGGAGGTTGTCGGCCCGCAGAGCACGCGTGCGCTCGACCTGGGAACGCAGGCCCGCCCGCCGGGCGGGATCGTCGTCGGCCCCCACCGCCTCCGCGAGCCCCTTCTCCAGGGTGTTCTCAAGGGCCGCGAGCCGCTCCTCGGCCTTCAGATACTCCCGCTCGGCCTCCTCGGGTCGGTCCTCGTCCATGAACGAGGAGCCGATCGACATCTCGAGCCGCGCGCTGACCCACTCGGACCAGGTCGTGTTCACGCCCTGGAGATCGCGGATGTCGGCGAGCATGCGCGTCGACAGCTCGCGCGCCTGCTCCGCGCGGCCGCCCGCCCGCAGCTCGCCGGCCAGGGTCAGGGCGTAGGTCGAGGGGGTCCGGAAACGCGCGAGCTCGGTGTAGAGCTCGCGGCGTCGCGCCGGGTCCTGCCGCTCCTCGACCTCGAGCCGACGCAACCGCTCGTCCTGCTGGCGCCGCGCGTCCGAGACCGCCAGCACCCGCCAGTACGCGGCGCTGCTGCGCCGGGCGTCGGGATCGGAGAGCGACGGATCGTCCTCCCGAGCGGCCCGGCGCTCCATCTCGCGCTGCTCGGCCCACCACGCGCGCCACGCGCCCTCGTACTCCGCGTCCTGGATGGCGACCAACAGGGAGAAGCGCAGGTCGTCGAGGTACGGATCGCGAACCGCGGGATCCTCCACCGCGACGGGCTCGAACCCGGGGAGCTCGCCCGGGCTCACGGAGGCGAGGGCGCGGCCGAGCTGGAGCTGGAGGTCGATCCCCCCCCCCCCCCCCCACCCCTCCAGACGGGGATTCGAGAAGAGCAGGCGACGCGGTCCGAGGTCGCGATCGAGGAAGTCGTCCACGGAGCTCGTCGGGAGCCGCGCGTCGGTCAGGAGCCCGACGAGCTGCGCGCGCAACCGGGCCTCGTGCGCGGAACGCAGATGCCGAAGGAGCTCGGGATCCCCCGGATCGTCCCTCTCCGCGAGCGAGCACACCGCCAGCCAGACCTCCTCGAGGCCCTGGTTCAGGAGCCGGTCCACGAGCATCGAGCCCCCGAACGGAGAGATCGGCCAGTCGGGTCGCCGCTGCAGGCTCGGGCGGAGGTCCTCCCGCTCGGCGAGGAGACCGGAGAGAACCCGCGAGGCCTCCTCGAATCCCGCGCGCGCGCTCCCGAAGTCCTCGAGAGCGAGGTGGGCCGCGGCCTGGAAGTGCAGGGCGTAGTAGCGCCAGGTCCGCTCCTCGGGCGTGGAAGCTCCGGCGGAGGCGACGAGCAGGGCCTCGGCGTGGTCGAGCGCGGCCCGGGCGTCGCCGCGGTCCGCGAGGGCGAGGTGGGCGCGGCGGTACAGGAGGTCGCGGGGCGCGAGGCCGTCCGCGGCGAGATCCGCGAGCAGCCGGTCGGCGCGCTCGTACTCCTGGTACTCCACGAGACGCATCTGGACCTCGTCGAGAGCCCGGCTCGCCGCGCGCCGCACCTCGAAGGAGGCGTGCGCGCGACCGAGGACCAGAGGAGCCCGCTCCGCTGCCGCGACGCCGCCCCCCGGGATCTCGGCGAGGGCGGTCCCGTAGGCCTCGAGGAGGACGGCGAGGATCTCGTCGGCGAGGCGGGGGCCGCCGTCGCGGGCGAGCTCGGCCTGGACCCGGGCCACGAGCCGCGTCCGGCCCGCGGGAAGGCCCGCGAGGGCCTCGGCGGCGGTGCGGCCCTCGGAGGGGGGAAGCGCGTCGAGCAGGGAGTCCAGGGAGAGGACCGCCTCGGGCAGGCCGGTCTCCCCGAGCGCGGTGACCGCGGCCTCGCGCACCGCGGGGGAAGGGTCGGCGACCGCGTGATCGACGAGGACGTCGAGGCGCCGCTCGAGCGCGGCCGAGCCCAGGGCGGGGCGGCCGAGGTACTGCACGAGGTAGCGCCGCACGCCCGGCTCGGGCGACACGGGATTCCCCACGAGCTCCAGGACCCGCTCGACGCTACGCACCCCTCCCGCCTCCGCCAGGAGCCGGGCCCGGGAGCGCCGTCCCGCCTCCCCGGCCGCATCGAAGTCCTCGAGGGCGCGGTGCGCGGCCTCCTCCCCGAGCTCGGTGAGCTCGGCGAAGGCGGTGAGCCAGACCTCGCCGGTGGCGGAGTCGAGCAGGCGCAGGCGTTCGTGGATCCGATCGGCGTCTCCCTCCTGGACGGGGACGACCCCGAGCGGCGCCAGGAGGAGGAGCGCGTGGGCGAGGGACCTCACGATTCGTCCCCGCCCGCGCCCCCGCGGGATCCGCCCGCCTGTCCGAGCCGGTATTCGAAGGCGCGCCGCGTCAATCCCACCTGCCGGGCCGCGGCGCTGACGTTGCCGCGCTGTTCCTCCAGGGCTCGCTCCATCATCGCTCGGGTCATCGACTCGACGGTCAGACCGTGGGCGAGGGCGCGTGCCGCCAGCTCCCCCTCGACGCCGCACCGGGCCTCGTCGAGGAAATCGAAGTCGTCGGCCGCGAGCAGCTCGCCCGCCTCCGCGCTGGCGACCAGGGCCCGCTCGATGGCGTTCTCGAGCTCGCGCACGTTGCCGGGCCAGGGATGCTCCCGCAGGCGAGCGAGAGCCTCCTCGGAGAGCTCCCGCGCCTCGACGCCGATCCGCTCCGCGATCCGCGGGAGCAGGTGGTGGGCGAAGGCCGCGACGTCGTCGCGCCGCGCTCGCAGAGGAGGAATCTCCAGGATGACCACGGCCAGGCGCCAGTAGAGGTCCTGGCGGAACCGGCCCTCCTCGACCTCGGCCGCGAGGTCCCGGTTCGTGGTGGCCACGACCCGGACCTGCACCGGCACCGGAGCCGAGGAGCCGAGGGGCTCCACCACGCGCTCCTGCAGGGTGCGCAGGAGCTTGACCTGGACCTCCGGGGTGAGCAGGTCCACGTCGTCGAGCACGATCGTGCCCCCGTCGGCGCGACGGAAGAACCCCTTGCGCTCGCGGTGGGCGTCGGTGAAGGCGCCCTTCTCGTGGCCGAAGAGGGTCGACTCCACAAGGGTGGGCGCAAGGGCCGCCAGGTTCGCAATGACGAGAGGCCCCTCGGGATGTCCCCCCATCTCGTGGAGCTTGCGGGCGGCCACTCCCTTCCCCGTCCCGCTCTCCCCGCACAGGAGCACCGTGACGTCGCTCCGGGCGAGGCGCTCGAGCTGGAGGACGAGATCCCGGTAGAGATCGGACGCACCTTCGGGAGGAAGCATGGGCATGGCTCGGGCTCGGGTCCATCCCTCCGGAATCCGCGCCTGGGGCCCGGGAAGCGGGTGTCGAGGTGGCCCTCGCGGGGTGGGGGACGTTGACTCGGCACCCTAGATATAGCAGACTGTACCGCCTTAATTCATGCTGAGGTAGCCGCATGCAGGCACGTTCCGGGGCCCGTCGAGCGCGGGTTAACCCGTTTTCTTGCCTGCATTTGGCGTATCCTGCCCGGATGCTTCGCGGATCGCCCCCAGCTCATCACCCTCACCCCGCCCTCCGATGGACAGCGAAAGCCTGCTGAGATACATCGATCAGGTCCACTACGAGAAGGACATCCCCAAAGAGGTCCTCTTCCGTGGGCTCGAGGAAGCGATCGCCGCCGCGATCCGCAAGCGGCTCGGCGTGGGTGAGGATCTCATCGTGAACATCCACCGCGAGACGGGCGAGATCTCCGTGGAGGACGACGAGGGCGAGTACGAGTTCGAGCTCGCCGATCTGGGGCGGATCGCGGCCCAGGCCTGCAAGCAGGCGTTCATGCAGAAGGTGCGGGAGGCCGAGCGCGACGTCCTCTACGACGAGTACGAGACCCGCGTCGGCAGCCTCGTCAACGGCACGGTCCAGCGCTTCGACAGCGACAACCTCGTGATCAACCTCGGCCGCACCGAGGCCTACCTGCCCCGGGAGGAGCGCGTCCGGGGCGAGACCTTCTCGCCGGGCGACCGCGTGCGTGCCATCGTCCTCGAGGTCCGCAAGGAAGGGCCGCGCGTGCGCATCGTGGTGAGCCGCACCCACCCCGACCTCGTCCGACGCCTCTTCGAGCTCGAGGTGCCGGAGATCGCGGACAACATCATCGACATCCGACGCGTCGTGCGCGAGCCGGGCTACCGGACGAAGATGGCGGTGATCTCCCAGGATCCCAAGATCGACTGCATCGGGGCCTGCGTCGGCGTGCGGGGCTCTCGCATCAAGGCGGTCATCGACGAGCTGCGCGGCGAGCGGATCGACATCATCCGCTGGAGCGACTCGCTCGAGACCCTGATCATGAACGGGCTCAAGCCCGCCCAGATCTACCTCGACAACATCTACGCCGACGTCGACAACCACGCGGTGGTCGTCGTGGTCGAGGAGGATCAGCAGTCCCTGGCCATCGGCAAGAAGGGCCAAAACGTCCGTCTCGCGAGCCGGCTCTGCGGCTGGGACATCGACATAAAGACCCGCGAGGAGTTCGACGCGGAGGGATTCGGCTCGCGGGCCGAGCCCGAGCAGCCCGTTCCCCCCGCGCCGGAACCGGAGGAGTCCCCCGCGGGGGAGCCCGACGAGGAGGCGCCGGCCGCCCCGGAGGCGGATGCCGAGGATTCCGCGGATTCCGCGGAGGCTGCTCACGAGGAGGCCGAAGGGGCAGATCCCGTGAAGGAGGCCGACGACGACGATGCCGGGGAGATGCGGTCGAGGGAGACCGTCTCCGAGGGGCTTTCCGAGGAAGTCGACGGCTAATTTGCTAAGAACACCGGGGGCCAGCGTCCGCTCGCACTGCGGATCGGCTCGCCGAATAACCTGATCTCGATCTCGTCCAGTCCAGAGAACCAAGTGGCAGCGAAGAAACGAGTCTACGACCTCGCGAAAGAGTACGGCATGACCGGCCAGGAGCTGGCGGCCAAGCTCCGCGACCTGGGCTTCTCCCGGGTGAAGAGCCACATGACGGCTCTCAACGAGTACGAGGTTCTCGAGATCCGCGGTCGGCTCGAGGCCTACGGCATCGTCGGGGAGTCCGATGGGGATGGCCCCGACACCCTGGGCGGCCTGAAGATCAAGCGGAAGAAGAAGGTCGTCGCGGAGGAGAAGCCCCCCGCCGAGGAAGAGGCGGTCGACGAGAAGACGCCCGAGGTCGAGGAGGTCGCCGCCGAGAAGCCGGTCGAGGAAGCCCCCGTCGAGGCAGCGCCGAGCGAGGAGGCTCCCGCCGAGGAAGCCCCCGCCGAAGCAGCGCCCGTCGAGGAGCCGGCGGTCGAGGCCACGCCCGAGGAGATCTCCGCCGAGGAGGCGCTCGTCGAGGAGGCTCCCGCCGAGGAGGCGCCGGTCGAGGAACCGGCGGTCGAGGCCACGCCCGAGGAGATCGCCGCGGAAGCGCCGGCGACCGAGCCGGCCGAGGAGCAGCCCTCGGTCCTCGAGGTCGAGGAAGAGCCCCTGCCCACCGAGCCGGTCGCCGAGGAAGAGACGATCGTGGCCGAGGCCGAAGTGGTCTCGGAGGAGGGGTCCGGGGCCGCCGTGGTGCGTCCCTCCGCGAAGCGGCGGGCCGGCAAGGTCGTGGGCTTCATCGATCCCTCGCAGTTCCAGCAACAGCCCCAGCGCAAGTCCCAGTCCCGACGCCTGCGCTCCTCCGACGACTTCGTGCCCGACGTTCGCCCGACGCTCGGCCGTGATCGCCATGCCGGCCAGGTGCGGGGCGACCAGACCCGTGGATCCCTCACCGCCCAGCAGCTCCGCGAGCGGGAGGCGGGCCGCTTCCTACGTCGACGCCGCATCCAGGGCGGGCCCGGACGGGGCGGTGCCACGAGGCAGCGGGGAGGGGCGGCCACCGGATCGCCCTCCGCCGGGGGCACGGCCAAGGTCGAGGCTCCGATCACGATCAAGAAGCTCGCGAACACGCTGGCCGTCAAGGAGAACCAGGTCCTGCGCGTGGCCATCCAGCAGATCGGCTTCGGCATCAACATCAACTCCCTGATCGACGAGGACGACGCGGTGCTCCTCGCCGAGGAGTTCGAGGTCACCCTGGAGGTCGTCGAGGAGGAGGAGGCCGAGGAGGTGCTGCTCAAGCAGCTCAGCCTGGACCGCGACGCGGTGGACAGCGCGGCGCTCGTCAACCGCCCCCCCACCGTGGCCTTCCTCGGCCACGTCGACCACGGCCAGACCCCCCTGATCGACACGATCCGCCAGAGCCGCATCACCAGCGGCGAATCGGGCGGCATCACCCAGCACATCGGCGCCTATCAGGTGGCCACCAAGCAGGGCCACGCGGTCACGATCATCGACACCCCCGGTCACGCCGCGTTCACCGCGATGCGGGCGCGCGGGGCCCTGGCCGTGGACATCGTCGTGCTCGTCGTGGCCAGCGACGACGGCGTGAAGCCCCAGACCGAGGAGGCGCTCAACCACGCCCGCGCCGCGCAGGTCCCGATCGTCGTGGCGCTGAACAAGATCGACAAGCCCGAGTCGAATCCCGACCGGGTGTTGAACGAGCTCGCCGCCCTCGAGCTCACCCCCGAGGAATGGGGAGGCGAGACGGCGATGCTCCGGGTCAGCGCCCTCAAGAACCAGGGGATCGACGAACTGCTCGAGCGCGTCTTCCTCGAGAGCGAGGTGCTCGAGCTCAAGTGCGACCCGAAGGGCCCCGCCGAGGGCATCGTGCTCGAGGCCGAGATCGAGCAGGGCAAGGGCAAGGTGGCCCACCTCCTGATCAAGGACGGGTGCCTGAAGCGCGGGGACGTCATCCTCGCGGGCGAGGGCTACGGCAAGGTCCGCTCGATCCACGACGACCGCGGGAAGCAGATCAAGGAAGCCGGTCCCTCGCAGCCGGTCGAGGTCACCGGCCTCAACGAGCTGCCCACCGTGGGCGACAAGTTCCACGTGGTCGAGTCCCTCGAAACCGCCCGCGAGGTGGCCGAGGAGCGCGCGCTCAAGCACCGCCAGATCTCCCAGCTCGAGCACCGGCGGACCCTGCACACGGACATCCTGACCGCGGTCGCCGAGTCGGAGAAGACCACGATCAACCTGATCATCAAGGCGGACGTCCAGGGCTCCGTCGACGTCCTCCGCCACCAGATCGATCAGCTCGTCCACGACGAGATGGAGGTCAAGCTGCTGCACGCCGGCGTGGGCACGGTGCTGGAGAGCGACGTCGACCTCGCCGCGACCTCCGACGCTCGGATCCTCGCTTTCCACACGAGCTCGAGCAACAAGGTCCGCCAGGCCGCCGAGCGTCAGCACGTGGACATCAAGGTGTACCGGGTGATCTACGAGCTGCTCGACGACATCCGACGCCTGATGGAGGGCGAGCTCGCTCCGGAGATTCGCGAGGAGATCAGCGGGCACGTCGAGATCCGCCGGGTCTTCAAGTCCTCGAAGTTCGGCAACATCGCCGGCTGCTACGTCCTGGACGGCAAGGTCCTCCGCTCGAGCAAGGTTCGCCTGCTGCGCGACGAGAAGGTGGTGTACACGGGGTCGGTCGGTTCTCTGCGCCGCGAGTCCGACGATACCAAGGAGGTCCGCGAGGGCTTCGAGTGCGGCATCCTTCTCAAGGACTTCAACGACACTCACGTCGGCGACGTCATCGAGGCGTACCGACTCATCGAGATCCGACGCACCCTCTGACCCGGACGGTTCGCGTGGCGAACGCACGCACGAAAGCCCGTATCGAGGCGCGGATCCGCGAGCGCGCCGCGTATTGCGTCGAGTTCGAGCTCAACGATCCGCGCACGGCCTTCATCACGATCACGAAGGCCGAGGTGTCCTCCGACCTCAGCACCTCCAAGATCTTCTACACGGTCTACGGCACCGAGGGCGACAAGAACCGCGTCAGCCGCATGCTCGCCGACGCGACCGGCTTCATCCGCAAGCAGGTCGGCCGCGTCCTCCGCACCCGCCGCATCCCCCGCCTCGTCTGGGTGTACGACGACTCGGTCGAGTTCCAGGAGAACATGGAGAGCGCGATCGCCCGGGCCATCGAGCGCGACCGGGAGGTCAACCCCGACGCGCATCCGGAACACGTGGACGAGGGGACGGCGGAGGAGCCGGAGGAGGCCGTCCTGGATCAGGAGTACCTCGAGTTCCTCGAGGAGCAGGAGCGGGACGAGGGTCCGCCGGCGTCGAACCCTCACGCGGAACAAGACCGCTGAGGAAACCAGGAAGGCAGGAAAACGGGATCAGCCCCGGATCGTTTCTTCGCGTTCCTGCCCTTCCTGCCTTCCTCAGCGGTCTATTTCTTCCGCCAGATCGTCCCGTCCGGCGTGTCCTCGAGGACGATGCCGCGCTCCAGAAGCTCGTCGCGGATCCTGTCGGATTCCGCCCAGTCCTTGCTCTCGCGAGCGGCGGTCCGGGCTTCTATCAGGGCTTCGATTCCCGCGTCCACGGTCTCTTCTTCGGTCCGGATCACGCCCAGCACCTCGTTCGCGCGCAGCACGAAGGCGAACGCCTCCGCGGCGGCGGAGGGGTCGGGCTCGTCCTGCATCACGCGGTTGCGCAATTCGAAGAGCGAGGCGAGGGCCTCGGGCATGTTCAGGTCGTCGTTGAGCGCCGCCTCGAATCCCTCGCGGGCCTCGCGCGCCGGCGACGAGCCCTCGGCGAGAGCCGCGTCCCCCGCCCGGCGACGGAGGCGTAGAACCAGGTCGTCGAGGTTCTCGAGCGCGGAGCGGGACTCCTTCATGATGTCCCAGGTGAAGTTCAGGGGCCGGCGGTAGTGCCCGCGGATCAGCGCGTAGCGCAGCACCCGGATCTCGAAGCCTCGCTCGGCGGCGTCGTCGAGCGTGAAGACGTTCCCCAGGCTCTTGGCCATCTTGCCGCCGTCCACCTTCAGGAACTTCGCGTGCATCCAGTAGCGAGCGAAGGGCTCTCCCGTGTGGCACTCGGACTGGGCGATCTCGCTCTCGTGATGCGGGAAGATGTTGTCCTCGCCGCCGGTGTGGATGTCGATGCGCCGCCCGAGGTGGGCGAGGGACATGGCCGAGCACTCGATGTGCCACCCCGGAAAGCCGTCGGGACCGAAGCGGCTCTCCCACTTCATCAGGTGGTGCGGATCCGTCTTCCACAGGGCGAAGTCGGCCGCGTTGCGTTTCTCCTCGCGCACCTCGATCCGCGCGCCGGCCTCGAGATCCTCGATCCGATTGCCCGAGAGGCGCCCGTACCGCTCGAACGTGGTGACGTCGAAGTAGACGTTTCCCCCCGCCTCGTAGGCGTGTCCCTTCTCGAGCAGGTCCTCGATGATCGCGAGCATCTGGGGGACGTGGTCGGTCGCGCGCGGGTAGCACGTCGCGGGGCGGGCGCCGAGCGCCACCATGTCCTCGAGGAACATGTCCGCGTAGCCGGCGGCGATCTCGTAGGGGGATCGGTTCTCGCGGCCGGCCTGGGCCTGGATCTTGTCCTCCCCCTCGTCGTGCTCGTCGTCGGTCAAGTGCCCCACGTCGGTGATGTTCATCACCTGCCGCACCTCGTACCCGAGGTACTCGAGCCACCGACGCAGGACGTCGGCGAACAGGAACGAGCGGTAGTTGCCGACGTGCTGGCGACCGTAGACCGTGGGGCCGCAGTTGTACATGCGGACCTTGCCCGGCTCGAGGGGCTCGAACGCCTCCTTCTCGCCGGAGTAGGTGTTATGGAGGTGGAAGGTCACGGGTCGCTCTCGAGGGATCGGGCGGGCGGATGCGAATCGGGAAAAAGGGCTCTTCGTTCGGGGCGGGAAGCGGAATCATATCGAGCTTCGGGAACATGAAGGAAATCCCCTTCGAATCCATCCGCTCGCTGGGCTCGGGCGCCAGCGGCTCCGTGGAGCTCTGCCGGCTCCTCGTACCCCTCGGGGGTCTCCCCGCAGGGTCCGAGGTGGCGGTGAAGATCCTCGCTCCGGAGCTGCGCGAGGATCCCCTCGCGCGGGAGGCCTTCGCCGCCGAGGCGGAGGTCGGGCGCCGCGTCGAGGATCCCTCCCTGGTCCGCGTCCTGGCCCACGGCCTGGGCGACGACGGACCGTACCTCGTCCTGCAATACGTCCCCGGCCGCAGCCTGCGGGAGATCCTCGAGGAGGGTCCCCTTCCCGAGCCCCTCGTGCGCAGCGTCGGGGCTCAGCTCGCGAGCGCGCTCGCCGCGCTGCACGAGGCGGGGGTCGCGCACGGCGACGTGAAGCCCGAGAACATCCGCCTCGACGACGAGGGACGAGCGGTGCTGCTCGATCTGGGCTTCTCGGTCCGCTTTCGCGGCGCCGGGGCGCAGGAGGAATCCCCGCAGAACGCGGGGAGCCTCGCCTACCTCTCGCCGGAGCGCGCCCGGGGGGGACCGGCGAGCGCGGAGGCGGACGTTTTCGCCCTCGGCGTGGTGCTGTACGAGATCGTCTGTGGGATCCACCCCTTCGGCCACGTGGCGGAGCGCTCGGGCACGTCGGTGCCCCGGGCGCTGTTCGGCATGCCGTCCTCGGGGGGCGCGCTCGTTCGCCGCTCGATCGAGGAGCCGGGGGCCGACAACCTGCTCGCCGCGATCACCGCGGGCCGGTGCGAGCTCCCCTCCCGGATCGTCCCCCAGATCGCGCCGTTCCTCGACGCCATCCTCACCGAGATCCTGCAGCGCACGCCGGCGAATCGCCCCGCGGCCCGCCGCCTCGCGAGAGACCTGACCGAGGCGGAGTCCGGCGAGTGGTGGCGAGCGCACGTCGACCGGAGAGCGCGCGGCGGGGCGCGGGCCTCGCACGTCCGGGAGCGCCGCTGGATCGTGCCGCTGATCGGCCGGGACGAGGAGCTCGCCCGGCTGGCCCGCGCGTGGGAGGAGGTCCGGGGCGCCGAGGACGAGCCCGCGGGGAGCGCGGCGGTGGTCGTCGAGGGAGGTGCGGGGTGCGGCAAGTGGCGGCTGGTCAACGAGTTCGTCGCCCGGGTCCGGGAGACCGGCGACTCGCCCCTCTACCTCTACGCCCGCTGCTCCGCGGCCTCGGAGGCCCGGCCCGCCGGCGCCCTGCTCCTGCTCCTGCACCGCTGGCTCCGCTTGCCCCCGGGGGTGGCGCCGGGCGAGCGGGAGGAGGCCCAGATGGAGGACATGGTGGTTCGGTGGGAGGCGCGGACCCTGCTCGCGGCCCTCGGGCTCCCCGAGGAGCGGGATCGGCCCGACTCGGTCCCCGCGGCCCTCGCGCGGTGGCTCACCGCCCTGGGACGTCATCGTCCCCTGATCGTGTTCCTCGACGACCTGCAGCGGGCGGGAGCGGTGACGCTCGACACGATCTCCGTCCTCCTCGCCGGCCTCCAGGACACGCGGATCCTGCTCGTCTGCGGGATCCGCGACGACGTGGAAGCGATGCAGCCCGCGCTGCTCGCCGGTGTGCGGCATCACCTCGAGCGCCTCGCGGAGACCGCGACGTCCCCGAGCTTCCACCGCCTCGTCGTGGGCCCGCTCGAGGAGGGGGCGATGCGCGACCTCGTGGACGGCGTCTTCCACCCCTCCGCGCCGCGCGTGCGACTGGCCGAGGTGCTCTGGTCGCGCAGCCTCGGCAATCCGGCGCTGATCACCGAGATCCTCCGCGACCTCCTCGAGCACGGGGCGGCGCGCGCGCGATCCGACGCGGACGCGCGGCTCGTGCTCGAGATCTCTCCCGGCGAGATCCCCCGGCCCCGCTCGACGAATCGCATCGTCACCGAGCGGCTCGCACGCCTGGAGCCGGGCGAGCGGCTGTGGCTCGAGCGCATCGCGGTGGTGGGCACGCGGATCGGGCCCGAGTTCCTGATGCGCGCCTTCTCCCCCACCGGCCGGGCCGAGATCGATGCCGTGCTATCCGCCCTCGTCCGCGGCAACTGGCTGGTCGGAGGCGCGACCCGCTACCGCTTCGAGCGGCCCGCCCTGCGCGAGGCGGTCCTGCGCACCCTGTCTCCCGATCGCCGAAGGCGCCTGCACCGCGCCGCGGCCCGCGGTCTGGCCCCGCGCGAGGGGGAGAGCCCGACGCCCGACGCTCGTTTCCAGCGCGCCCGTCACCTGCGAGCGGCCGGCGAGCACCGCGAGCTCGTCGACGAGGTGCGCTCGCTGCTCGGCGAGGTGCGGCGCCGCGCCTCCGCGCGACGGCTGTACACGCTCGCCCGCTGGGGTCTCGAGGCGCTCGAGCAGATCGACTTCATGCGGGGGATCGACCGCCTGCGGATCGAGCTCCTGGAGGTGGCGGCGGACGCGGCCGACCGCCTCGGCAACCGGAGCGACCAGCGGGTGCTGCTCGACCACCTGTCCGACCACCACCTCGACGCCGAGCAGCAGCCCGCCGAGGCGGCCCGGCTCTACGTGCTCCACGGTCGCTACGCGGCGGGGACGGGGCAGCTGGGTCTCGCCCGGGGCATGCTGCGCAACGCGGTGCAGCTCGCGGAGGCCTCCGGTCGGCCCGTCCTCTCGAGCGAGGCCTCGCGCCGCCTGAGCCAGGTCCAGGGGCAAATCGGCGAGTTCGAGGAGGCGCGCGAGCACGCCGACCGCGCGCTGGTCACCGCGGTGGGTCCGAACCAGCGCGCCCTCGCCCTCCTGACGATCGCCCTGCTCGACGTGCTCGAGGATCGCTTCGAGCCGGCGCTGCGGCAGGTCGATGCGGCGCTCTCCACCCTGCGCGGTCGCGAGAGCGCCCGGCTCGGGGTGGTGGGCCAGGCCCACCTGATGCGGGCGCGCATCTGGCGGACGGCGGGCCGGCCCCGGCGCGCGCTGGGCGCGGCGGCCCGGGCAGTGCGGCTCGCCCGTCGGGCGGGAGAGCGCGTGCTCGCGTGCGAGGCGCGCGCCCGCCTCGGAACCCTGCTCGCCGACCTCGACCACCCCGAGGAGGCGGAGACGCAGCTCCGCGACGCGATGCTCGTCGCGGAGGAGATCGAGGACCGGCGGACGGAGGTGCTGGGCGGCATCATGCTGGGGACCCTGCTCTGGGAGAGCGGGGACGAGACGGCCCGGCCGTCGGTGGAGCGGGGCACGAGGCTCGCGGGGGAGATCGGCTTCCACCGCGCGGAGGCGGTGGGGCTCGCCATCCTCTCCCGCATGGACTTCCTGGCCGGCGAGCTCGCCCTCGCGGACGAGAAGAGCGGGCGCGCCGTGAAGCTCGTGGACCGCCACGGCGCGGAGCTCGTCGACCGCATCGCGATCGAGGGAACCCGTGCCCTGGTCCTCCGCGGCATCGGGCACCTCAACGACGAGAACGCGCTCGTGCGTCGCCTTCGACGCCGGGTGCGCCGCAGCGGTCGCGCGATCTCCTCGGAACGGCTGCGGCGAGCGCAGGAGACCTACACCGCGCGACTCCTCGACGCCGTCCTCTCACCGGAGGGGCACGTCCTGCCGCGCTCCCCGGCTCCCGTCGACCGCGGCGTCCTGCCCTGAGCGCGTACCCCGCGGCTAGCCCAACTTGAAGGGCAGATTCTCTCGCCAAAGGACTTACGACGGTCGG
>CAYRXS010000160.1:0-15044 GCA_964428225.1 uncultured Planctomycetaceae bacterium
GGTGGGGACCATGGCGCCGAGCCTGATCGTAGAGGCCCGCGAGGCGGCCGAGGCGATCGAGCGCGAGGACGATACGGGCACCGCCGAGGAGCTCGGCGACATCCTCGTCGTCCTGGGCCTGATCTGCCGGATCGCGTCGGAGGACGAGCGGTTCGACTTCGCGGCCGCGGCCCGCCACGCCGGGGACAAGCTGGTTCGCCGCCACCCCCACGTCTTCGGGGACGTCGAGGTGACGGGCTCCGAGCACGTCCTGGAGAACTGGGAGAAGATCAAGGCTGCCGAGCGGAAGGACGAGAAGAAGGACTCGAGCGCCCTGGCCGGCGTTCCCGTCACCATGCCCGTCCTGCAACGAGCCCACCGGATCTCCGCGAAGGCCGTCTCCTGCGGCTTTCGCTGGGCCGACGACGCGGGAGCGCTGCGCAAGGTCGTCGAGGAGGTCGAGGAGCTCCGCGAGGTCTTCGAGGCCGAGGAGGAGGACCGCGACCGGCTCGAGAGCGAGCTCGGCGACGTCCTGCTCGCCGCCGCGTTCTTCGGCAACTACGTCGGCCTGGATCCCGAGCGCGCCACGCGGCGAGCCCTGCGGCGGTTCGAGAAGCGCTTCCGCCACATGGAAGAGGCGATGGGGGAGAGGTTCCGCGGGGCGCCGCTCGACGAGCTCATGAAGGCCTGGAACGAGGCGAAGGAGAACACATGACAACGATCGTGCGCGTCGAGGAGCTCTTCAAGCACTACGGCAAGGAGAGCGAACAGAACACCGTCCTGCGCGGCGTGAACTGCGCGGTCGAGGAGGGCAGCTTCGTCTGCATCATGGGGCCGAGCGGCTCGGGCAAGTCGACGCTGCTGCACCTGATCTCCGGCCTCGACGAGCCCTCCGCGGGCCGCGTCGAGCTCGCGGGCGAGATCCTCGTCCCGCTCGACCTCACCGCTCGAACCCTCCTGCGCCGCCGGGTGGTCGGCTACGTCTTCCAGTTCTTCAACCTGCTGCCGAACCTGACCGTCCGCGAGAACGTCGGCCTCCCCCTCGTCATCGACGGCCGGCCCGAGTCGGAGCAGCAGGAGAAGGTGCCGCCCCTGCTCGAGCGCTTCGGCATCGAGAAGCGCGCCCACGCGTTCCCCCATCAGCTCTCCGGCGGCGAGATGCAGCGCACCTCGATCGCCCGGGCGCTGGCCGGCGGGCAGCCCCTGCTACTGTGCGACGAGCCCACCGGCAACCTGAGCCAGAAAGCGGGGAAAGAGGTCATGGAGGTCCTGCGCCGCCTCGTCGACGAGGACGGCCGCACCGTGCTGCTCGTCACCCACAACCCGCGCGACGCGGCCTTCGCCGACCGCGTTCACTTCCTCGTCGACGGGCGGATCGAGGAGGGCACGGTGCTCGAAGGGCCCGGCCTCACCGTCGACGACGTCCACGAGGCCCTCGCCGCCCTGCAAATCTGAGCTCCATGGGCCTCGCCCTCACCATCGCGCGGCGCAGCCTCCTGGGACGTCCCGGGCGAACCGTCTTCTCGATCCTCGGGGTCGCGGTGGGCATCGCCACGGTGGTCGCGGTCTTCACCGTCGATCACATGAGCGTCCTCAGCCGGACACGGATGCTCGATCCGGGATGGGGGGCGGACATGGAGGTGCGGCCGAGCGGCTCGATCGAGGATCCGCGACAGACCTTGCTCGAGCTCGAAGGGATCGCGGGGGTGGCGGCGTTCTTCGAGAACGACGTCGGGTTCCGTCCCTTCGAGCCGCGGGGGGAGGACGATTCGCCCCTGTCCGTACAGCTCACCGCGATCGAGGCGGGAACCGGCCGCACCCTCGGCAACTACCACGTCGAGCGCGGAGGAGATCTGCGACCGGACCATCCGGACGACGTCCTCGTGGGGCGCGCCCTCGCGCGGCGCTACGAGCTCGAGCCCGGAGACCGCATCTACCTCGCGCCCCCGGCCCGGGCCGCGCGCAAGCGGTGCGTGGACGGCGAGATGGTGCGCCTCGACGAGCCGGGCGCGCCACCCGCCGAGGAGGTCTTCCTCGTCCGCGGGGTGCTTGCGAACAGCGGGCTCGGGCGGAAGGGGAAGGGGGCGTGCGTCGTCATCGACTACGAGGTCGGGCGACGGCTGTTCCGGGACCTCCACGTCGAGTCGCAGTACTGGGTGAACCGCGACGAGTCGGTGGACCTCGAGGACTTCGAGACGCTCCTCGGCCGGAGCTTCCACTACGAGCGCAACGAGGGCGCGGTCTCCGGTCAGATGGCCGACGAGCGCGCGTTCCGCAACGGCGTGCGCATGGCGGGGCTGTTCGCCCTGCTCCTGGGGTTGTTCGTGATCTTCCACACCCTCTCGATGTCCCTGATCGAGCGGGTGCGCGAGGTTGGCGCCTTGCACGCGCTCGGCACCACGCGGTTGCAGATCGCGCGGGTGTTCTTCGTGGAGGCTCTCGCCATCGCCGCGATCGCGGGGATCGTGGGCTTCGCGGCGGGGCTCGCCATCGCCGCGGTCATGCTCGCCGCGGGCATCACGACTCTCGGCGTCGTGTCCTACTCGATCGGGCTGTACAGCGTGCCGTGGAAGCTGACGCTGACCCTGACCCTGCTCGGGGTGACGGTGGCGTTGATCGGCTCCGTCTATCCGATCCTGCGGGCTCGCGGCACGAACGTGGTGGCGGCGGTTCGGGAGGAGACGTTCGGGGACCAGCGCTCCGTGACGCGGGGCTTCCAGCTCTTCAGCGTCGTCGTGCTCATCGCGGTCGTACCCGCGTTCTTTTTCGTCGTGGCCCCGATCATCGGGGCGCGGGACGCGCGGCTCGTCGGCACGGTGCTCGCGGGGCTCGGGGTGCTCGCCCTCCTGATCGGCCTGCCCCTGATCCTGCCCGGGCTCCTCGCGCGAGGGGCCGCGGCCCTGGTGCGCCCGTTCACGCGCCGTCTACCACTCGCGGGCAAGATCGCGGTGCGCTCGCTCGAGCAGAGCTCCTCGCGCGTCGGGGCGTCGGTGGCCGCGATCGCCCTCGTGACCGCGGCCTTCGTCGCGCTCAAGGGCATGACCACCAGCCTCACCGCGGAGATCGAGGTGTGGGCGGACGAGTCGGTGATGAGCAAGGTCTGGGTCGAGAACCTGCCCGACACGTCGCTGGACGAGCTCACGGCCGAGCTGCACCGGATCCCCGAGGTCCTCGGCGTCGAGCAGTGCGACGCGCGGGCCTACGTCGGCTTCCTCCTGCTCGGAGTGAGCGCGGAGGAGATCGTCCGGTACGGCCCCGCGGCCGAGGATCCGGAGGTTCGCCGCGTGTTGCTGGAGGAGCAGGGCATCGTCCTGTCCCGGAGGCTCGCCAACCAGCGGGGTCTCGTCGCCGGCGACGCCGTGCTCGTGAACACGAGCGGCCACGGCGTCCAGGAGTTCCTGGTGGTCGCGATCTCCGACGAGTACGGCTACACGGTCCACCCCGACGAGCGCACCTACGGGGTCACCTCCGATCGCTGGCTCCACCGCTACTTCTGCCTGGACGTGGAGACGAGCTCGTCGGTCGCGGTCCGGCTCGAGGAGGGGGCGGATCCGGGGATCGTGGCCGCGACGCTGCGCAACCGCCGTCCGGAGGCGAGCGGTCTGCGCTTCACCACCGGCGCCGACGTGCGGCGCCTGCACCTCGAGGACATCGGCCGCGACTTCATCCTGTTCGACATCATCCTGCTGATGACCGCGATCCTCGCCGGGCTCGGGGTCCTGAACGGCCTCCTGCTCGCGGCCCTGGAGCGGCGCAAGGAGCTCGGGGTGCTGCGCGCCCTGGGGATGACGGACGCCCAGATGGCGGGCGCGGTCCTGCTCGAGTCGGCTGCGCTCGGCGTCTGCGGAGGCCTGATCGGGCTCGCGGTGGGGTCCGCCCTGACTCCCGTCGTGGTCTCGTCCCTGCGCGTGCTCTCCGGCCTCGACCTCCCGATGCGGTGGGTGGGTTTCGTCCTCGGGACCGCCTTCCTGCTGGGTGCCGTCGTGCTCGCGCTGGTCGCCGGCCTCTACCCGATCCGCAGGATGCGCCGGATGGACGCCGTCCGAGCCGTCCGCACCGGATGAGCCGCGCCCGGCTCCCGATTCCTCCCCTCGCCTTGACGTTCCCCGGCCCCCGGCTATACTCCCTCGCCGCAAGCGCGGGGACGTAGCTCAATTGGTGAGAGTACCGGCCTGTCACGCCGGGGGTTGCGGGTTCAAGTCCCGTCGTCCTCGCCATCCCTCAACCCCGTTCCCGGTCCCGGGAGCGGGGTTTTTTCGTGATCGGACCTCCCCTGCGGACCGGGCGCCCGCGCGGCTCGGGCCGGAGTGGCCCCGGGGGCGCGACCGAAGCAGGATTCAAGGTGGCGGCTCGATCCACCGAAAGGCCCCCGTAGCCGCCACCCGTCTTCGCCGCCCCGCCACGTTCCCCTCCGTGAGGTCTGCCGATGGCCGAAGGTGCCACCCCCGAACCCGCACGCCGGCGCGATCTGCTCGATGACTTCTGGGTCTTCCTCGTCCGCACCGGGTCCTTCGAGGAGAAGGTGATCCGGGAGTACCGGGATCGACACCACGAGACCTGGACTCCGCTCTCGAGCCTCCTCATCGAGGAGCACGTCCTGGAGATGAGCCAGGTGGCCGTCCTGCTGCGCAAGCAGCTCCGGGAGCCCCACATGCGCATCGGGGATCTCGCGGTCCGGGAGGGATTCTGCAGCCGGGAGGACGTCGATCGCATGCTCGAGCACCAGGAGGAGCGCTGCCCCCATCCCGTCGACCTGATCCTCGGGGACGATCGGATCGAGGCCGCGGTGGCCGTCGATGCCCTGAAGAGCTACGTCCGACACCTGGAAGGTCGGGTGGACACCCTCCAGCGCCGGCTCGACGGAGAGTCGGTGCTGAAGGTGCATCGCTCGCGCGTCGAGGCGGACTGAACGCGCGTGATTCCGATCTCGAGACCGTCCGAGCCGCGGACCCGCCACGGTGTGCCTCCAACTCGGTCCCTTCCGCGAGGGCGGGAGTGGGCCGTCGCCTCGGGGGATTCCGGCCCGGAGGCGACCGGGGCCGGATGGCCGTCTCGCTCCGGCAAGGCCCTTTCCTCGCTTGCCGTCCGACGGAGCGCGGCTAGGCTCTCCAGTACCTCCTCCACCCCCTGACGGCTCTCTCCTCCGATCCTCCACGTTGTCCTCGCACCGAATCTCCCCTCCCGAAGAGTTGTCTCCTCCCATCCTGGTGGAGGATGGCGAGGGCCTCGCGCGGCTCGTGCGGGAGCTCGAAGGAGCCCGCGAGGTGGCCGTGGACACGGAGGCGGACTCCTTCTATCGCTATCGGGAGCAGGTGTGCCTCATCCAGCTCACCGTGGGGGAGCTCGACTTCCTCGTGGATCCCCTCCGCGACCTGGACCTCTCGGGGCTCGGCCGGCTCTTCGCCGATCCGGAGCGGCTCAAGGTGTTCCACGACGGAGAGTACGACGTGTTGATCCTCCGTCGCGACTACGACTTCACCTTCCGCAATCTGTTCGATACGCGGATCGCGGCGATGGCTCTCGGCGACTCCATGCCGGGCCTGGCGTCCGTGGTGCGCGCGCGCTTCGGCATCGAGCTGGACAAGTCGCAGCAGCGCTCGGACTGGTCGCGCCGGCCGCTGACGGATCGCCAGATCCGGTACGCGCGCCTGGACACGCGCTACCTGATTCCCCTGATGGCGGAGATGAAGGCGGCTCTCGAGGAGCGCGGCCGGACGATGATCGTGGAGCAGGAGTGCCGCCGTCTGGAGGGCCTGGAGGCGCCGCGGAGGGAGTTCCTCCCCGATGAGTTCGTCCGGCTGAAGGGAGCCCGGAAGCTGAACCTGCGTCAGGCGCGGCTCCTGCGCGTGCTCTACGAGAAGCGCGACGACCTCGCCCGGACGCGGGACGTCCCGCCCTTCAAGGTGCTGGGCAACGGGGTGCTGGTGGCGATCGCGCAGAGCCTGCCTCGTTCCCACGAGGAGCTGGGAGCCGTCGACGGTCTCTCGCCCAAGCTCGTCCGCCGCCTCGGGGTGGATCTGATGGCCGCCGTTCGCCGGGCGGAGAGGCTCGGCCCGCTCACGGAGATGCCTCGCCTGCCCGCGCGGGACGGCACCGGTCGTCTCGACGACGAGGCCTACGAGCTGCACGAGCGGCTGAAGAGCTGGCGCAAGACGCGGGGTCAGGCCGAGGGTCTGGATTCCTCGCTCGTCCTGAACCGCCACGCCCTCCTGCAGCTGGCCGTCCGCCGTCCCTCCGACGCAGCCCAGCTCGCGGAGATGGACGGCATCCTGCCCTGGCAGGCGGAGGCGTTCGGCGACGAGCTCCTCGGCGCGGTCGCGGAATTCGAGGACGATCTCGCCGCGGGACGGATCGAGCTCCCCACGCGCGGACGCGCACGGGGTCGTCGTCGCCGGCCGACCTGAGGGCGGCGAACGGAGCTCGTCCGCCCGACCGGATCACGAGTCCGGGCGTGAGCCGATCGAGCCCACCACATTGGTGCTCGAATCCTCTTCTCTCCACACCTTCCTCTCCATAGTCTGGCGTCGTTCCCAACTTCCCTCGTCGAGACTCCATGCGAGTGCGTTGAAGCTCGAGAGCCTGCCGCCGACGCCGGCCGTAGCACAGTTCCCTTCCACCTGGAACTGCGGCGAGGAATGTCTCGACCTTGCAGGTCTGGTCTTCACCTGGGCACGTCCCGAGGAGCAGCCATGAGACACAAGCACTTTGCAGTGACTTGCGGTGTCCTGTTCTGTCTTCCCTTCCTGTCGATCGCTCTTTCCTGTGGGACCGGGGGGAAGTTCAGCCACCCCGCGAGTGATCCCGATCCGGCCTACTCCAACGATGCATGGGTGAGCTGTGGCGGTCCTCCGGGGGGGCTGGGATACGACATCCGTCATGATTTCGACGATCACCAGCGCTGGTACGTCACCGATGCGTTCGCGGGCTTCTTCTACAGCACCGATGACGGACAGAACTGGGTGGCGAGCAACGTGGGATTCGAGGAACAGGGCAGCAGCAGCGCCACTCCCGTCTTCTCCGCCACCGTCGACCCGCACGACCCCTCGATCGTGTGGGTCGGGATCCAGAACTCCGGGCAGATATACAAATCGCTCGACTACGGCATGAGCTGGACCAGGAGCGACACCGGAGTGATCCCCAACAGCGGCCAGTCGTTCCGAGGATTCACCGTCGATCCGCTCTCGTCGAATACGGTGTACGCGACCTCGGAGGTGGAGGCCGCCGTCCTGCGGGCCTCCGGGGCGATGGCCGATGCCCGGGACGGCACCCAGGGCGGCAGGATCTACAGGACCGTCGATGGGGGCGCGAATTGGGAGCTGCTCTGGGAAGGGGCCGCGCTGGTGCGCTACATCTGGATCGACCCCATCGCCACCGACACGCTGTATGCCTCCACCGGCTTCTTCGATCGGGTTTCGGCCAATGCGCCGGAGGGGGAGCTGACCGGATCGAATTGCGGAGGGTGCGGCGTGTTGAAGAGCACCGACGGGGGCGACACCTGGGTCGAGCTCGGGCAGGCGAACGGACTCGAGTACCTGCAGATCAGCAGCCTCTACATGAAGCCCGGTGTTCCCGACACGCTGCTCGCCGGAGCCGGCAGCATGAGCTGCCCCTTCGATACGGTGGGGGACGACGACATCATCGCCGGCGGTGCCTACCTGACCACCGACGGCGGGGCGACCTGGGCCGCGGTGATTCAAGAAGACCGGATCACCGCCGTCGAGTACTGCGAGAACGACCCGGAGATCGCGTACGCGGCGAGCGCCTTTGCCGTGTACCGCAGTGCGGACGGTGGTTGGACCTGGACGAAGTATTGGGATGAGACCCGCTCCACCTGGGGCCCGCCGGGAATCAGCCCCGGAGTGCCGGTGGACATCCAGGTCGACCCCGACGACAGCAATCGCCTCTTCATCAACAACTACGTGGGCGGCAACTTCCTGTCGACCGACGGCGGCCAGAACTGGGCGATCGCGTCCAAGGGCTACACCGGGGCCGACCCCCCGCGGATCTACGTCGATCCCGACGACGCCGGTCATGTCTACACGGTCACGCGGATGGCTCCCTTCGAGAGCATGGACGGCGGGGAGACCTGGATCCCGTGCAGCCACAGCGAGCTGACCGGCGGAGGCGAGGCCCTGGGCATGGAACCCTCCGATGCCCAGCACCTTCTCATCGACTCCGGCCAGTGCATCTTCCAGACCACCGACGGCGGCGCCAGCTGGACGGAGCGAAGCGGCATCACCATTCCTCCCGGAGGGGACGAGCTCGACTACGTCAGCATACAGCACAAGGAATTCGCCTTCGCCCCGTCCAATACGGATCACATCTATGCCGGCACCTTGAACACCGGCATCAACCTGGACGAGTGCGAGCCGGAGGATGTTCAGGGTGTGGGCATCTACCGTTCGACCGACGGGGGCGTCACCTGGACCCAGCTGACCGACGCGGCGGTGGCGGCGCGCGCTTTCGTGGCCATCGCCGTAAGTCCCAGCGACCACCTGACCGTCTACGCGGCCGGTTGTTTCGATGTGGGTGTGTTCAAGAGCACCGACGGCGGGGAGAGCTGGACGGCGATCAACAGCGGCCTTCCCTATCCCTATGGCTTCTTCAAGGAGATGGTCATCGATCCGAGTGATGCCAACCGCATCTTCCTGGGGGGCCAGAACGGTCTCTTCCGAAGCGTGGACGGCGGCGCGTCCTGGACCCAACTGACCGCCGGTCTCGAGCCCACGGCCACTGCCGGAGCGATCGTCCTCGATCCCACCGACTCGCAGGTCGTCTATTGCGGAACGAACGGCGGGGTCTACTACTCGATCGACGGTGGTGACACGTTCCTGGCCCTGAATCAGGGGATGGGCGGGAAGCCCTTCGTCTCGACGAATCTGGCTCTGAGCAGCGACGGAGCGGTGCTCTACTCCACCTCGGTGGGGGTCTACAGACTCGGCGCTCCGGCGAGTGGATCGGAGTGAGCGCGAGCTCGTCGCAATCCCGCAGTTGGAACGGCCCGGGAGATCTCGCGGGGCGACTGGCGTGCCTGGCGCTGATCGGCGTCTTCGGCTTCCTCTCCGACGACACGATCTCCGGAGTGGTGGTCGACGTCGATGGCCCGGTGGCGGGAGCGGTGATCCGGCAGCAGGGTACGGACAATTTCTGCCGGAGCGACGACGCGGGGCGTTTCCGCCTCTCCAACCTCACCCCCGGTTCCCCGAGCACGGTGACGGCCTGGAAGGACGCCTACTACTGCTCTCGGATCCAGGGCCTCGAGGCCCCGGCCCGGAACGTCAGGATCGAGTTGACGCGGTACCAGACCGACGATGATCCCGACTACGTGTGGCTGCTGCCCACCGGCCACGACGAAGCATGTCAGAGCTGCCACCTGGGCTTCGCGGACATCTGGCTGGAGAACGCTCATGCCGGGGCGGCGACCAACCCTCGCTTCCTCAGCATGTACCACGGCACCGATCTG
The DNA here is from genome assembly GCA_964428225.1 of uncultured Planctomycetaceae bacterium. Taxonomy (GTDB): domain Bacteria; phylum Planctomycetota; class UBA1135; order UBA1135; genus JBFMCU01. Next base: position 9,443 of record CAYRXS010000160.1, read on the forward strand.
AACGGGAACCGAAGTCCCACGACTCGGCGGTTGAAGGTCAAGGACTACGGGGAGGTACCCCTGCCGCCGGATCCGGCGCAACCCTACTTCGGGCCGGGATTCAAGCTGGACTTTCCGCGGATCGCCGGCAACTGCGCCGCCTGTCACGTGCCCGGCGCGGCGGTGGACAAGCCCTACGGCACCGACCCCGGCCAGGTCTCCGGAGCGGATCGATACGGGGTGCATTGCGACTACTGTCACAAGGTCGCCGCGGTGGTGCTCGATCCGCAGACCGAGCTTCCGTACCCGAACCGACCGGGAGTCCTGTCGAGCGAGCTGCGACGACCTCACGTCGACGATGCGGGAGGGAAGCAGCTCTTCTTCGGCCCTCTCGACGATGCGAATGCCGACGATGGGGACAGCCGCCTGCCCCTGATCGAGCGGAGCCAGTTCTGTGCGCCCTGCCACTTCGGCGTCTTCTGGGACCGGGTGATCTACAACTCCTTCGGTGAATGGCTCGAGAGTCCCTACAGCGCTCCGGAGACGGGCAAGACCTGCCAGCAGTGCCACATGCCCGCTCCCACCGTGGTCGATGGCGTGACGTTGACCAATCTGGCGCCGGGAAACGAGGGTGTGGAGAGGAGTCCGGGTCAGATTCACGCGCATCTCCAACGTGGACCGGGCGATGAGGCATTCATGCGTCAGGCGCTGCGGTTGGATCTCGAGGCGAGGAGGGATGGTGACCGTGTCTCGGTTCAGGCGACGATCACCAACGACAATACCGGTCACCACGTCCCGACCGGCTCGCCGCTGCGCCATCTCCTGCTGGTGGTCGGTGCTCGGGACGACGGCGGTCGCCCCTTGCCGCAGGTGGCGGGTCCCACCGTTCCGGAGTGGGGCGGAGTCGGGGATCCGGCTCGGGGGTGCTACGCGGGGCTGCCCGGCCGGGGGTATGCCAAGATCCTCAAGGAGAAGTGGACCCAGGTGACGCCGACCGGAGCCTACTGGAATCCCACGATCCTCATGTCGGACAACCGGATTCCGGCGATGGGCTCCGACACGACCGACTACGCCTTCGCCGTCACGGGGGATGCTGTGACCATCACCGCGACCCTGTACTATCGGCGCGCTTTCCTGGATCTCATGGACCTGAAGGCATGGGACGTGCCCGACGTTCTCATGGCTCGCGAGCAGGTCGACCTGTCGATGGAGTAGCGAAGCGGTGCCCGGCCGCGGCCCCGCGCCGATCGCCGAAGTACGAGCAACCCCCAGCCTCCGCCACGCACGATGAAGAGAAGAGAGTTCCTGAAGGGTTTCGGTCTGACCTCGTCCATGCTGATGTTCCCGGGAGCGTGGAGCCGCTTCGCGTTCGGGCGTCCTCTCCCGCGCGAGGGCCTCTTCGACATCCCCCGTCCCCTGGACACTCGGGTGAACGTGAAGCCGCTCTTCGGGATGCGCGTACCCGAGGAGCTCCACGAGGGCCCGTGTCGCCCCAACGATCCATCCGGCTGGAATCGGGAGGCGGAGATCCGGACGGCGCGCAAGTCCTACGACGACTGGAGGGCGAGGACGGTGAAAACCCTCGACAAGGACGTCGATCTGCTCGATCCGGTCTACGTGCAATACGGGGGTGACCACAGGATCGACGAGAAGACGTGGAACGAGGTCCTCGCCCAAGACGAGTCCGTCGACATGTACCTGCTCAACCGGTATCGCGTGCCGGGGCTGGGGTACAAGACGAAGAAGCCCATGGTCATGGTGGGCAACGACTGCTCCACGCTGGACGTGACCGCGAAGCTCGCCTCCGAGGGCCACGAGATCTACGGCGCCATCGACATGGCGCAGGCCGAGGATCTGATCAAGGCCTTCAAGGTGCGCAAGGCGCTGGGGCGAACCCGGGTGCTCGTCGTGTCCGACGGAGAGTGGAACTACGAGTTCAACACCGTGCGCAGCAACCTGGACACGGCGGTCATGCGGGAGAAGTTCGGCTTCGACGTGAAGTACGTTCCCATCGCCGAGATGATGCGGCGCTTCGAGGCGCGGAGCGCGGACGAGAAGTTCCTCGAGCGGGCGCGAGCGATCACCGCGGAGCTCGTCGGGGCGGCCGAGAAGAACACCATGAGCGCCGAGGCCATCCAGAGCTCGGTGATGTATTACCTCACCGCCAAGGACCTCATGCAGGAGCACGGCTGCAACGCATTCTCGCCGACGTGCCAGGAGTTCTGTGTCTCGCGGCTGCCGATGAAGTACAGGGTCACTCCCTGCCTGACCCACTCGCTGCTCAAGGACGAGGGGTATGCGTCGGGCTGCGAGGGCGATCTGAACGTGACCTTCTCGATCGCCATGCAGATCTATCTCGCGGATCGGACGCCCTACATGGGGAATACCGTGGTGCATGATCGCGAGGAGAACACGGTCTTCATCCACCACGACGTTCCCGGGCGCAGGATGATGGGGTACGACCAGCCCGATCTGCCCTTCCGGATCGTCCACTTCACGGAGCGCCAGTGGGGCGCCACTCTCCGCTACGACTTCTCGCGAGACGCGGGTCTGCCCGTCACCTTCTGCCGCATGAATCCGAAGCTCGACGGCATGCTGGTAGTGAAGGGCACCATGAAGGACGTGGGAGGGCTGGACCGCTGGGGATGCTCGTTGCGAGCCATCGTCCAGGTGCCCGACGCGCTCGCCTACTTCAAGGCCGCCCAGAAGACGGGGCACCACTTCTCGATGGTCTACGGCGACTTCCTCGAGCCGATGCGGACCACGGCCGAGGTGCTCGGCATGAAGATGACGGAGCTCTCCTGAACCGAGACGCGGGAGGGGTCAGGCAGCCGACTGGGACCCAGGCATCCCCGTTCCCATGGGGGGACACCTGTGCGACACTGCTCTTTCCCCGGGTCCTCGACTTTCCAGGCGTCCCCCCCATGAAAACCACCCTCGTCCTCGGCACCCTCGCCCTTCTCTGGATCGCCGCTCCCGCCCTGGGACAGGGCACGGCCGAGGGAAGCGCCTATCCCTACCTCGCCTTCGGAGGAGCCGATGGCACCCCGATCTCCGTCACCCACGACATCCCCCTCGTCGATTCGCTCACCATCGCCGACGTCCACGTCCGCGTGGTGATCGATCACTCGTGGGTGGGGGACATCGAGCTCGAGCTCACCTCCCCGGGGGGAACGACGATCGTGCTCCAGAGCGGGGACGGGGGCGACGCAGACGACCTCAACTTGATCTACGCGGACGACGGAGTCGGCTACGGTTCCGTTCCCTTCGACTTCGGCTGCTACATGCAGCCGGACGGGGGCCCCCTCGCGCTCCTCGCGGGCGAGGACAGCGTGGGGATCTGGACCCTTGCGATCAGCGACAACTACCCTTCGTCGGCCGATGGGGTGCTCGTGTCGTGGACCATTCGGTGCTTCGACACGTCCCTCGGGAACCCACCGCCGCCGGTCCTGAGCTTCGCCGCGGAGCCGACGGCCGATGGGGCCGAGCTGACGTGGACCAATCCCGCCATCTACGACTCCATCGCGATCCTCGTCGACGGGGAGACGGTAGACGTCCTGCCCGGGACGGCGACCACCCACACCCTCGAGGGGATGGCGACCGGTATCCGCTTCGCGGCGGGGGTGGAGGGACGAACCGCTACCGGGTCCCCCTCCTGCCGGGTCGAGCAATTCGTCATTCCCCTGGGCCCCCCGCCCCCGCCCCTGACGCACAACCTGATCCTCGTGATCATCGACGGGCTGCGGTACACGGAGGGGCTCGGCGAGCCGACGCGACAGTATGTCCCGAACATGGATGCCCTTGCCGCCCAGGGGACGATCATCGAGCCCTTCCTGAACGACGGCACGACGACGACCTCGAAGGCTATCCCCGCGATCATGTGCGGCTCATGGGATCCCCCCGTGCCCTTCTACGACACCGACTGCGGGGAGGACAACCAGCACTCCTCGCGGCCGATGGCCCAGGAGTACTACCAGCGCCAGCTCTCCCGACCCGCGAGCGACACCCCCTACGTTTTGGGTCCGTACTGTCCCTGGCGGGGCAGCTTCCATCCGCCCTACGGTCAGGCGTACTGGCCGGACTGGACCGGCATTTCGGGAGGGGACAACGGCGCGTGGGCAGCCGCGCACACGATCCTGACCAGCTACCACCCCCGGTTCGCCACGATCTACTTGTCCGATGTGGACAGTGCCGGGCACTCGGGCAACTGGAACAACTACATCGCCGCCATCGAGAATGCCGATGCGATCGTCGGCAGCCTCTGGGCGACCCTCCAGGCCGACTCGCACTATGCCGGCAACACGACGTTGATCGTCACCAACGACCACGGGCGCCACACGACGAACTTTGCCGGTCATGGTGACGGCTGCGATGGCTGTCGCACCATCCAGCTCCTCGCCGTCGGGCCGGGGGTGAAGTCGGGCTTCGTCTCGACGACGACGCGGACCATTCCCGACATCACGCCGACCATCGGCAGTCTCCTCGGCTTCTACACCGAGTACGCGGACGGAGCGGTCATGGACGAGATCCTGGAGGGCTGCCCCCTGGTCGAGAGCAGCGAGACCGTACGTCTCGGCTCTCCCCCCAACCCCTACGCGTTCCTGCCCGGTGTCACCAGCGGGCCGGTCATCGGCAATGCCTGGGACCCCGTGGTGACGCCCTTTCATTCGGGGGCGATTCTCGACTTCGTGGGGGCGGACTTGGCGGGGCCGATCAACGTCCCGACTGATTGGGGAACGCTCCTCGTGAACTTCTCACCCGAATCGCAGCTGTTCATCGACTACCAACCGGGCACCCCCTTCGCGATCGACATCCCATCGGACTGTGTGTACGTGGGTTTGGCAGTATGGACGCAGGGTGGATCCATCGCGCCGGGTCCGAGCATCGCCTTGGCCAACGGCTTGGACATCGTCATTGGCTCCTACTGACATCGCGCCCGGCAGTGCTCCGCTCATCCGGTGGTGAAGGCGGCCGGGATCGTGACGGAGAACGAGCGCGGCGAGCGCGTCGACCTCCACTCGCTACGGCACACCGGCGCGACCCGGCTCGCCCGGGCAGGCTGGCCGATGGCGAGGTTGCAGAGGTTCATGGCCACGCCGATCCCCGTACGACGCAGCGGTATTACGACCACCTGGAGGTCGACGATCTGGAGGACTCGCTCGACCTCGTCCCCGATCTGGGTGGTGCCATTTCTGGCAGCAATTTGGCAGTTGCCTCCGGCGAGCGAGCGAGTGCGAAGAGGCGCGCCGACGTAAGTGGCGACTGAACCAAGAGTTAGAATGGTGGAGACGATGGGAATCGAACCCACGACCTCCGCGTTGCGAACGCGACGCTCTACCAGTTGAGCTACGTCCCCACGAGGGGCGGAGATGATAGCGTCCGGGTCAGGGAGGGGGAAGGGGGCCGGGCGCGAGTTCGGAGCCAGGGTTCGCCCCGCCGGCCGGCCCCCGGCCACCCAGGGGATGCCCCCCCCGGACCCCCGCGCCCTCCGGCCGGTTTCCGCTCGCCCCGGATCTTTCTGCCTCCCCCTCGCTCCCGACCTCCCGCGCCGCGCGATTAGAATCCCGACGATGGTGCGTCCTGACGCAAATTGGCTCCGAGCCTCCCAGATAGGGAAGGCGAG
>CAYRXS010000161.1:0-14129 GCA_964428225.1 uncultured Planctomycetaceae bacterium
TTCGCATAGGCAGAGAGCGCGGATTCCTCCTCGCGGATCTCCTCGGTCAGCGCGCGCACGAACTCCGGGGGCGGAACCTCGTCGTCGGGGAGGGTGGCCGCGAACCACACGATCGTGCCCGCAATGATGGCGAAGATCACGAGCTTCACCTTGAAGCCGGTCCGCACGAGGTCCTTGACGGATTCGGTCCTCACGACGAACGAGAGCATAGGAGACCGTCCGGGCGCCACCTCGGCAAAACCCGTTGGATTCCCTCCTCCTCCGATCGAACGACGGGAACGCTCCGGTTCTCCCCGCCGTCAATCGCGATGGTAGTAGTGAAGCCACTCCTCGGTGTGGGGGTCGTACACGTAGCCCGAGAGGGCGAGAGCATCCCCATCCGAGATCTCGAACTCGAAGCTCTCTCCGGTCATGGTGTGGTAGAAGGAACCGTCACGCAGCAGGCGCGGTCTCTCCTCTGGATTCGGCTCGACGAGCTCGATCCGCTCGGGGTAGCTGCCGTTCTCGGCGCACCATTCCTCCAGACGGGGAACCAGGTTCTCGCAGTAGACCTGGGCCCGATCGATGTCGAGGCTCAGGAACACCATACCCGCAAAGAAGCTGAGCGGAATCATGGCCGCGACGAACGCCACGCCCATGGAGCTGCCGAAGAAGCCGTGGATCCTCAGGACCTCCCGGCGACCGAGGACCACCACGTAGACCAGCATGCCGAGAGCGACGAGCAGAGCAGGAGCGACGAGGTAGGAGCCGATAGTGACGGCGTAGATGAAATGGTCGAACGACCCCCGCCCGATCCATGCCGCCAGGGTGCAGACCGCGATCCCCACCACGGCCGCGCTCACGAGCCACCAACGATCTCGAATCGTGAGACGCACCAGGTTGCGGAGCACGCCGGGCTCGGCTCCCTCGTAGTACCGGGCTCGGCGGCGGCGTGATTCGCGGCTCCGGGATACCATCGCGTCGCCGGGATTCGGGTCGCCGGTCAGGGAGCGGGCTCCTCCTGCTCCTCGCCCGGCGTCTCGGTCGAGCTCGACACGAGCTCCTCGGGGGATTCGTGCTCGGCGGCTTCCTCTGCGGAGGCCTCGACCTCCTCGTCGGGCTCCTCGGATTCCTCCTCGGGGGCCTCGGCCGGCTCCAGGACGACGATCGGCTCGGGGAAGAAGCGCTCGCGGATCGCGTCGATCGCGTCGCGCGTGCGCTCGGACTCGGCGAGCAGCGCCCGGACCGGGTGGACGACTCCCTCCGCGAACCGGACGCGGCCCTCCAGCGTGGAGACCTGCGACGCTAGGCCCGGGCGTCGCTCCTCGAGCGAGACCTCGAGCCGGTTCATGAACGCCGCGCGGTGGGCGCGGAGGATCGTCTTCAGGACCGTCGCCTCCTGCTGGGGGAAGAGGGCCACCGTGTCCTGGCCGAGGGTCTCCCAGAGGCTCTCGTGCGCGGCCTCGCCGAGCCGGGCCTCCTTGACCGCCGCCGGGACCTCGAGGGTCGCCTGCTCGGGCGAGCCGAAGAGCAGCCGCCGGATCGTCTTCTTGGAGCGGAAGAGGCACCAGTCCCAGAACTTCCGCCGCACCGGGATCGTGTCGAGGTCGAAGCGCGGGCCCTGCACGGCGGAATCGGGTACCGGCTTGGCGTAGAGCTCGGGAGCGGGAGGCCGCATCTCGACTTCCGCGCGCTCGAGATCCGCCACGAGCTCGGCGGGGAGATCGAGCCCCGCGTGCCCCACGGCGACGACCCTCGAGATGGAACGACGCACGACGTCCTCGCACGCGCGGAGGTGTCCCGCGAGACTGGCCCGCGTGCGGTCGCCGACGAGCTCCTGCAGACTCTCGTCCGAGGAGAACCATCCCTCGAGCGACTTCTCCAGGCGCGTCTCCGTGCGCTCGCCCGCGGCCGCGAAACCCGCGCGGGCTTCCTCCATCACCCGCCGGTCGAGCTCCGCGAGGGCCTCGGTCCAGTCGAAGGCGATCGCCCGCTCGAGCGCCGCCCGACGCTCGCGCGCGTCCGCGAGCAGGTCACGCTCCTCCTCGAGGGAGTCCTCGATCTCTTGCAACGCGCGGTGGCCGAGCGCTTGGTCGAGGCTCTCCAGGAGGACCTGTCCCTGGCGCGTGCTGTCGCGCATGAAGGTGAGGAGGTACTCGGAGCTGCTCAGGAAATCGAGCAGGTCGCCGCGCATGCCCTCGAAGCCGGTGGGGTTCCGCGGATCCTCCGACTCGTTCCGCAGCCGGCGCCGCGCCGCGCGCAGGAGATCGACGGTGTGGATGCACAGCCGTCCTTCCTCGTGCGCCGCGCGCATGTTGCCCGTCATCGAGAAGGTGCGGAACGCGTCCACGATCCGCTTCGGATCCTCGGCCTCGGTGCTGGGCACGAGCCTTCCGTCCGGACCGAGGTCCTGCTTGCCCGGGTCGACGTTGACCACGAGGTAGATGCGGCTGAAGAGGTCCAGGAGCTGCTCGAACTCGGCGAACACCTGCTCGAGGAAGAGGTTGTCGGTCTTGACGACGAAGACCGCGCAGGCCGCGGCGTGGCGGAAATCCCGCGTCATGGCGTCGTAGCCGAACTTCATCCTCGTGTAGAGGCCGGGAGTGTCGACCAGCACGGCGCCCGAGGCCCGCAGCTCCTCGGCCGGCAGGTGGACGTCGATCTGGCGCAGCGCCCGGGGGAAGTGCACGGCCGGATCGAACGTCTCTCCGCGCTCGTCGGCCTCGGCCAGCTCGCGCGCCAGGTCAACATGGGCCGTGTCGACGAGCTCCTGGAGCGCCGCCGAGTCGCGCAGCACCTCGCTCGTGCCGTCGTAGCGCGTGATCTCGAACGAGCTCGTGGGCGCGTGCGAGACGTACACCATGCAGGGATAGGCGGGCAGCGCGGTGACCTCGCTCACGTAGGTGGCCGCCAGCGCGTTCATGAGCGTCGACTTCCCGCTCTTGAGGGGCCCGAAGACGAGCACGAAGGTCTGCTGCTCCTTCACCTTCTGCAGCAACTGGTCCGCCTGGTGGGAGACGTCGCGCACCGTGGGGAGGACCGCGCAGTTGATCTCGTGGTCGTTGGTGTTCGCCAGTGCCTGCGCGCATTCCCGGAGCGGCGGGAGCAGCGGTCCCAGGGCCGGTTCGAACTCCTGGATGAAATCGGTCAAGGTGCTTTCGTTCATGGCGGGATGCGTCGTGAGGAGCTCGGCGGAAGGACGGGTCGAGTATTCCGCACCCGAGGCGGCGATTCGTCAACTCCCGATCCCGGGACCGTCGCGTCGGAGCGACTCTGCGGCCCGCGACCGGGACCTCCGTGTGGAAAAATGCAGGTGGGTAACTCCCTCCGTACGTGCCGACGGCCGGGATCGGATCCCGGCCGTCGCAGGACGAAACCGACTCGTTCGCGTCAGAAGCCGACCACCAGGTCCTGTGCGTTGGTCAGGTCGAGGCCTCCCGTTCCGAAGAGCAGGGCCTGCGTGGACGCCGCCACCTCGATGAGCGTGATGTCCATCGGGACGGGAACGTCGATGACCGCGGGATTGCCGACGGCGCTGGGCATGCCGAGGAGCTCGCCTCCCGGGTCGGTGGTGTTGACCAGGAGGTTGCCGAGCGGCGAGGCGCTCGAGAGCGGCGTGCCGTAGCCGACGAGGAAGCAGCCGTTGCCGGCGGCCCCGGTGTCGACGGAGGCCGAGAACGTCCCGCCGAGGACCGGCGTGCTCGTCACGGAGTAGACGTCGGGGTTGGTGTGTCCCCCGATCGAGGGGTTGCGCCAGGTGGCGGAGGCGCCCAGCTCGTAGTCGGTGCAGAGCGTCCACACGGCTCCGCGAGAGTCGCCGCCGTCGTCGTCGAAGGGCGCTCCCACGATGAGATCCGCGAGCCCGTCGCCGTCGATGTCGTCCGCGGTCGTGAGCCCGAACCCGAAGTTGTCGAAGAGCTCCAGCGTGCCGCCGAATCCGCCGGCCGCCGCGCTGATCTTCCGCTCGGCCATCACCGTACCGTTGGTGGCGAGGTACATGAGCCAGACCGCACCGGAATCGGTGGACACGTCGTCGTCGTGGGGGGCTCCCACCGCGAGGTCCATGATGCCGTCGTGGTTGAAGTCACGCGCGGACATGGACTTGCCGAGCCACTCACCGTTGGTCAGTGTCCCGTCGAAGCCGCCCTGCGTGGCGCTGATCTTCTGCTTCGACTTCACCGTTCCGTTGGAGTTGAGGAACAGGATCCAGACCGCGCCCTTGTCCGTGCCTCCGTCGTCGTCGCCGCGCGCGCCGACGGCCAGGTCGCCGACTCCGTCGCCGTCGAGGTCGCCCAGGGAGGCGACTCCGACCCCGAAGGCATCCGCGCCGTCGAGGACGTTCCCCAGGCCGCCCGTGGTCTGGCTGATCTTCTGCTTGGAGTAGACCGTCTCCGACGCGGTGAGGAACACGATCCACACTCCGCCGGCGCTCGTGTCGCCATCGTCGATGCCTACCGCTCCCACGGCCAGCGCCGACGCGCTGCCGCCCGCACCGTCGTGGTCGCCCATGTACGAGACCGAGGCGCCGAAGTAGTCGTAGTCCTTGAGGACGCTGCCCATGCCACTGCTGTAGCTGAGCTTCTTGTAGCCGTTGACCGTTCCATTCGAGTTGAGGTAGAGGATCCACACGGAACCCTTGGCCGAGCAACCTCACCCAGGCGAGTCGTCGTCGCGCAGGGCGCCCACCGCCAGGTCCTGGACGCCGTCGCCGTTGAGATCGTCCATCAGAGTCGTCGAGTGCCCGAACCTGCCTCCGGAGTCCATGGCCCCCGCGAAACCGCCCTGCGTGTCGCTGATCTTCTGCCTGTTCTTCACCGTGCCGTCGGCATTGAGGAACAGGACCCACACGGCGCCCGTGTTGTTGCCGCCGTCGTCGTCCTCGTCGGCGCCCACGGCCACGTCGCAGATGCCGTCGCCGTCGAGGTCGCCGAGCGCGGCGCAGGAGGCGCCGAACCGGTCGACGTCGTCCAGCGTCCCGGTGAAGCCCCCCGCCGTGTCACTGATCTTCTGCTCGGACAGCACCACGTCCGACTGGGCCTGGGCGAGACCCATCAGGAGGGGAAGGGAGAGGGGAAGTGCCCACAGGGCACGGATCGGTGATCGAATCGCCATGAGTGGTCTCCAGATCTGGACTCCGGGGAGCGTATGCCAGTGTTGCAGTCATGGTACATGCTGGGGGGTTCGTGTGGGTGAATTAAGGCCGGCGAGGGTCGTCGGGAGTTGAGGGGATTCCGCCCCGCCCGCACACTGGAGGCGCCTTCTCGCGATCGGTGACCATGAGCACGCAGCACAAGCTGGGCTTGGGATTCGTCGCGGCGGTCCTGGCGATCGCTCTCGCCGCCCTGCTCTCCGGGGATCGGAGCGCGCCGGGGCCGATCCGACCGCCCGGTACGTCGGCGGCGCCCCCCCCGCTCTCCGCGCCGGCTCCGACGGGGGCGGAGGAGGGGCGCGGCGAGCTCCCGACCGGTCCTCCGGCCTCCGAGCTCGAGGAGGAGGATTGGCTCATCGACGAGGCCCTGATCACGGACGAGGAGATGCCGGCGCTCGACCCCCTGCGCGGCCGGGTGGTGGACGTCCACGGCCTGGGGCTGGCCGGGGTTCCCGTGCTCTACGTCCCCTTCGGAGCCTCCGGCGAAGGGCTCGAGCCGGTGCTGAGCGGGGCCGACGGGTGGTTCCGGTTCGACGATCCCCACCATTCGGGGCAGATCGACGCCGTGGGGGACGCCTGGGTGACTTTGTACCAGCCCCGCCTGCTCGGCCCCTCGGACCACGAGACTCCGGTCCTCGTGGTCGCTCCGGCCATCGCCCTCGCCGGAGTCGTGCGTGATGCCTCCGGTGCCCTCGTCGGGGGCGCGCGAATCCGGGTCCGGCCGCCCGAGGGGGTGCGCGCGGGGCTCGACCTCCTCCTCGAGGAGTCCCACACGAAGGAGCTGTCCGCCACGACCGACGATCGCGGCGGGTTCGAGCTTCCCTCGGTGCCCGCCGTGCCGGGGACGATGCTCGTGACGAAGAGGCCGGGCTACGAGACGACCTCACGGCCGCTGCCGGAGGCGAGCGACCTCGACCTGGAGATCACGCTCCACCCGCGGGGGGGATTGCTCGGAATCCTGCGCGGTCGCGTGGTGGACGCGGAGGGAGCCGCGGTGCGCGAGGCCTGGGTCCGCCTGGGATCGACCGTGGCCGCGGCGGACGAGACGGGTCGCTTCGAGCTCTTCCCGACGGAGGAGGCGGATCGTGTCCTGCTCGCCGTCGCGCCCGACTACCTGCCGCTCCGCGTGCCGGGGCGTCCCGGCGTCCCCTTGATCGCGGCCTTTCCGGATCCCCTGCTCCTGGTCCTCGACGCCGGGGCCCTGCACCTGACCGGCGAGGTGCGGCGCGCGGACGGCTCCCCGGCCGGGGGGGTGGCGATCTGGACGCCCGACACCACTCCGTTCGGGAAGGTGCCCATCGATCCCGAGCACCACGACTGGGCGATCGATCGCACGGTGGAATCCATGGTCCGCGAGCTTCCCTTCGGCCTGGCGGTCGACTCCAGCCCCGGGGGACGCTTCGTGCTGGAGGGGCTGCTCGACCACCCCTACGTCGTGTGCGGCTTCGACCCCGCGACCCTCACCTTCGTGCAGTCCGCTCCCGTCCGCCCCCGGGCGGAGGACGACCCACGTGCCGGACCGGAGGTGGTGCTCCGCCTTCCGGAGATCGAGCGACGTCCGCTCGTGGGCGGCGTCGTGACGAGCCTGGGGGGCGAGCCCGTGGCGGGCGCCCGGGTCCGCTTCGGCGTGGACTGCACCGTTCGTCCCTCGCTCGAGGGTCGCGAGGCCGAGACGGAGCCGCGGTTCGGCCCGGACGTCCGCACCGACTCCACGGGGCGCTTCGAGGTCCGCGACCTGGCCCGGGCCGCCCGCTGGATCCGGATCGAGGGAGGGGGCCTGGCCCGCGCCTTTCAGGGCGAGCTCGATCCGCGGGAGGATCTCACCGCGCTGGTGTACCGCCTCCCGCTCCGCTGCCGGCTGCAGGTCGTCTGTGCCGGCGATCCCGAGCCCACCGCTCTCATGCTGCTCGACGACGCGGGCGAGGTGCTGGCTCCGAGCGTCAAGCGCGGCTGGGTCGAGTCGGCCGAGAGGCGCTGCGCGATGGTGGGGGGGCGCTCGGAGGTCCTCAAGACCAGCGAGCTCGCGCGGACGCTGGTGCTGCTGCGCGGCGAGACGGAGATCCTGCGCGCGCCGCTACGGCTGGTGCCGGGGGAGCTGACCGTCCTGCACCTCTGACGGACGACGTCCGCCGCCTCTCGCCGCGCTCCGGGACCTACTCGTCCTCCTCGATCTCCTTCTGCAGGTCCTCGAAGGCCGCGTCGGCGTTCTCCTCGGTGATCTCCTTGGCGGCCTCCGCGTCGAGCTCTTCCTGGGTGGGGATTTCGTCGATCTCGGGATCGACCGGCGTGGCCTCCTCCTTGTCGCCGCAGGCGGCGAGCGGAGCGACGGCGAGGAGAACGGCGGCGGCAAGCCGGAACGGGGTGATTCTCATGACTCGATACCTCTCGGGGGACGGGGATCCGGGGAAGACGACTAGCGGCCACCTTCCTTGCCGGGGTCCTTCTCGACGGGGTCCTGTCCGGCGCGCTTGGCCTTGACCGGAGGACTGGAGGAGGGCCTTCCGCTCTTGCCTCGCATGGCGCGGCCCTTCCGAAGCTTCGCTTCCACGCTCTCGAAATCCTTCTTGCCGATGGTGAGGCGGCCCTTGTCGATCCAGGCGGCGTGGCGAGCGTTCTCCTTCTCGAGCAGGCTGTCGAGGGCGGCGATGCGCTCGGTCTGGCCCTTCTTCTCGGCGATCTTGCGCAGGGCCTCGATCTTGGCCAGCCGTTCGCGGTGCTTGCGCTCCTCGAGGGTCAGCTTGCGGATCATCTCCCTGCGCTCGGGGCTCTCGGCCTCGGCCGACTTGCCCTCGACCTTCTTCTCCACGGGAGTGCCCGCGCGCTTGGTCTCGACTCCGGGATCTCCGCCCGCCTTCTCCTGGGCGCCCGCCCTGCGCTGCGCGGGGTTGCCCGCTCTTTCCTTGCCGACCGCCGGGCTCTCGCTCTGCCGGCCCGCGTCCGTCTTCTTGGCGTCGACCTGCTTCGCGTCGACCTGTTTCGCGTCGACCTTCCTCCCCTGGGTGCGCTCGGCCTGCGTGCCCGCTCCTCGGGCCTTCACGCGCTCCTGCGCTCCGGCCGTCGTGGATCGGGATCCGGGATCGTCCTGGACCGTCGGGGTCGCGGTCGAGACGGAGGCGATCAGGGAGATGGCGAGGGCCAACGATGCGATGCGATACATGGGACTGCCTCGGCTCTGGTGATTCGGGTGAAAGCTGGGGGCCCGGCTCGGAGGGAACAGCCTAACTCCCTCGGTCGGGCCGAGGAATGGGGAGTCCCCTTTCCCGTCCCCCGGGCTCCGGCGAGCCCGGGGGCGGGGCCACCCGTACTACCGGCGCGCGCGGATCGGGAAGGGAGGCCGCTCGTAGCGCTTGGGAGGATCCGCCGCCAGCTGCTCCAGGGCGATCCGGATCGCCGCCTCGAGCTGGGGATCGCGGCCCTCGATGACCAGGGCCGGCAGCTGCTCGACCTCGACGTCCGGGGGGACGCCGACGTTCTCGACGGTGAAGCCGTCCTCCGTCCAGAACCCGATGTTGGGGGCGGTGACCACTCCGCCGTCCATCAGGGTCGGGAAGCCCATGACGCCGACCAGGCCGCCCCACGTCGGGCGGCCGACGAGGGTGCCGAGCTCGAGCTCCTGGAACATCCACGGCAACAGGTCGCCTCCCGAGCCGGCCGTCTCGTCGATCAGCATGACCTTGGGACCATGGATCGCCCCGATGGGCGTCTCCAGGTCGGCCCCGTAGCGCATGGCCCAGTGGCTGATGTACGGCCGGCGCAGGATGTCGATGTAGTAGTCGGCGATCTGACCCCCGCCGTTGTGCCGCTCGTCGACGATGATCGCGTCGCGGTCGGCCTGGGGGAAGAAGTAGCGCTTGAAGTAGATGTGTCCGAGGACGGAGGTGTTGGGGACGTACACGTAGGCGACCCGGCCGTCGGTGGCTTCGGTCACGCGGCGGATGTTGCCCTCGACCCAGTCGCGGTTGCGGAGGGCGGCTTCGCTCCCGATCGGAACCGCCTTCACCGTCCGGGAGTCCGTCCCGTCCGGATTCGGTCCCACGGTGAGCTCGACGGCCTTGCCTGCGGTCTTCTCGAAGCGCGAGTACAGGTTCTCCGGCGGAGCCAGGTCCCGGCCGTCGACCGCGAGCAGGTACTCTCCCGCCGTCACGTCCACCCCCGGCTCGGTCAGGGGCGCGCGAAGGGTGGGATTCCAGTTGAGCCCGCCGTAGACCTTGGCGAAGCGGTACCGACCGTTCGCCACCTCGTAGTCCGCGCCCAGGAGCCCCCCGGAAATGCGGTCCGCCCGGATCAGCGTGTCGCCTCCTCCCACGCCGTGGTGGCCCACCGCGAGCTCGGAGCACATCCACTGGATGAGCCGGTTCAGGTCGGAGCGCACTGCGAGGTGGGGGAGGAACTGCGCGTACTTCTCGCGCATCGCGGGCCAGTCCGCGCCGTGCATGCCGGGGTCGTAGAAGTAGTCCCGGTTGATGCGCCAGGCCTCGTCGAAGATCTGCGCCCACTCGCTCCGCGGATCGATCTTGACCTCGAGCCGGTCGAGCGCGAGCCGGCCCTTCGAGGGATCGATCGGACCGCCGGCATCCGCGATCAGCCAGCCGCCCGGCGAGACCACGAGGAGCTTCTTGCGATCCGCCGAGACGTCGAAGCCCGCGGCACCCGCCATCAGGGTCGTCTCCTTCCGGCTTCCCAGATCGAACCGCACCAGGGCGCCGGCGCCCAGGTTGCCGAAGGGGCCCGAGCCCTCGCCGCGGATGTAGTAGAGCTGTCCCTCCGCGCCGGGCTGGAGCTGAGAGTGGAAGGTGCCGGCCACCGGGAGCGCCACGATGCGACGGGCCAGGCCGTCGACGTCCCCCATGAGCTGGTCGTCGTCCACCCCGTCCTCTTCGCCCTCTTCGTCGGCTTCGGCCTCCTCGCCCTCCGGGGCCGGCTCGCTCTCCTCGGAGTCGGAATCCTCGGGGGTCGCCTCCTCGGGATCCTCCACCTCCTCCTCGTCGCTCTCGCGCGCGAGGGGGGACGGCTCGTCCCTGGAGAGCACGGCGAGGTAGAGGGTGTTCGTGACCTCCACGTCGGCGTTCGACATGGCGAACCACGTGCGGGCGGGCCCCGCGTCGGTCGAGGCCGAGAAGTACAGGTACTTGCCTCCCTCGTCGAACACCGGCTCGGAGGCGTCGCTCAAGCCCTCGGTGATCTCGTGGGAGGTGTCGCTCTCGACGTCGTACAGGTAGATCTTCTTGAAGTAGGAGGAGGTGTTCAGCGTGTACGCGATCCACTTCGAGTCCGGCGACCACGCGTGGTGCATGGTGCGGATCGGGCCGTACAGCGGCTCCTGGGCGATCTTGACCACCTCCCCGCTCTCGACGTCGAGCACGAAGTAAACCCAAGAGTTGTCGGTGAAGCAGATCTTCTTCGCGTCGGGGGACCAGGCGACGTCCTCGTAGAAGCCCGCGCCGCCGGGGGGGAAGACGCGCACCTCGCCGCGGCCGTCCCGGGGGGCGACGTGCAGCTCGTACTGGCCCGAGGCGTCGGAGAAGTACGCGATCCACCTCCCGTCCGGGGACCAGGCCGGCTCGCGCTCGTGCACGCCGGGGGTCCGGGTCAGGGAACGCGGGTCGCCCTTCTCCGCGGGGAGCGTGATGATCTCGCCGCGGAAGCCGAACACGGCTCGCTTGCCGGTGGGGGAGATGCCCGCGGCCCGGATGTACTCCTCGCCCTCCACGTAGCGGGGCCGGGTCTCGATCAGGTCCGCGGCGACCCCGATGCGGAGCCGCGTCGTCCCCGCGCCGGGCTCGTGCAGGTGCAGCCATCCCGCCTGCTCGTAGACGATTCGCCCCCCGCCGGCCGACGCGTCGAGGACCGGGAAGTCGTCGTGCTCGGTGAGCTGACTCACGGCCTCCGAGTCCGGATCGTACGAGAAGAGGTTGAACTCGCCGTTCCGGTCGGAGCGGAAGTAGACGAGCTCGCCGATCCACATCGGATCGGAGTCGTTGCAGCGCCCCTCGGGCTGCGGGATCTGCCGCACCGAGTGGTCGGCGACGTCGTAGATCCAGATGCGCGTGTGCGTGCCGCCCCGGTAGTTCTTCCACTGCAGGAAGGGCTCGAAGAGCGGCGTGTACGCGATCTTCCCCCCGTCCGGCGAGTAGCTGGCCTTGGCGGCGTGGGGGATCGGCAGCTCGTCGGGGTGCCCACCCTCGACGGGGACCGTGTAGAGACGGGTGAAGGTGCGGGTGTACACGGACCGGGGCGACGTGAAGAGCACCCGGCTCCCGTCCGGCGTGAAGCCCTGGACGATGTCGGCGTCGGGGTGCCACGTCAGCCGACGGGGCTCGCCGCCCGCGGTGGGCACCACGTAGACGTCGGGATTCCCGTCGTACTGTCCGGTGAACGCGACGAGCGAGCCGTCGGGCGAGAAGCGCGGCCGCGCCTCGCCGCCGGGGTGGCTGGTCAGCCGGCGCACCGCGTCTCCGTCCCGGCTCGCCACCCAGAGGTCGCCGGCGTACGTGAAGGCGACGTTGTCCGCGCTGACCGCGGGCTGGGCGAGCATGCGCGTGTCCGACGTGTCGACGGTCCCCTCCACGACGAGCGGGGACGAGCCACCGCCGGCGTGGGAAGGGCCGGGCCGGGCCGCGGACAGCTCCGCGGGCGCCGAGCAGACGATGGTGATCCACGGAACGACGGCCGCGAAGGCCACCTGGACAATCCCTCTCTTCATGACGACTCCTCGGTCTCGGTGGTTCGGCCTCTCCCCGGTCCGAGATCGTACTCGGCGGCCTCCACGTTCCTCCGCCGTGCCCGTTCGCTTGCACAAAGCAAACGAGTGGGAGGTCGCTCCCCGGCATTCCCGCGCGCGCGGGACCGGTCTCGTCAATGCACGGAGCCGATCACCTGGGGCAGCGCTTTGATGTGCGAGTGCACGCTTACGCCGCGAATCGTGGCCTCGACCTCCTCCTTCGACATCTTCACCCCCTTCACGTCGTGGAGCAGGCCCTCCGGGGAGATCGCCTTGACTCCCCAGATCTCTCCGTCCGGTCCGATCACCTTGATGCCGAGGATGTTCCCGGCCCGACCGGTGGCCACGACGTCGAGCCGCGGACCGTCGGGGGGCAGGGCCTTGACGTCGAGGATCGTGCCGTTCTCGGTGATCGCCTTCACCGGCATGAGCTCGCCGTCGCCGACCAGGACCTTGACCGGCATCTTGTCCCCGCCGTGCAGGGCCTTGACGTCCATCACGTGGAGGTTGCCCGGCACCTCGATCGCCTTGACCGGGATGATCTCGCCGCGCTCCCCGATCGCCTTGACGTCGATGGTCCGGCCCTCGGGGTGGATCGCCTTCACGTGCCAGATCCGCTCGGTGGACGCGTACTCGCACACCTGCGGGATCGCCTTCAGGTGGGAGAGGATGGGCACGCCGTTGATGACCGCCTCCTCCCTCTCCTTCTTCATCTTCACGCCCTTGACGTCGAGCAGGTGGCCCTCGGGGGAGATCGACTTGACCCCCCAGATCGCACCGTTCGGTCCGATCGCCTTGACGTGGATGATGTTGTCGGAGCGGCGCACTCCCATCACGTCGTGCCGTGCGCCGTCGGGAGTCAGGGCCTGGACGTCGAGGACCGTGCCGTCCTCCATGATCGCCTTGACCGGGGCGTAGCGTTCCTCGCTCAGGAGGATCTTGACCGGCAGCTCCCGACCCTCGTGCAGGGCCTTGACGTCCATGACGTGCAGGTTCCCGGGCGTCTCGATGGCTTTGACGTCGATGATCTCGCCGCCCGTGCCGATGGCTTTCACGGGAAGGAACCGTCCCTCGGGATGAACGGCCTTCACGTGCCAGATCCTCTTGCCCGCGGCACCGCCTCCTCCCGGAATCGACGCGCAGCCGGACAGGAAGACGATCAGGCAGAGGAGGGACAGGAGCGCGGTCCTCGTGTTCATGGCACCGTTCGGGTCTGAAGGTCGACGAATCCGGAGCGCTCGGCCACGTGCCGACGCGACGTGGGAACGGTTGTATCAGAATCGAGATCCGGACGCATCGCCGTCGCGGCCGGGCGCGGCATCGCCGCCGGTTCGATCGCCTCCGGTCACTCGGGGTCGTCGTCCCCCGTTCCCGCCTGGAGGACGAGCTCGCGATAGCGGTCCAGGGCCCGCATCTCCCGGTGGAGCCGCGTCTGGAAGCGACCGACGTAGCCGGCCGCGCAGTGGGCCGCGTTCGCCTGAAGACCGCGTTCCTCCTCGTCGAGCGCCAGTCGCCGCTCCTCGATCTCCTCGAGCACCGCCTCGAGACCGCGGTCGGCGACCTCCTGGCGAACCCGCCGCATCTCACGCTCACGACGGAACCGCGCGATCGGAGCTCGCAGAACGAGGATGAGGGCGATCCCGAAGACCACCACGACCGCGGCGAGGATCCAGGACGAGTTCATGGGCAGGGCCTCCTGGTCGGGCCGGGCTCGCGGCATCGGAGCTCCGGCGGGCGCCTTCCCGATACGTCGGATTGGCGGGCCGCATTCTAGGAAGATCTGGCCACGAGGTCCGCATGGCCTACGTTCGCAGGAGGTCGCCGGGGTGCCTACCTCCCGTGGCGACCCCCGAGCTCGAGCGACTCCCCGTTCGTTCCCGTCACCCGCCCTTCTCGTCCCGGGCGAGGGGTGGCCTTCACATTCGGGATTGGACCGCTGCCTTCGCGCGGGATTCAGTCGGCCGCGTTTCCCAACGCCACCCTCTTAGTAGGGGGCATCTCTAGCCGTCGTCAGCGGGAAGCGTGAGGTGCACCTCGGTCTCCAGGCCGGCCACGACCTCGATCGTCGCAGGTTCCGTACTCACGTACTTCTGCCCAGCCGCCCTCTCCTCGACTGACGGATAGTAGGTCAGCCTCGCGAGGTACGTGCCTGGAAGGACGACTGGGAGCTCGAGGCGTACCCTCGGCAAGGCGAGTCCGGACGTGGCCACTGCCCCCCCAGTCAAGGGGGCGCGTGGGCAGAAAGACACCGTGAAAAACCCAGTTCGACCCCCCGGGGGG
>CAYRXS010000161.1:14139-14859 GCA_964428225.1 uncultured Planctomycetaceae bacterium
AGATCTCCAGCTTGAAACTCCCTGTTCGACCCGCGGTGGTCGTAGCGTCCAACACCGCGAACACGCTGCCCGGAACGGGAAGCATGACGACGGCCTCGGAGATCGCCGGATCGTGCGGCTGCTTGAATTCGCGTCCCCCCAGGACCACCCAGATCTCGAACGGACCGTCGGGCCTCGAGTGGACCAGGTAGCGGTTCCCCTCGATGAGGCTCGCACCGGTCAGGACGTCCCTGTACGCGATGAAGACCTGGGCCTCCGGCAGCGGATTGCTGTTCTCGTCCACCACCTCGATCGTCAAGGGCGGGGCCGGCTTCAGCCGGAACTCCACCGGCTGGCCATCGGTGGGAACCGTGTAGTCGACCAGGTACAGCATCGTGCACGTGCTGTGGGAAACAAGAAGGGTGCCCGTCTGCGGCTTGGAGAGGAAGCACTCGAACGCGCCCTCGGCGTTGGTGTACCCGAGGTGCTGAAACTCGAGATTGATCGAGGCTTTCTGCAACGGTCTTCCTTCCTCGTCGAGGACGTGGCCCACGAACGTGATCATCCCGGAAACCTCGATCTCGCGATGCTCGGCGGGCGCGAGCGGCGGCACGGGCTCGGAGTGATAGACCGTGTCCCCGTCGGTGCTTAGGACCTCGAGCGTGAGCTCGATGCCGGGGCGGAGGGCGTAGAAGGACGCGACCCCCGCATGTTCATCGGGCTGTGCAGAAAGGAAGGTGC
>CAYRXS010000162.1:0-14835 GCA_964428225.1 uncultured Planctomycetaceae bacterium
AGAAGGTGCTCTCGGAATTGGAAGACTTGAGGTAGGCCTGCTGGGTCCAGGTCGTGCCGCTCCGCACGAACACGTAGGCCGCGCCGGCGTTCATGGCGCTGTTGTCGCTCTGGTCGCCGTTCACCCCGACCGCCGCGCTGTCCTCGCCGTCCGCGCCGATCACCATCGTGTCACCGGATATGGCGACCGACTGACCGAAGTAGTCGCCCCCCCAGAAGGTGCTCTCGGAATTGGAAGACTTGAGGTAGGCCTGCTGGGTCCAGGTCGTACCGCTCCGCACGAACACGTAGGCCGCGCCGGACTCGGGAGCGTTGTTGTCGCTCTCGTCCCCGTTCACCCCGGTGGCGTTGCTGTCCTCCGCATAGGCTCCGACCACCACCGTGTCGCCCGACACGGATACGGAGAAGCCGAACATGTCGTACCAGTCGGTGTTCGATGCCTTCAGGTAGGCCTGCTGGCTCCAGGTCGTGCCGCTCCGCACGAACACGTAGGCCGCGCCGGCATAGATGAAGCTGTTGTCGCTCTCGTCGCCGTTCACCCCGGTGGCGCCGCTGCTCTCGTAGGGCGCCCCGACCGCCACCGTGTCGCCGGACACGGACACGGTATGAGCGAACCAATCGCTCCCATCCGCGTTGGAGGCCGTGAGATAGGCCTGCTGCGCGACGGGATCCACGGTCAGCGGGTAGCAGGCGCCGCGCTCGTCGACCCTGATTCGCAGCTTCTCGCCGGCGATCTCGAATCCCGCCTCCAGCTCCCGCCCGTCGGCGTCGACCACCTTCAGCCCCGTGTAGGTGAGCCTCGCCACGCCCTCGCGATCCAGGAAACGGACTCCGCTTCCGTCGATCGTCGCCTCCGGGCGCAGTCCGCCCCGCACGGCGAGGGTGAAGGTCAGGGAGCGTTCCGCGCTCTCCACGCTTCGCGGCGGACGACGCCGGACCGTGTAGCCGTGCTCGAGACCGCGCCGGTCGTTGACGTACCACTCCTCGAGAGTGGCGTCCCACCGATACGTCACGTGCCCGCCCGTGGCGTCGACGTGCTCGGGTCGGGTGACCTCCGCCTGGTCTGAGGCGAAGCCGTAGCTCGCGAGCTCCAGCCCCCACGTCCAGTCGCCCCTGTCCGGCGTCGTCAGGAAACCGCGCCCGTCGAAGTGGGTCCGCCACCGTTGTCCCGGGTTGCGAGCGAGCCAGCCATCCTCCACCGCGCGGGCCGCGTGGCGATTCGCTTCGAGGACCGCGCGGATCCTCGCCCGGTCCTCCGCACCGATCGTGTCCGGGAGCCCGCCCTGGGCGAGGGCGGCGGGCGCGAGGAAGAGCAGGACGAGCGCGGCGAGTCGAGCGGTCATGGACACGATCCTCTCCGGGTGAGCAGGAACGAACGATCCCCGAGTGTAGGCCGATCTCGACGATCCGTGGTGACCCGGCTCCTCGGAACGGGCATTCGCACGGGGAGCGGATTCCCTCCGCTCACCCACGACGGCCGGTGAGGATCACCATGTGGATGCTCAGGAAGCTCGGCTGGCTCGCGATCGCCGCCGCGTTCGCCCGGTGGGGATTCGAGCTCTTCCTGGCGTTCTGGACCAGGTACCCATTCATCGGGGGGGGCGAACTCCACCTCGTGAACGGGACGCTGGTCGGATCGACGGCGCCGGCGTCCTCCTACATCGTGATCGTCGCGGTGGAGTCGACGATCGGAGTGTCGGCACCGCGGGGGTCCAACTGATCAGCGGCGCGGCGTGGCCGTGTCCGGCAACGCATCCGCTACCAGGATACGCAGCATCGATCGGCTGTCCAGGCAGGCCGCTCCCCGCCGCGCCGGGGGCGGGCTCGCCATCCGCGAGGCGTGGAGGAGGCTGGAGGAGATGGAGGGCAGTTGACGGCGGCAGCGGACATCCCACAACTAGAGGCGATCCCGGCAGGGGACACGCGAAAGATCGGCTTTCCTGGACCCGATTTCCCCGCGGTGCCGTCCAGGGGATAATGGGACCGATGGATGGTGAGACAGCCCGCTCCGGGGAGATGGCCGAGTACGGCGAGTTCCTGCGTGCTCTCGCTCGAGGGCTCGTGGGGGATCGCCACCTTGCCGAGGATGTCGTGCAGGAAACCGAGCTGCGGGCGATATCCGGTTCGCCGCGAGCGGGATCTGCGCGGCGTGCGTGGCTAGCGCGGGTGGTGAGCAACCTCGCGCTCGACATGAGGCGTCGGGACGCGGGGCGTCGGGCGCGAGAGCGACGAGTCGCCCGATCGGAAGCCGTCCCCTCGCATGTCGAGGTGGGAGAACGGCTGGCCGTGCAGCGACGTGTCCTGCGAGCGGTGGAAGGACTGCCGGAATCGCAGCGCACCGTCGTCTACCTCCGCTACTACGACGGCTTGCCGCCCCGCCGGATCGCCACCCGCCTCCAGCTCCCGGTGGAAACCGTCAAGACTCGTCTACGCCGCGCGCTGGCTCGCCTGCGCGGACGGCTCGACGAGGAGCACGGAAGCCGTGGGGCGTGGCTCCCTCTCCTGGTCCCGGGATTCCGCACGGGTCTTGTGCCGGCCGGCGTGGCGGCGTCGGTCGGCCTGCTGGGAGCAATAATCGTGACCAAGAAGCTGGCGGTGGCGACGGTGGTGGTACTTGTCGCGGTGGGGGCCTGGATCTCCTGGCCGGACGGCGGGGGCACGTCGCCGGCTGCCCCGGCCGCCCCGTCCCCTGATTCCCAGGCTGACGCGATCCCGGTGGAGTCAGCGGCGTCCAGCGTCCCTCACGACGCGGCAACGTCGGAGCGGCATGCCGTGGAGCTCGATGAGGAGACAGCCTCCGCGCTTCCCTGGACGGGCCGCCTTGTCGACGCGAGCACCGCGGAACCCGTTCCTCACTACCTTCTGCTGCTTCGCGGCGAAACGGAGCTCCCGGAGAGGGTGTGTTCGGGTTCTGATGGCTCCTTCACGTCCCAGGATCCGTATCCCTTTGGCCTACTGAGCGCCGAGGCGCTCGACCACGAGCAGTTGTCTCTCCGTGAGGCGCAGATCCTGACAACGCACCACGGTGCTGACGAACCTTCGGCCACGGTGCCGCCGCTTGAGGTGAGGGTCGGTCCCGCGTATCGCCTGCAGCTCGATCTTCCGGAGGGGCGGACCGTCGGAGACTTCGAGGGATACCTGGAGCCCGCGCCGTACAGCAGTCCGGTGATTGGGACGGCCGTGGCCCCGCTTCGAGAGGAAGGTGGGTGGTGGGTGCGTTTCGGCCCCAGGGCGAGTCACCTCCCGGGCAATCCCCCCTGGCAATTGACGATCCGCAGCCATGATGGCTTCTGGCGAGGAACAGCGGGGGTGCCAAGCGTGGTGGGGGTACTACCCGAACTCGTTCCGATCGTTCTGCGCCACACGGGACGCCTGGTGGGTACTGTCGTCGACGAGGCCGGAGCCGCCGTGAACCCCCTCGACTGGATCAAGGTCCGGCCGGTGGGCGCGCCCGACGGGAGGCAGCGGTACAACGGTCGCGCAGAGGAGCCAGAGGGGGAGTTCGAGATCCCCTACGTCGAACCCGGTCGCTACGAGGTTCGCATAGATCCGCTGCGCTACACGCCTTTCCGCGCGGAAGTCGATGTCCTTCCCGGAGAAACGACCACGCTAGGCGTTGCACTCGTGAAGCGTCCTGGTCTCGGCACGGTCCGGGGACGTTTGCAGAGCCGTTCTGGGCGCTATCGGTTCGAGGGGGACGTCATCAGCATCCAGCACACCACGAAGCCGAGCAACTACTTCGTGGCCAGGCCGGAGACGCAGGAAATCGACGGCCGCACCGAGGCACGATGTGTCTTTCCGGACGTGCCTCCGGGGGAGTACCGGGTTGGGGTGTTCTCCGACACCGAGCTCGAGTGGTCGCCCACCGAACTCATCGTGCGGCCGGAACAGGCGGAGTTCCTGCTTGTCTGCGAGGATGAGGTGCGCGCTCGCGACTACGCCTTCCGCGCGCAGGACGCCGCGACGGGCGAATCCCTACTACACTTCACCGTCAGTCTGCAGGTGGAGAAGGACGGCGAGGAACACATAACGATCAGGCGATCCGAGGCCGGGGCCATTCGCTTCTCCGGGGTACCGGAGCACCTCGACGTGTCGTGGATGCTGGTGGCGAAGGGCTACGCCCCGGTCTGGGGGATCGGGGGGGGACTTCGACGGTGTCGACTCCTCCGACCCATTGACGGTGTCGCTCGCGCCGGGCTGGGGCGCCGAATTCCGCGTGCGCAGTCTGGATGGCGAGCCCGTGCCGGGAGCGCGTGTCTTCCTCGACGGAAAGGACCATGGTGTGACCGGTGCCGACGGAAACCTCCGGATCGTCCTCGGCGCCCCCCCGACCGCGGCCGATGTACGACATCCCGCGTGGGTGATGATTGGTCCCGGGATCGATCCGGAGACCGGCGCCATCAACTCCCTGGCAGGAAGCGTGCTGGTGCTGCTCGTTCCCCCCGATTAGATCGAAGACCCGGGTAGCGCTGCCGGTAGCGGGGGAGGGGAGGACCTCACTACGAGATCCGGCCGTAGCGCGGCCTCCGCTCAGAGCCCGTTCATCCGGGCGGCCTCGGCCTGGATGATCGTCACCGTCGACACATCCTGGGGGAAGTACACGCCGAATCCGTCGTAGTCGGGATACGTGTCGTGGTAGAGGATCCAGAGGTTGCTGCCCGCCGCGGCTCCCGAGGTGGAGGCGGAGGCGAACACGTCGTCGTAGAAGGCCTGGAACCAGGTGTCGCGCGTGGAGACCGGCCGCGCCTTGCCGAACTCCTCGACGATCACGGGCTTGCTCAGCGTCACCTGCGCCTCGTCGACGTGGTCGGTGATCCAGGCTCTCGACTCCGTCAGGGTCGTGCCCCAGTGGTCGGGCCACAGGTGCGTCGTGGCGAAGTCGACCGTCGATGGAGAGTGGTTGCGGACGAAGTCCACTCCCTGCTGGCTCATCCAGCTCCGGGGATTCAGGACACTCTGCGCCCCGGCGAAGAATCCTTCGCTGCCCGTCGTCACCAGGTGACGGCCGTCGAGGCTCTTGACGTAGGCGCTCATCTCCTCGACCCACGCTTGCAGCGTGTCGCCGCTGGCGTCGGAGGAGCAGCGCGGCTCGTTGGCGAGCTCCCAGGCCATGACGGTCGAGTCGTCCCGGTAGACGCGTCCGGTGAAGACGTTCACCCGCTCGATCACGGCGCGCGCGTGGTCCTTGTACCACTGCCGGCAACTCGGGTCGGTGTAGAAGTCGTCGTGCTGCGAGGCAGTCGAGCTCCAGCTCACGTACTGATTCATGCCGCCGTAGTCGTCCCAGTTGTTCACCAGCGCCAGGACGAGCTTCAGTCCCCTCTCTCCCGCCTGCCAAACCACGTAGTCGAGCCCCTGGAACACGTACTCCTGGTAGACCCCCGGCGCGGTCTGCAACGCGTGCCATTGCGACGCCCCGTCGTTGAAGGCCCAGGTGCGCAGGGTGCGCAGGCCCATCGACTCACCCTCGCTCAGGACCTCGTCGACGTCCGGGACGAGCAAAGGATCGGCGGACCACACCATCAGGTAGTAGGTGTTCCAGCCCGCGTGGTAGAAGGGACCGTCGTTCAACCGGAGCTGGATTCCGTCGCGGGTCACGAAGGAACCGACCGGATCGGGGCTCCGGGGCGGGGACGTCACAGGCACCCGGTTGCTCGTCGTCCCCCCCTGCGCCGCCAGCGGACCGACCGGGGCCCCCACCATGACGGCGAGGATCACGAGGATCGTCGAGAGCGATGCGCGCACGCTCGTCATCGTCCCCTCTCCCGCATCGATCGCTTCGTCGGCTTCCTCATGGCCCCGTGCGTCACTCCTCCTCGATGGCGGCCAGCACCTTGCCGACGAACGCGTTCATGGATCCGTCGATCCAGCGAACGACGATCACCAGGTCGTTCTCCCAGTCGACGTAGACGATGTTGCTGCCCGCGCCGCGGAAGGTGACGCTGGCGTCGGGAGCGGAGGGCATGGGCTTGCGCGTCTCCCCGTTCGGCTGGGGAATCGGATCGTTGAGGAACCAGTTCATGTAGCCGTAGGACGGGTACGCCTCGGTCGGCGTGCGCGCCATGGCGATCCACTCGCGGGAGACGAGCTGGCGATCGTCCCAGCGGCCCTCGCGCAGGAACAGGTAGCCGAAGCGCGCGTGATCGTAGCTGTTGATCCACATCCCCCCGCCCCAGTGGCCGCCGCCGCTCACCGACTGGATGCGCTGGCCGTCGATCACGACCCAGGAGCTCTCGTATCCGTTCCAGCGCCACGAGGGGGAGGCGCCGATCGGATCCATCACCTCGCGGCGCAACACGACCGGCAGGGGCTCGCGCCAGACCTGCAGCGCGGCCCAGGCGAGGAGATTCACGCGCACGTCGTTGTACTTCCAGTGGGTACCCGGCTCGAGCAGCGGCTGTTCGGCGAGCTGCTCCAGGGTGAGGTTCGGCGTCGGACGATCGGCCCAGGCGGGCTTCCCGAACAGGGTTCCGCGCCAGTCGCTCGTCTGGCGCAGCAGGTGATCCCAGGTGATCGCGCCGTTGTGCTCACCCTCGAAGTGCTCGGTGGGCACCAGCTCGCGCGCCGGGGCGTGCACGTCGGGGATCAGGTCCCGGTCGTACGCCAGACCGACCACCGTCGAGAGGTAGGTCTTCGTGACGCTGAAGGTCATGTCCACGCGGTCGGGGTCGCCCCACTCGGCGACCAGGTAGCCGTGGCGGATGATCACGCCGGTCATCGGACCGCGATCCTTGACCGGACCGATGATCTCCCCGTGCGGCTCGTTGGCCAGAGCGCTCGAGATGTACTCGCGCAGGTCGACGGGCGTGCTCGCTTCGTGATCGATCGCGAAGTCCACCGCATCGAGCAGGAGCGCGGGATCCATCCCCACCTCCTCGGGGAGGCGCGTGTCCCAATCCCCGCGAGGCGGAAAGTAGACCTCGCTCTGAAGCGCGGAGGGCGTGGCGATCAGGGCGCAGAGAACCGACCCGGCGATCAGCAGGGATCGAATGTGCTTCATGACGCCAGCGTACTCGAACCGCGGCCGCCCGCGCCAATTCCGCTCCGCACGGTACCCCCGGGTGTCCGGGATCTCCGCGTACGGTGCTTCCCCGGCGGGGGTACCGTATCCGGGTCCCCTTCCGCGATTCGAACCGAGGTGCCGCCATGTCCGATCTCCGCTCTTCCACCACGTGCGTTCTCTGCGTCCTCGTCCTGCTCGCTCTCGTCGGCGGGTGCGCCGGGCCGGGAACGACGAGCTCCACGCCACGGTTGCGGGTCATGTTCTACAACGTCAAACACGGTCTGGGCATGGACGACGTCGTCGATCTGCGGCGGGCGGCCGCGGTGATCGACCGCGTGCGGCCCGACGTCGTCACGCTGCAGGAGATCGACTCCGGCTGTGCGCGCTCGGGCGTTGTCGACCAGGCGCGGCGACTCGGTGAGCTCTGCGGGATGCACGCGGTCTTCGGCCCGTTCATGGACTACGACGGCGGCGAGTACGGCATGGCCCTGCTCTCGCGCCACGAGATCGTCGCCTCGGAGAACATCGTCCTCCCGCCGGGCGACGAGCCACGGTCGGCGCTCGCGGCTCGCCTGCGGCTCGGGGAAGGCGGGCCGGAGGTGCTCGTCGTGGGCATCCACCTGTACCGCACCGACGAGGAGCGCCTCGCCCAGGCCCGGACGCTCGTCGCACGGCTGGCCAACGAGGAGATCCCGGTGATCCTGGCCGGCGACTTCAACTCGTATCCGGGCACGGCGGTCATGCGACTCTTCGAGGAGACGTGGGCCAACGTCCCGAAGGGCGACGACCACCTGACATGTCCCTCCGATGGACCGGCCGTGGAGATCGACTACATCCTCTACCGCCCCCGGTCGAGGTTCCGCGTTCTGGGCTTCGACGTTCTCGACGAGCCGCTCGTGTCCGACCACCGCCCGCTCTACGCGGACTTCGCTCTCGACTAGAAGTCGTCGAGGATCGCCTTGGCGAGATCGGACAACGCAACGGAGCTCGGATTGCCGTTGACGAGCACGGTGACCGCCCGGTTGGCCTCGGGCCGCAGCACGAAGGCGCTCGTGAAGCCGGGGCGGACGCCGCCGTGCTCGCACTGCACCACGGGTTCGCCGTACTGGGCCTCGGTGAAGAATCCGATGCCGTAGTAGGACGCGTACGGGCAGTTCGGCGCGCAGCCGAGGTCGTGCGTCGCCCACCACAGGTCGCGCACCCCCGCCGGCGAGAGCAAACCCCCCGTGCCGTGGTAGCTCTGCAGCAGCATGGCCGCGAAGTGCGCCAGGTCGACGACGGACGCCATCACGCCCCCCGCCGGATCGCGCGCCTCCGCGGACGCCTCGTCGAGCCGGTACGGCAGCCAGGAGTACGAATCACCGTAGACCGCGTCGCTGCTGTAGTAGTTGTCGTCGCACAGCGGGTCCGTGGGGCTGACGAGGTTGATGTACGGCCCGACGTCCATGACCGCGTGGTTCTGCGCGGTCGCCGTGTAGTCGCCGATCGGGGACTGCGCCGCGCGCTGGTTGTCGAGAGTGGCCGTGCACATGCCCGCGGGATCGAACAGACGCGTCTGGATCACCTGCGCGAACGGCTCTCCCGTCTTCACCGCGAGGTAGGCGCCGGCGAGGGAGTAGTTGAACGCGGAGTACTCGAATCCTCCGCCCAGGTTGCCGTACGGGGGCAGGTCGTAGTGCGGCGAGACGGAGTCGTCCGGCTCGGCCCAGAACGCCGCCAGGTCCCCCGGGTAGGCGTAGAGGTGGATCGCGCCGACGTCGAGCAGGAACGCTCCGTCGTGCGTCAGCAGGTGGCGCAGCGCGCGCTTTCCGCCCACCAGCACCTGGGAGGCATCGTCGTCGCTGACGAAGTCCGCGAGCGAGAGCTCTCCCTGCTCCTCCATGATCTTGGCCGTGGCCGCGACGACGGCCTTGGACGTCGACCCGATCTTGAAGAGGCGGTGGATACCCGCGGGATCGTGCACGAACTGCCCGCCGCCGACGTACTCGAAGGCGTCGGCGAAGTGGACCTGCCCGTTCTCGACCACCGAGAACGCGATGTGGGTCATGAACGTCGGATCGCCGACGAGGAACTGCGCCACGCGCTCGCGCGCCTTGCACTCGGGCTGCGCGTCGTTGCTCGGATCGAGGTCCATGGTCCCGCAGGCGGACGCGTGGAAGCCCGGGGAATAGCCCACCGTCGGACAGGCGTCGCAGCGGTCGGGCAAACCGTCGTGATCGGAGTCGCGCTCCGCGGGGGCGATCCGCTGCTGGGCCGAAACGGAACCGGCGATCGTCGCGAGCAGGAGGAGGAACGAACCCGGGTGAAGGCTGCGCACGTCCGTGTCTCCGGCGGGATCAGGTCAGATCGAGCTCGGTGTAGTCGATTCCCCGGTAGTTGCCGCTCGCATCGCGGTGCTCGTGCGTGCCCAGGTGGTGGTGGTTCATCGCATCGTGCAGGTACTCGTGCGACAGGAGGCTGAGGCCGTGGTGCTGCCTCTCGGCGATCAGGTAGTCGACCATCACCGACTCGGTGGCGACGGGATCAACACCGAGGAAGAGGCTGTTCGGCGTCGGGCCACCGGGGAACGTCGTCCACTGCTGCGGAACGCCCCCCGGACCGCCGGTGTAGACTCCGAAGAGGGCGTCCCCGAGGACCAGACGCGTCTTGTCCCGGATGTGCGGAGTCGCGTTGAGATCGCTCAGGTTCTGCTGGATCGGGGAGTGCAGGAAGGTTGGCCCGGGCCGCGTGGTTCCGAAGTGGTTCTTCATCCCCATCGTGGCCAGCACGAAAACGTGGTCCTTGAAGAGGGGGATGTTGATCAGGTGAGCGGCTTGCGTGAGCACCTTGGGACAGTACTGCGTCGAGATGTTCCGGAAGCTGATGGGGGCGTTGTTGTCCCTCTGCCCGAGGCTGTCGCCGTTCTCGACGAAGTTCACGTTCCAGGGCACTCGATTGCGGACCCGGTAGGTGGGGATCGGCCGCGAGCAGTCGTAGACGTAGATGTCTCCCTCCGGTATGCCCACCCCCGCGATCAGGCTGAAGAGCAGAGCGTTGAGCACGGGAGCCGTCGCGTCGATCTCGTTGCTCTGATCGGCGTAGTTGTTCGCGTTGAGCTTGATCGCGATCAGGTCGCCGGCCTGGTAGGTGGGCATCAGTCGCGACCAGGCCTCGAGCAGGGAGGAGGCGCGAGTCAGGGACAGGAGACCGCCCAGGAGCATCCGATCGATGGCGTTCTGATCGATGAAGTCGAAGTAGTAGTCGGCCTGGTAGTCCCACGAGGTGGCGTTCAGGTCGTACGCTCGAACCACCCGGGACACCCGCAGCGGATCGATCTGGGCCTGCTGGGCGAAGGCCCCGAGCCCGAGCGCCACGCCCGCGGCGGCCTTCGAGGTGCCCTTGACGAATTCGCGCCTACTCAGGTGTCGATCGTCCGACCGCTTCTTCTCGTTCGCCATGGTGGTCTCACGTTCTCGTTGCTGAATGGCCCGTGGTGTTCCGGCGGCCCACGGTGGTCGCCCCGCATACGTCGCTCTCCCCGTGGTACGCGGAGATCCGAATCCTGGCAAGGACAAACGGGGGCGGGATCCGGTGGGGGCGCGCGGAGGGCGGCACGCACGACCGCCTCGCGACGCGCAGGGGACAAACGGCGGCTCGGACCTTCGTAATCGAACCGTAGCGAGTATGGTGAATCCACGATGGACATCATCAACAAGACCAAGGGTGCCTTGCGGGTTCCGCTGCCCGGAGGCAAGCGACTCTTCCTCGGCCCCGGACGGACCGGACAGATCTCGCCCAAGGCGGCGGATCATCCGCCGCTGAAGAAGCTGATCGAGGACGGCGACGTCGAGATCGTGGGCGGCGGTCGCTCCCAGGGAACGGGCGACTCCGGCGGCGGGGGAGTGAGCTCCTCCCAGAGCCGCCCGTCCAGCGGGGGCGTGCGCCACACCGGCGATCGTTAGTCCATGCAAGATCCCAACATGACGCTCCTCGCCAGCGCCCTCGAGGCGGCCGCGAGCGAGCTCTCCGACGATCCCGCGAGCGACGATGCCTGGTCCGGCGCCCGCGGCGCGCTCGCCCACTACGGTGTCGACGCGGAGGACGACGCCGAGCTCGTCGCCGCGATCGAGTCGCGGGACGCGGACGCGCTGGGGACGATCCTCTCCGAGTGGGCCTCCGGAAAGCGATTGCTGCTCGTGCGCGATCGCGGCGTGCTCAAGCGCGCGCTCAAGGCCTTCCGCAAGCGCCTCAAGATCACGCTGCTCGACGCCGAGTCGTCGGTCTCGGGCGGACCGATGAGCGCCGGCCGCGAGTCGAACATCGTCGGCATCGTCCCCCCCGATCGCTACCCGCGGGAGGTCTGGGACTACCTCGTGCGGCAGAAACGCCTGCAGGACGCCGGACAGGGAATCTACGAGCTCCCGCCCGGCGGCTGATCCCGATCCCGTCGAGAGCCGTCGGGATCCGGCGGCGATCCCCGGATCGACGGCGCGATCGGCGAGTAACATATTTTTGACATGCCCCTCGGCCCGAAGCGGCAATGATCGGAGCCGGAGTCCGAAATATGTTACATTCGCTCGACCCCCTCCCGGAGCCGCCATGATCGCCTCGTTATCCTGGATCGCCGTCAGTCTCGGCTTCACGACCCTGGCCTGCATCGCCCTCGCGCTCTGGACGGCGAGGAGGATGACCGCCCGTCGACCACCCCTCTCCGACGAAGAGCGCGCGGAGCTCGAGGCCCTGCCGATGACTCCGCTGCAGAAGACCGCCTGGTGGGGTCTCCTGATCGGCCTCGCGCAGGCCGCGGTCATCATCGGCGTGTTCCGGGCCCGGGGCGGCGCCGCCGGCTACTGGGAGGACACGGGGCTGCGCATGCTCATCCTGGGGCTGTTCCTCCTCGTGACCTTCACGTTCACGGCCCTGCGCGTCCTCGTCCACTCGCGCACCGACGAGCGCGAACGCCCGGTGCTCTCCTGGGCCGGCGTGACGCAATCCACGATGGTCTTCCTGACCCTCGCCGCCTGGTTCGTGGTCCTGCCCAAGATGTATCACGAGGAAGGCGCCGTGCCCGTCGTCTACTGCTACCTGATCTTCGGATCGGCCTTCATCGCGCACATGGTCTCCTATCCTCTGGGGATCCTGCTCGGCTGCTGGGGCGCCAGGCACCATGGCCAGGGATGAGATCAGCAATCGGATCCGCGAGCTGAGGGAGGAGCACGAGGACATGACGCAGCAGGAGCTCGCGGACCTCGTGGGCTGCACGCGCCAGACGATCCACCTCCTCGAGCACGGCCGCTACTCTCCATCCCTGGGCCTCGCCTTCCGCATCGCCGAGGTCTTCGACCTGAGGGTCGACGAGATCTTCGAGTACGAGGGCCGGACCAGGTGACGTCCCCGGTGGTTCCGATGCCTACTTGTCGGGTTCCGAGACCGGTTCTTCCTCGTCCGCGGGAGCCGTAGCGGAGGGCTCTCCCCGGCGGAGGTCGCGGATATCGAGCACGAAGCAGCCGCGGCCGTGCGTGGAGATCACGAGGAAGTCCTCGACGGTCTGGATGGCGATGTCGTGCACGTAGACCGTGGGCAGGTCCTTGCCGAGGACGGCCCAGCTCTCCGCTCCGTTGGTGGTGACGTAGACTCCGCGGTCGGTCCCCACGTACAACAGGTCCGCGTTGGCCGGATCTTGCTTGATCACGTTGGCGGGGCTGCCGGGGATGTTGGCGGTGATGCTCTCCCACGTCGATCCGTAGTCGGCCGACCGGAAGAGATAGCACTCGAAGTCGTCGTGACGCTTGCCGTTGACGGCCGCGTACACCGTCCCCGGAACGAAGCGAGACGCTTCGAGGCTGGCCACGCAACGCCCCACCGGCAGGCCGGCGGACACGTTGGCCCAGGTCGTGCCCTGGTCGCGAGTGACCTGGATGTTGCCATCGTCGGTGCCGGCGTAGATCACGCCCTTCTCGACCGCGGACTCCGCGATGGAGAAGACCACCGCGTGAGCGATGTTCCCCTGCTTGTCCGGATCGAAGTTCGTGAGATCCGGGCTGATGCGCTGCCAGTTCTCGCCGCCATCATCCGTGAGGAAGACGTACTGGGCTCCGTACAGGAGGCGCTGGCCGCCGTGAGGTGAGAGGATCAGGGGCGAAACCCACTGGGCCCGCTTTCTCTCGCCCTCCCAGTCGATCCCGATCCTCTCACGCCGCCAGGACGTGCGCTTGCGGCCACGACGCTCGGTCTCGACCTTCTCGCTGTAGTCCGTCAGGGTCGGCCCCCCACCGTATCGACTCAGGGAGTAGACGAGGTTCGGATTGGTGGGATCGACCGCGTGCCGACCGGCCTCGTCACCCGTGGCACTCTCCCAGGGCTGGTGGACGATCGCATCGCGGCCCCGGCTCAGATCGACCAGGCCGCGCCAGCCACCGGTGTCCTGCGCGCAGATGTAGATCCAGAACTTGCCTTCCTCCTGGCTGATTCCGCAGTTGTACCCGTGAGCGATCTGCAGGTTCGTCGGGTGATGGTACGTCGCGAACGAGTCGTGGGAGATCATCACTCCACCGTCGTTGACCATCACCACGTGGGTCGGATCTTCGGGATTGATCCAGATGCCGTGGTAGTCCACGTGGGTTCCCCGCAATCCCCTCCAGGTATAGCCGCCGTCGTTGGACACTCGGGCGGAGAGGCCGAGACAGTACACCGTTTCCGCATCACTCGGATCCACGCGCACCTGGCCGAAGAACCAGCCATAGCCCGGGTGCGTCCTGCGAACGGCCTCGTTGCCCTCGATCAGGTGAAAGGTCTCTCCGTAGTCGTCGCTGCGGTAGATCTCGGCGCCTCTGGGCCCGGCCGGGTTCCGGTCGTGGTTCAGGAGCACATAGACCGTCTCCGGCTGGCTCGCGCACACGTCGATGCCGACGCGCTCGTACTCGCCCGTCGCGAAGTCGGGCAAGCCCCGGTCGAGGGCCTTCCAGCTGCGACCGCCGTCCGTGGTCTTGTAGACGCCGACCTCGGGACCACCGACGGGATCGTTCCAGCGGTAGCGGAGGCGCGGCGCGGTCCCCGCGTACAGAATGCTGGGGTGCTTCGGGTCCATGGCGAGATCGATGACCCCCGTCTCGTCGTTCTTGAAGAAGACGTGCTCCCAGGACTCGCCGCCGTCCTTCGACTTGTAGACGCCGCGCTCCTCGTTGTGCGTGTATTCGTGGCCCGCGGCCGCCACGTAGACGATGTCGGGATTCTTCGGATGAATGACGACGCGGGCGATGTGCTGCGTATCGATCAGCCCCATGTGCTGGAACGTCTCCCCCCCGGCGGGGGGGGTGTGGGGCGCGGGGGGGGGGTGGGGGGGGGGGGGGTATCGGCCTTCCGTCTCTCCCTCCCTTCAACTTGCGCCCCTCACACCTAGCTACGCAATCTGCGTCCGGGGAGCCCCAGCACTCGTCGCCGCAGTCCTGCAGCCCGTACGGATCCGTCAGCCCGACCGGATCGTTGTCCACGTAGATGCGGGAATGCAGGTTCCCCATTCCCGCCGAGGAGACAGGGCGAAAGCGCGTGCCGCTCGCCGAAATCCCCCGACGAATCCCGATCGACGGCATCGGATCGGCCGCCGGGTTCCCGTAGCCCCCCTGGTTTCCCAGAGAGTACAGCAGGGGGAGCGGGCCGGCCGCCGGGAAGCGCGCCGGGCCGTAGGGGTCCGGGTCGGTGAACCGCTCCAGCACCGGGTCGTAGTACCGGGCCCGGAAGTAGTACAGCCCCTCCTCCGCGTCCCATTCCCGGCCCGTGTAGCTCACCGGGGGGTGGCTTGGGCCCCGCGCCGGCGCCGCCGCCCGCCAAAGGCCCACCCGGGGGGGGGAGGGGGGG
>CAYRXS010000163.1:0-14778 GCA_964428225.1 uncultured Planctomycetaceae bacterium
GCACGTCCGGATCTGTGGGGGACCCGGGTGGGCAACTACCCGGGTCTACCCAGCCGCGGAGCGGGGCCCGGATCGCGCGTCCCGGGGTTCGGGACCGCGGGGCGTACGGTTACACTCCTCCTCGCGGAAACGGTCCGGACCGGATCGAGCCTTCCTTCGCCTCCATCGGGAATTCCCCGCGAGCTCGGCTGCACCGGTGACGACGAGTTGATGATCCCGGACGAACATACAGGCGCCTCGGAGGCCGCGACCGCCGCCTCGATCGACCTCGTGCGCCGCGCGCAGGACGGCGACCTCGGCGCGTTCAATCGGCTGTTCGCGCGCTACTACGACCGAGTCCGCCGCGTCGTGCGCCTGCGACTGGGGCCTGGGCTTCGCGGCGTCCTCGAGTCGGGGGACATCCTCCAGGAGACCTTCGTCGCCGCCGTGCAGGCCTTCGAGCACTTCGAGGTGCGCGAGGAGGCGGGGCTGATCGACTGGCTGAGCCGGATCGCGGAGCGCCGCATCAAGGTGGCCGCCCGCCACGCCCGCGCTCTGAAGCGGGATCGCCGGCGCGAGGTGGCCATCGATCACATCCGCGGCTCCATCACGAGCGGAGAGATCGCCATCGAGCCCGCGGCCACCATCACCTTGCCCGGCGAGAAGGCCATGAAGGCGGAGGCGATCGAGCTTCTCGAGGAGGGGATCGCAGAGCTCAAGGAGGAGTACCGAGAGGTAATCCTCCAGCGCGAGTACTGCGGCGCCTCCTGGGAAACGATCGCGCACCAGATGCAGAGCCCCAGCGCCAACGCCTCCCGCATGCTCCATGCTCGGGCGATGGTCGAGCTGGGTAAACGGGTGCGTCGGCGTCGGGACTGATCCGCACTACAGGATCCGGGGGGGCCGCGGTCCGGGGTCCCTTCCGGTCAGAATGCGGTATGCCATCCGCCGCCCCAGGCGCAAGCGGATGCGCCGGAGGGTCTTCTTCTCCTCCGGCCGGATAATCGGCGGTCCGACGTAACGGAACGCGCGTTCGAGCAGCTTCACCAGCTCCTCGTCCTTGGGCGTCCCCACCGTCGAAACGCGATTGCGCGTCTCGGTCGGGGCCTCGAGTGTCGAGACCCCTCCGCCTTCCTCGTGGATCTTCATGATCACGGCAGTTCCCTCGCGCGGCAAATCGCACGTGAAACACGCGGAATCCACGTGCGTTTTCGTAGTTGCGGGAACTGTCGCAACCGTCCCCTGATCCGAGATCGCAACGACTTCGAGGGAGGAAGCGTATGGGAATCCAAGATCGCGAATACATGAAGAATCGCGTCGTCTTGCCCGACCCCCATCGGCTGCGCTCGCCCCCGACGCAAGGTCCGGCGCGGGCGCGCCCCCTTCGCGTTCGGGAGGCGAGCGTAGACGCCAAGGGGGGGATCGAGCTCGTGGTCGAGCTGAAGGAGCTGCCGCCGCGGCGCACGTTCGGTGGGCGCGCGGTCCGCAGCCCGGTT
Source organism: uncultured Planctomycetaceae bacterium (assembly GCA_964428225.1). Classification (GTDB taxonomy): domain Bacteria; phylum Planctomycetota; class UBA1135; order UBA1135; genus JBFMCU01. Next base: position 1,476 of record CAYRXS010000163.1, read on the forward strand.
CGAAGAACGCCTCGTGGGAGGCGGCCCTTTCTCATGGCGAGGGCTCCGCGATCCACGAGATCGGAGCCGAACGAGGTCTCCGCTTCGAAGCACGCTTGGCCCGGACCTCGGCCGCCTTAGACTGGGGTGAGCTCCGGACGAGCGGAAGTGCCGTTCGTTCGGAGCCCATCCCGTACCGGGGAAGGGGGCAACACGATGTTCGATGACCACGTCGGAAGAGCACGCGCCGGTCGGCCTCGATCGAGGCCGCAGGATCCTCGTCCGCGAGGTGATCGCCGATGAGCTCCACGCCGCGCGGAGCGCGTCCGCTGCTCGAGAACGCGGCCGGACGCGCCGCCCGCTACCTGGAGCGCATCGACGAACGGCCCGTGGTTCCTTCCGCGGGCGACCTGGCGGCGCTCGACGAGTTGGTTCGTCCGTTGCCTGAGCGGGGCGAGGATCCAGCGCGGGTTCTCGCCCTGCTCGACGAGCGGGGGGGTCCCGCGACCGTGGCCTCGGCCGGCGGGCGCTACTTCGGGCTCGTCGTCGGCGGCACTCAGCCCGCGTCGCTCGCGGCGAACGTCCTCGCCGGGGCGTGGGACCAGGCCGGCGGGCTCGCGCATTCCTCGCCGCTCGCCGCGCGGTTCGAGGAGATCGCCCTGGAGTGGCTGCGAGAGGCCTTCGACCTGCCCCCGGAGTGCGGGGGAGGAATCACGACCGGGGCGACCATGGCCAACCTCTCCGGTCTCGCCGCCGCGCGGCACGCCCTCCTCGCGCGACACGGATGGGACGTCGAGACGCGAGGGCTCTTCGGCGCTCCCGAGCCGACGGTGGTCGTCGGAGGGGAAGCGCACGTCAGCGTGCTCAAGGCCCTGGGGCTGCTCGGGCTCGGCTCCGAGCGCGTGGTGCGCGTACCCACCGACGAGCAGGGGCGCATGCGCGTCGACGCTTTCCCCCGGCTCGACCATCCCTCGATCCTGTGCCTGCAGGCGGGCAACGTGAACACCGGAGCCTGCGACGATGCGTGGACCCTCTGCGAGCGCGCCCGGGCCTCGGGCTCGTGGGTCCACGTCGACGGCGCCTTCGGTCTGTGGGCACGCGTCTCGCCGGACCGCGCGTCGCTGGTGGAGGGGATCGAGCTCGCCGACTCCTGGGCGGTGGACTGCCACAAGTGGCTCAACGTTCCCTACGACTCCGGCGTCGCGCTGTGTCGCCACCCCGAGGCGTTGCGAGCGGCGATGGCGGTCGATGCCTCCTACCTCATGCTGGAGGACGTGCGCCATCCCGCGGACTACACGCCGGAGATGTCGAGGCGCGCGCGGGGGATCGAGGTCTGGGCGGCGATGCTCTCCCTGGGCCGCGTCGGGCTCGTCGACCTGGTCGAGCGCTGCTGCCGACACGCGGCGCGCTTCGCCGAGGAGTTGCGCGCGGCGGGTCACGAGATCCTCAACGACGTCGTCCTGAACCAGGTGCTCGTTTCCTTCGGATCGGACGATGAGACCGACCGCGTCATCGAGCGCATCCAGGACGACGGGACGTGCTGGTGCGGGGGAACGAAGTGGCACGGCCGCCGGGCGATGCGCATCTCCGTCTCCTCCTGGGCCACGACCGAGGAGGACGTCGAAGCGAGCCTCGAGGTGATGCTGCGCGCGGCCGGCGGTTGAATCCGGCCTACTAGAGAGCTTCGCGGAACTGCATTGCGTCCTCTCGCGCCTCTGGCGGCCCCTGCCTGCGTCGCTCCTCCTCGGCGTAGCGCTCTGGATACGCGGTCGTCGTCGCTTCTTGCCAGGAACCACCAGAGGCACGACCTGACGTAACGCAGTTCCGCGAAGCTCTCTAGTCGTCCTCCGGCGCCGGCTCGTCCCGCGCCGCGACGTGCTCGTGCCAGGCGGCGAGCACCTCGGCCTGGCGTGCGCGCGGGATGCCGTAGCCGAGCGCGCCGAACTCGTAAGTTGGCTCGTGCGTCTCCTCGAACCACGCGAAGACGTCCTGCGCGGTGTCTGCCAGAGCTCGAAACACCAGACCCGCGGCGACCGCCTTCTCCGTCCTCACGAGCTGGAAGCCCGCGGTCTCGCCCACGGCCGGCACCCAGCCGGGCATGTGGGTCCATGGCTGGACCCCCTGGGATTGGAGGAAGTCGACGGGCACCCAGGTGAAGCGGGCGTCGGTGGTGAAGGCGCCCTTCAGCCCGTGGAGCATCTCCATCATCGTGAACCGGCCCGCGGGACAGATGCCGTTGAAGGTCCCGACGATGCGCTCCTCGATGCACCGGATGATCCACGCGCCGAGGTCGCGCACGTCGACGAACTGGATTGGATCGCTGCCGTCCCCCGGAGCGAGGACCTCTCCGCCCCTCGCGGTGCTCACCGTCCAGTACGTGAAGCGGTCGGATCGATCCTCCGGCCCGATCAGCAGACCGGGACGGATCACCGTGACCTGGCCGGGCATCGCCTCCTCGGCGACCGTCTCGCACCGCCGCTTCATGCCTCCGTAGTTGGCGAGCGACTCGCGGATCGTCGTCATCGTGGCCACCACCTCGTCGGTGAGCTCGATGGCCGGCGACTCCTCGTCGGCGTAGGGGATGCCGTGGTCCGCGTACACGCCCACCGTCGACAGGAGCACGTACTGGCGCGCGCCCTGCTCGCCCAGCATCGACGCCGTCGCGTGGACGTGGGACGGTACGTAGGCCGAGGTGTCGATCACCGCGTCCCAGTGGCGATCCTCCAGGGCCACGAGATCGTCGTGGCGGTCGCCGCGCAGCTTCTCGAGCTCGGGGAACAGGTGGGGGTTCGTCTTACCACGGTTGAAGAGCGTCATCGAGTGGCCGCGGGCGAGGGCGGCGCGCACGGTGGCGGGGCCGAGGTGCCCGGTCCCCCCCAGGATGAGCAGGTCGAGCTTCTCGGTCGCCTTCGGGGCGGGATCGTCGTCCTGGCGGGGGCGCGGCGCGGCGCCGGCGGTCGCAGCGAGAAGGGAACCGGCGGCAGTCGTCCGCAGGAAGGACCGGCGAGTGGTGGCGGGCATGGCGGGCCTCGGGGGTTCGGGGGACGGGGATTCGGTGACGCTCGACCTACGGACGGCCGGGAAACCGTTCGGACGACGCGCGGATTCTTGCGCAATCCTCGCACGCCACGCCCGTCCCGGTATCCTGCTCGGCCCCCATTCGACGACCCATGTTCACCCTCACTCTCGACGGACTGTCTCTCAAGATCGAGGACCTCGCCCCCGCGCTCGCGGGTGAGCCCGTGCGGCTGCGCGTCGCCCGCGAGGCGAAGCGACGCGTGCGCGAGGCGCGCCGGCTCGTGGACCGCTGCGTGGCGTCCGGCGAGCCCGTGTACGGGCTGACCACCGGCTTCGGCAAGCTGAAGAGCGTCACCATCGCCCGCGAGGACCTCGCCGAGCTCCAGCGCAACCTCGTCCTGTCCCACTGCTGCGGCGTCGGTGAGCCGATGCCCGAGGGCGAGGTACGGGCGGTGCAGATCCTGCGATTGAACGGGCTGCTGCGCGGCCACTCCGGGATCCGGCTCGCGACGGTCGAGAAGCTCGTGCGGCTGTTCAACGCCGGCTTCGTGCCCGTCGTGCCCGGGCAGGGCTCGGTGGGGGCGAGCGGAGACCTCGCGCCCCTCGCCCACGTGACCGCGGCGTACATGGGGCACGGCGACGCCACGGTGGGGGGCCGGCGCACGAGCGCGAAGCGGGCGCTGCGCAAGGTGGGGGAGGAGCCGCTCGAGCTCGCGGCCAAGGAGGGGCTCGCGCTCCTGAACGGCACCGAGGTGATGGCCGCGGTGGGCTCCGGGGCGTGGCTGCGAGCGGCGCGGCTTTCGAGGAGCGCGGACGCGATCGGCTCGCTCACCATCGAGGCGCTGTTCGGCAGCGTGAAGCCCTTCGACGCGCGCCTCGCCGAGCTGAAGGGGCAGGCGGGCCACGCGCGGACCTCCTCGAACGTGCGCAAGCTGCTCGAGGGCTCCCAGGTGCTGGAGAGCCACGAGGACTGCGACCGCGTGCAGGATCCGTACTCCCTGCGCTGCATCCCCCAGGTGCACGGGGCGTTCAAGACGGCCCTGGCCCACGTGGGCGAGGTTCTCGCCGCGGAGATGAACAGCGTCACCGACAACCCGATCCTGTTCCCCGACACCGGCGAGGTGATCAGCGCCGGCCAGTTCCACGGCCAGCCCATCGCCTCCGCGCTCGACTACCTCTCCCTGGCGACGTGCACCCTGGCGAACATCTCCGAGCGACGCGTCGAGCAGCTCGTGAACCCCGACCTCTCCCGCCTGCCCTCCTTCCTCGCCTCCGAGCCGGGGTTGAACTCGGGGATGATGATCGCCCAGGTGACCGCCGCCGCCCTCGCCGGCGAGAACCGTTCGCTCGCCCATCCCGCTTCCGTCGAGACGATCCCCACGAGCGCGAACCAGGAGGACCACGTCTCGATGGGCATGGCCTCGGCCCGCAAGCTGCGGGAGATCGTTGCGAACGCGGAACATCTGCTCGCCATCGAGTACCTCTGCGCCGCCCAGGCCCGCGAGTTCAATCCCGACTTCCTGCCCGGCCGCGGGGCTCTCGCCGCCTACGAGCTCCTGCGCACGCGGGTGAAGCCCCTGGAGCGCGACCGCTACCTCGCCGCCGACATCGAGGCGACCCGGGAGCTCCTGTGCTCGGGCGCGCTCCTGCGGGCGGTGGAGGAGGTGGTGGGCCCGCTCGAGGCCTGACGACCCGTTTCGCGCAAGTGTCCTCGGCCCCGCGGTCGATGTAGGATCTCGATCCCCACGGCGGTCGCGCCCCGCGGCTCCGTGACTTCCCCGAAGAGCACCTCCCCTGTCCATTCCCGAGATGAACAGTCAGCGGTCCGAGCGCAACGGCGTCGCCATTGTCGGGGGTGGGATCACCGGGCTCGCGACCGCCTATCTGCTGCTGCGCGAGCGAGTGCCCGCGACCGTGTACGAGGCGAGCGCGGCGCCGGGGGGGCTGGCGGCCACGTTTCGAAGCGACGGCTACGCGTTCGACCTGGGGCCCCACGAGCTGTGCACCGACGATCCGGCGTTGCTCGAGTTGCTCCGCGAGGTCTGCGGAGACGACCTGATCGAGATCGACAAGCGAACCGCGCAGTACTTCCACGGCCGGTACCTGAACTTCCCGTTCGAGGTGGTGGACGTGCTGGGGAACCTGGGGCCGATCCTCTGCACGCGCATCCTGTTCGAGGTCGTGATCGCGCGGATGCGGCATCTTCTGCGTCGCCATCCGCTCGTCTCCTTCGAGGATTGGGCGCGGTCGCGGTTCGGGGGGACGCTCTACGAGCTCTACTTCGGCCCCTACACGAAGAAGGTGTGGGGCATCGAGCCCGCGTTGCTCGACACCAGCACCGCTTCCGATCGGATCACCGCGGGCTCGCTTCTGGAGTTCGTGCGCAAGTCGATCGCGTTCCAGCTCCTCGGCCGCGAGGATCGCCAGCACCGTCACAGCGAGCTCCGCAAGGCCTTCTACTACACGCGCGGCGGGATCGGCACGATCGCCCGGCGCCTGACCGAGGAGATCGAGCGGTGGGGGGGCCGCGTGCTCTGCGGCCGGCGCCTGAACGAGATCCGCACCGAGGAGGACCGCGTGGTCGCCCTGGGCTTCGAGGACGGGTCGACGGCGGAGGGTTTCGACACCGTCGTCTCCACGATCCCCTTGCCCGTGCTCGTGGAGAGCACGCTCGGCGACGCGGGCCGCGAGCTCTTGCGCGGGATGGCCCTGGGCTTCCGGGGGATGACCTTCGTCTTCCTGCGGGTGGCGAGGCCGAAGGTGCTCGGCAACCACTGGACGTACTTCTGCGACGCCGACGTGCCCTTCCAGCGCATCACGGAGTCCTCTCTCTTCGAAGCGGACATGGCCCCGAAGGATCGGACGGGAATCACCGTCGAGATCTCCTGCAACCCGGGCGACGAGATCTGGTCGCTCGACGACGAGGCGCTCTTGAACCTGACGGCCGACGGATTCGAGCACCTCGGCCTGCTCGGCCGCGACGAGATCGTGGGCTACGACGTCCTCCGCATCCCCGAGGCCTACCCGATCCAGCGCCAGGGCTTCGCCCTCCACGTCGAGGAGTTGCTCGCGGCCTTGCGCCCCATCGACAACCTCGTCACCCTCGGCCGCGAGGGCCTCTTCCGCTACTGCAACATGGACGAGTGCATCACGATGGCCCTCGACATCGCCCCCCGCATCATCGCCGGCGAGCGCTCCATCCACCACCTGCGCCAGGGCACCTGGAAGGGCGTCGGGGTCACGGACGCGTAGCTCGCCGCCCGGCGTTTCCGCGACATCTTCGGGGCATTGCCGGCAGCCCTTCCTTTTGTCCTTGCCGGGTGGACGCTACCCGCGTACCAAAAAGGGGGAGAAACCAGAAGATGCCCCGCGTAGCAACAGCGGATGGAGTAGGCATCCTGTTCGCCCTGCTTCTCGCCCTCGCCCTCCTCCTCGTCCTCTCGCGCGGATCGGATGAGGAATCCGCCGCCCCTGACGTGGCCGGACCACGCGCGCCCGTCGCGGGTCCCGAGCGCCGGCTCGATGCCGCGGGCACCGTGGAGTCCGAAGCCGCGCGGGCACGCACGGTCGTTACCACGGGCGTCGAGGAATCCCAGGCCGCGCGGAGCTTGACCCTCGTGGTCTTCGACGCCGGGGGTCGTCCAATGGGGGACGTTCCCATCCTCGTGGAGCCGGGGGACGAGGCGATCGAGCTGTCTTCGGGATCGGAGAACGGACGGCTGATCATCGAGGGGCGACTCCTTCGCACCCTGACTTCGAAGCAGGACCCGACCGTCGAGCTCGCGGTGGCCCTTCCCTTCCTCGAGACGGTAGGTCTCGAAGTCACGCCCGCAGACATCACGGGCGAACCCGTGGATTTGCGTCTCCCGCCCATGGGATCGGTGCGGGTGGAGTTCGATGCTCCTGATGGCTCGATGGTGTGCCTATGGGTCGAAGACGTCCCCTCCGGAACGAGCTGGGTGGGCAAGAACCTGCACGAATCGTTGGAGGACTCCGTGGCGGTCTTCCCCCGTGTCGGCCTGGGCCTCGATCTGATGTTGTACGGCTCGGTCGACGACAGCTTCGCCACGTGCACGCGTAACGTGAAAGGGCCCACCCAAGAGGGGGAAGAGGTCGTGGTGCGACTCGATCGCCCCGAGACGGTCCCGCTGGTGGGGCGGCTTCTCGACGAGGAAGGGAACGTGCTGGCCGACGTCGCGATCCGCATCGGCTACCAGGTTCCGGGAGTGGGGCGTTTTCGGACGTCCACCACCGACGACGACGGTCGATTTCGCGTGGACTTCGACCCGGAGCTCGCGGCCGCCGAGAGCTGTTTCTTGATGCTGAAGTGGGAGGAGGGAAAGCGAAGGGAACCGGACAAGTCGATCCGGGAGATCCCCCGCACCTTGCCGCCGGAAGGGCATGACTACGGAGACGTCGTGCTGGGGACCGGCCCGATTCTCGCTGAAGGCCGCGTCGTCACGGGGGTCGGTGATCCCGTCTCGAAGGGTCGCCTCCGGATCCGCAGCTTCTCTCTCCTGGAGGGCCACTGGGCGCAGATGGACATGAAGGAGTCCATGGACTTCTTCGGCGGCAGGTTGGACGAGGACGGGCGCTTCCGGCTGATCGGCGTTCCCCGGAACGGTGAGTGGGAGCTGACGGCCCATGTGCTGGGTTGTCTCCCGAGTGAGACGATGCGCGTGCGGGAGGGGCAGCGGGACATCGAGCTGCGGGTAACGCGAAAGGCCCGCGTATGGGTCAGCCTGGATTGGCCGCACGACTTCCCTCCCAACGGGATCGTGGTCGTTGCCGTCCCGCACGAGCGGGAAGGCCGGAAGTCCACGTGGCGTGCCGCCAGCCGCGAGGATCTCACGGTCTCTCTCGGCCCGCTACGGCCGGGACGCTATGACGTCCGCATCCAGGGGCATATCGCCGGCGACGAGTACTACGTGGACTCGGGATCCATGACGCTCCTCGAGATTCCCGGGGTACTCGTCGAAGAGGGGGCCGACCTTCGCCCCGCGGCGTTGAGCGATGTCGACCTCGCCTCCATCTCACGGGTCGTCACGACCCGCGTGCGGACGTCCTGGGGAGAGGTCCCTCGCGAGGTCTGGTGTGAGCTGCAGGTGAAGGGTGATCCCCTGTCCGGGTGCCAGTCACACCAGGCCGACACGGCATGGATCGTTCCCCTGGCCGAACATCTGGAGCTTCGGGTCCAGGCCGCCGGCTACAAGGAGCTGCAGCTCGATGATCCGGCGGCGGACCAGGACGTGATTCTCCGCGGCGGCATCGAGGTCAGTCTCTGGGTCACCGGGGACTTCCCGCTCGAGGGGGAGGGTTATCGGCTCGTCCCCGTATTGCGCGGGCCACGGATCTCCGACGAGTCCCACGTCATCGGGACGTGGAGCGAGGGGAGGATCATCGAGGCGATCGTGCCCGCGCCGGGTAAGTATCGCGTGGAATGGTCGCTGATCATTGAGGGAGAGTACTTGCGTCTTTCCAGCAGGATCCGGGGCGGCGATGGTGAGGTGCGCGTCGAGGAAGGCAAGCCCGGCGCGGTGCTGGAGCTCACCCTCGGCGAAGAAACGCAGGCGGAGATCACCGAGAGGCTGGCCCGCCACGGAGGAACTCGGGAATCGGACTGATCGTGGAGGGGCACGACGCCGTGCCGCGGAAGAACTCCAGTCCCCGACCGCGAGCCGCCTACTCCTCGTAGGGTACGAGCGGGACCTTCGTGTCGTCCAGGTCGACGTGCAACGACCAGATCTCGCGATCGGGGAAGTGGTCGAGCAAACGGCGGTTGTTCTCGGCGCCCATGTCCCGCGCCCAGACCACCTCGGCTTCGTCGATGTCCGCGGCGTTGTAGACCCACTCGTTCGCGGTGTGGTGCTGCGGGCCGTAGGTCACGACGATCAGGTGGCGGGCGTCGTCGGCTTCCAGCTCGTGCTGGATCTCGGCGCGGCGCAGGAACCAGGATTCGGGCTCGTGCCCCCGGGTCGCGGCCTGGGCGGCGGTGAGCGCGAAGTGGGCGAGGAACAGGCCCAGCACGATGCTGCGGCCGATCCGGCCGCGCGCGCGACCCCAGGTGGCGAAGCGCCGCATCGAGCTCATCACGAGCACCACGATCAGACCGGTGGCCGGGGCGGCGTAGTGCCGCATGTCGTAGGTCTCCAGCAACAAGGCGAGGAAGAGCAGACCGATGCTCGCGAGGGCGAAGCCTCGCAGACGCTGCCGCAACACCCACGGGAGGGCGAGGAGGGCGAGGGTCGAGAGGGGGCCGACGTAGAACCACCACAGGCCGACCGCCTTCACCCGCGCCGCCTCGAGGAAGCCCGCGAGACTCTGCTGCTCGTCGTAGCCGGTGTAGGTGGTGCTCTCGGTCCAGTAGCTGCGCAGCGCCTCGTGGCGGTACTCCGGCACCGGGCCCTTCTCGAGCAGGAGCAGGGGCGGCACTACCGCGTACTGCTCGTCGTGGACCTGGTAGGGCATCCGGAACGCGCTCCCCGTCACCGCGTGGTTGTACAGCCCGATCCACACGAAACCCCCGGCGAGAACGACGGCCGTGGTCGCCGCGGTCAGAACGCGGTCGCGGAGCGCGGAACCGCGGTGGCCGATCAACCACCCGAGGACGTGCAATCCCGCGGGCAGCGTCGTCACCATTCCCTCGAAGGGCCGCGTGACGGCGAGCACGACGAGCCCCGCCCCCAGCAGCGCTCCGTCTCCGAGACACGGGCGCCGCAGGATGCGGGGAAGCGCACCGAACACGAGGGCGCCTCCGGCCGCGGCCAGGGCTCCTCCCCAATACGATTGCGTCCAGTACGTCGCGATCCCGAACTGGGCCGTGGCCCAGAGCCCCCCCAACAATGCCCACCGCCGCGGCAGCCACCCCTGGAGCATCCAGCAGATCGCTCCGCACAGGAGCGCCGCCGTCAGCCACATGCCGGCCAGGGGGTGGCCGAAGAGCAGCCGGCCCGAAAACAGCGCGACGCCGATGCCGGGCGGATACTTCGACGCGTAGCTCGGCTGCTGGAGGACGTGGATCGACTCGAAGAACTCCCAGAGGGGATGCGGGGGATTCGCGAGACGCCCCTCGGCGAGCGTGTCCGCGACGAGCAGGTAGCTGAACTCGTCGTGGACGTTCGGCTCGGGCCAGAACGCGAGCCACGCGACCAGCGCGCTGCCGATGAAACCCGCCGCCGCGCAGACGGTGATCGCCGCCCGGGGTCGACGGGCCAGGCCGTCGAGGGCCCTCGCGAGACGCGCGAACAACCCGGAGCCCGGGCCGCGCAAGACGACTCCCGCGGCGACGATGCCCAGCACGAGCACGCCCTGCAGGAGGAGCATGTTGTCGAGAAGGGACAGCACGTAGCCTCCGCCGGGGACGGATCGGACGGGCTAGGCCGCCGAGGACCCGCGCTGACCGTTGAGCGCTCTCAGGAGCTGCCGCACCACCCGATCCTGATCCCCTTCGCTCAGCCGAGCATACAGCGGGAGACGCAGCAGGGTCTCCGCGTGCCGGGTGGCGTGGGGGAAGGCGTCCGGCGGCTCCGGCGTGAGGGTGCGGCCGAAGGGCGTGGAGTGAAGGGGGTGGAAGTGCACCGCGGCCCCGATCCCGCTCTCGTTCAGGGCCTTCTGGCACTTCCCCTTCGTCTCCCCGTCGGGGAGCAGGACGTGGAAGATGTGCCCGTTCGGCTCGACGCCCTCGGGGACGACGGGCAACCGCAGCAGTCCCTTCTCCTCGGCCTCCGCCAGGAGCTCCCGGTAGCGATCGAAGCCCCGGCGGCGAAGCCGGAAGATCTCGTCCGCCTTGGAGAGCTGCACCTCGAGGACGGCCAGGAGGAGGTCCGAGGGGATGTACGAGGAGCCGATCCTGCGCCAGGTGTAGCGCGACGCCCCTCCGTTGCGGAACGCGGCGCGGTCCGTGCCCATCTCGCGGATGATCCGGGCCTCGCACGCGAGGTCGTCGTCGTCGGTGAGGAGCAAACCCCCCTCGCCGCAGCAGACGTTCTTCGTGTCGTGGAACGAGATGCAGCCGCCGTCGCCCAGCGTGCCGCAGTACCGCTCGCCGAATCGCGCGTCGAAGGACTGGGCCGCGTCCTCGACGAGGATCAGGCCGCGATCGGTGCAGAGCTCGCGCAGCTCGGCGATCCCGTGGGGGATGCCGCCGTAGTGCATTGCGATCACCGCGCGCGTGCGGTCGGTGATCTTCCGCTCGACCTCCGCGGGATCCACGTGCGGCGAATCGGCCATCGAGTCCGCGAACACGATGCGAGCCCCCTGGCTCAGGGGGGCGTTGGCCGTGCTCGTGTGGGTGAAGGTGGGCACGATCACCTCGTCGCCCTCGCCGACGCCGTGCGCGGCCAGGCAGGTCTCGAGCGCGTGCGTGCACGAGGTCGTCATCAGGGCGTGGCGGGCGCCGAACCGCTCGCGCAGAGTCTGCTCCACGCGGGCCAGGTGCGGGCCTCCGCCCTGGAAGGTCCCCGAGCGGACCGCCGCGGCCGCGGCGTCGGCCTCGCGTTCGTCGATGTAGGGCTCGCTGAGGGGAAGGGGGCGTTCGTTCACTTGGCGGATCTCGGGAATGGGGGGCGACGGGGAAGGGCCTTCTGTCGACCCGGACGGATCCGGGGGCAAGCGGGCCCCGCTCCTCTCCGGGCGCGGGGGGGCAGGGTCGACGGAATCATGCCTCCTCATCGGCCGGCGGGCCGGTTTCCTTGACGCGACGGGGGCGCGGGGGAGCCTGCCGGGGTTTTCGAGCGCCCCATCCTATCCTCCCTCCGCGCCGTCGGACCACACCCGCTACGATGAGGCGACCCTCCTCCCCCGCGAGCCCATGCCCACCCCTCCCGAGCCCGACCTCCTCTCCCAGAGGACCTGGCTGGATCACCTCTTCGCCCACTTGCCCGTGGCCGCCGAGGGGAGCGATCTCGAGGGGGTGCACCAGGTGCGCGTGGCGGCGGGCCGGCTCGACACGTGGCTCCGGCTGGGGGAGCGGCCGGCCCTCCGCGACGGGCTGCGCCGGTTCCGCCGGAGCGCGGGGAGGCTTCGGGACCTCGACGTCCTGCTCGCCTCCGATCCTCCCCCGGCCTGGGAGCCGTGGCTGCGTGAGCGGTGGCGGCGCGAGCACGCGAGGTTCCGCGCGGGCCTGGAGGATCCCGGGCTCGAGGAGCTGCTCGCGGCCCTCGAGCGCCTGCCGGGCATCGAGCACGGCCTCGCCCGCCGGAACGCGCGGAAGCTCGAGGAGCAGGTCGCCGCGCGCGGCCGCCGGCTCGAGGCCGCGCCGACGAACCTCGAGGCGTGCCACTCCCTCCGCAAGGCGGTCCGCCGCCTGCGCTACGCCCTCGAATGGCTGGGGGAGAGCACGGAGCCGATCAAGGCGCTCCAGAAGATCCTCGGCCGGCTGAACGACGCGTCGGTCGCCCTCGGCCTCGTCGAGCGCTGGGAGGGGCGCGACGCGATCGCGGAGTATCGCGCGGGGCTCGCCGACGATCTGGAGGCCCTGCGTCGCCAGGCGGTCGAGGCGTGGATGGCGAACGCGCTTCGCTGACCCCGCTCACTCGCAGGATCAGCGCATCGAGATCGCCACGTCGTCCGCAACGTTGCCCAGGATCGTGTACGTGCCGGGCACCGTCTGCAGGATCGAGCCGGGGACGCAGGGGTGGACCGGGCCGTGGGCGACGAGCCGCGCGATGAAGCGCTGCCAGGAAACGCCGCCGCCGAGGTCGCCGTCGAGCCAGAAGCTGCGGTCCTTCGCGCCCAGGATGTCGGCGGGGCCGATCGTGTTCGCGGCGGGGGGGACCCAGCTCCAGTCGCCCCCGAAGCTGTGCAGCGCGTTCTGCATGATCGTCATCGGGTGCAGGTCGACGAGCTGCGCCCCCTGCGCCCTCCACTCCGCGGGATCGGGCCAGCGCAGGCCCAGGTGGGCCTCCCAGAAGGCGATGTGGCCGCACCAGCCGATGCCGCCGTAGCAGACGTCCGCGCCACCCAGATCGGCGATGCGCTTCGAGTAGGAGCGGATCTTCGCCTTCGTGGGGAAGTGGATCTGGCGCTTCGGGGGGCGGAGCTTCGGCGAGATGCGATCGAAGAACCCCTCCGTCATCGCCTTCTGGAACGAGCCGGGCCAGTCGAGCGGCGCCGTGTTGCCGTCCTCGTCGGCGTACTCGTCCATGTTGAACGTGTGGACGTGCTTCATCGGGAGCCGCAGCCGGTTGATGATCGCGGCCGCGGTCTCGTACTGGGGCATCGGGCCGACGGGGAGGATCATCACGAGCTCCTTCCCCCTCTCGTGGGCGTCCCGGTTGCGCCCGATGAAGTCCAGGGCGAAGGCGGT
>CAYRXS010000164.1:0-14772 GCA_964428225.1 uncultured Planctomycetaceae bacterium
CAAGGGCAAGAACCCGATCGCCAACTTCTGGCCGAACGTCGACGCCGGCTCCGGCGCCCTGCTGTACCACTACGGCCTGAAGGAGTTCGAGTACTACACCGTGCTGTTCAGCGTTTCGCGGGCCATGGGCATGCTGTCCCAGCTCACGTGGAACCGCGCGGTCGGAACCGCCCTCACGCGGCCGAAGTCGGTCAGCATGAACTGGCTCGAGCTCAACGCCTGACGGCGTTCCGAGCTTCGACGTCTCGACCGAGCTCACCGGTGCCGGGCCCTCTCGCACGAGGGGGTCCGGCACCGTGCACGTACGCCCCGCTCAGGCCCCGAGGAAGTTGCGCATCAGGAGCGCGGCCACGTCGTCGTCCCGGGGCTCCTTCGTCAGCACGGGGCGCATGAGGTGCGCCTTTTCGGGCATGCGCTCGATGAACGCCTCCGTGAGCGCTCGCGCTTCGTCCGGGTCGATCTCCGGGTGGGCCTGGATCCCCCACACGGGCCGCTCCCCGTAGCGCATCACCTGCACCGCGCATCCCTCCGATCGCGCGAGGACGCGCCAGGGCGACGGCGGATCCACCACCTCGTCGAAGTGGGAGGCGAAGCAGTGGCAGGGGTCGGGGAATCCCGTGAGGATCGGATCCGGCGCGAGCAGCTCCACGCCGATCCAATCGATCTCCGGGGTGGCGGACGCGCCCACGCAGGCCTCCCCGGACAGCGCCCGGGCCAGCATCTGGTGGCCGAAGCAGCTCCCGAGCACGGGCAGCCCCCGCTCGACCGCCTCCCGCACGACTCCGGCCTCGACGTCGTACCACGGCTCGGGCGCCAGGATCGAGGCCTCGGAGCCGGTCACCAGGACGTGCGAAAAGATGGCGAGGTCGGGCACCGCCTCGCCGGAGGGCAGGTGGACCGAGTCCGTCGTCGTGTCGCCGACGTACCGCGCCCACTGCTCGTGCGGGCGGTAGACGTCGGGGTGGATCGACCCGTTCAGGACGAGCAGTCTCGTCATGCGAGGCTTGGCGCAATCAGTAGCCGATGGGCATCTCGACGCCCTCGGTCAGACCGAACTTGACGCCGTAGGTCGATGCGGGGTCGAGGATCATCCCCTGGCCGAAGGCCACGAGGCCGACGAGAGCCGCGTCGCTCGGGATGGCGAGCGGGATCGGAGCCGGCACGCCCGGAACCGACCAAAGGGGCCCCATCAGGGACACCGCGGGATCCGGAGGAACGACTCCGATGAGCAGCTCGCCGTTCGCGCCCGGCCCGTTCATTCCGAAGCCGGGAATGGACGAGCCGCACGGGTAGTCCGGATCCGCGGCGGTCGAGACGAACAGGAAGGTGAGCGAGCCCGCGCCCTGGGTTCCGAGCGGGTTGTCCACGCCGAGGGTCAGCACCTGGCCGAGGCGCGGGGCGCCGCTGATCACGGTCATGCTCCCGGTGGGGTTCACGCCGCAGCCGAAGACCGTGGCCTCCGGGCAGCCGTCCACGAAGTACTGGTTCGCGTTCGTCGACCCGGGCGTGTCCGTCTGCGGCGCCTCCCAGTCGAAGTAGGGATACTCGCTGCCGGCCCCGCCGAGTTGCAGCGAGTGGCCCGCGGGCGTGGCCCCCGTCTCGGACACGAGGACGTCGACCGACGTCCATCCCGCGGCGGGACCGTCCACGGCCGGGAACGTGCCCTCGTAGCTCAGGAGCTGCACCGTCCCCGCCGTCGGGGAGACGAGCGCGATCCCGTCCGGCGCGCCGTTCTGCAATCCCGCGAACGCGAAGTCCACGGCGCCGAGGCAGTCACCCCAGTCCGGGATCACGCCGGACAGGGCGACGGTCTGGTACTCCAGGCCGGTGTAGCCGTCGTAGGCCACGAGCTCCCAGCCCGCCAGGTCGAGCCCCGCGGGTCCCGCGACCTCGACGAACTCGCCCACGTCGTTGCCCGAGTTGTCGTAGTGGAACTCGTTGATCCACGGCTCGGTCGGAGGCTCGCCGCCCGGCCCGTAGAGCACGTCGACCCACTCGGGGTGGTCGATGAACGGATTACGGTTCTGCTGCCAGGTGTAGACGATGTCGTTGCGGTCCATCTCGAGCGCATCGACGGGGTCCTGCTCGTGCCACTGCAGGAGGACGGTGAGCATCCCCATGTACGCGATCGGCTCGTTGCTGCCGGTGTTCGACTGGTCGATGAGCGACTCGCTGTCGGTGAGGCGCAGATCCGGCTCGGGCACCCCCGTTCCGCCGTGAGTGCCCCCCTCGTAGCGGATGTCCATGTAGAAGATCGAGCGGGCCACGTCGCCCCGCTTGTCCATCCACGTCTCCCAGGTACCGGCGGTGAAGGCCCCCGAGCCCCAGTTCGAGTTGCCGGGATAGGTGCCGCTGCCCCCACCCACGCCGTTGTTGTACTCGGTCGGGTATTCCGCGCACGAGCTGCTGCAGTTGCGGAAGGGCCGGTTGCTGCGGGCGGAGTTGTAACCGCTGTCGCACAGGGCGAGGCCGTGGCAGTCCGTGAAGGGGTAGTTGTCGCTGCCGTCGTCGGGGAAGCCGTAGGAGCTCGGCCAGATGTGCTCCCGGTCGTAGTAGGAGTTGCCGCCCCCGTACTTCGGGTACGAGGCGTTCTTGTAGATGTCGAGGATCCGGGCCGAGTAGTTCGGGTCCTCCCAGGCCAGCTCGAGGATGTTCCAGGTGTCCCAGCTCGACGAGGTGTACGGATAGCGGACGTGGTCGTCGATCACCGCGTGCAGGGTGGCGCGCAGGGTGTCGGAGTTCGTGTCGTCGACGGTGTCGTAGTAGCCGGGGGGCGCCCCGGCCCAGGAGGAGCGCCCCGCCACCGCGAGGGCGAGGAGCCCGGCTCCGAGCAGGGCGTGGCGAGAACGACGGACGGCCCGGGAGAGTCCGCGAACGCGGAAGGAGAAGCGGATCATGGCGGCGTCGGCCTGAGGGGGGGTCGCTGGGGCATGCGCCGCACGACGGACGAAGCCGCGCGAACGCACCAAGAACAGAAGCTACCACACGTATTCCGGCAGGAGACCACCCAGGAACGAAGATTCCGCGTCGTGCCGCGAGGACGCATCCCGGGGCCCGGCGCGTTCCGCCGAGGGCCCGCCGGGCTCTTCGGAGCAGTCCCCGTCACCAATTCACCGGGGGCACGTAGAAGCGGCCGAGCCCCTCCCCGGGGCGCCAACCGGGATTCCGCGGCCCCGCCGCAGCGCCACCCGGCCCCGCACGCGCGGGGTATGCCTTACGATCCTGTCCACGTCTCCCTCTCTAGCTCGAGGAAAGCCCCATGCGTCCCCTCCCTGTGCTCCTTCTCGCCGGACTGCTCGCCTCTCCCGCGCTGGCCCAGAACGCCCGCGACAGCGTGCAGATCGACAACACGACCAAGGCCGCCTACCCGACCATCTCCTCCGATGGCGACCTGATCGCGGCCGCCTACGTGGACGACGACAACAACGACTGGATCTACGTGACGACGTCCGAGGACGGTTCCCTCAGTTGGAGCACCCCGGTGCGCGTCGACAGCGGCCCTGGCGCCGAGCGGCGCTATCTTCAGCCCTGGAGCATCAGCGTCGTCGACGACAACGTCTACGTCGCCTGGACCGACGAGCGCCACGGCTCGAGCAACGACGAGATCTTCTTCAATTACTCGACCGACCGCGGAGTCACCTGGGCGGGCGAGCAACGCATCGAGAACGGCTACGCGGAGGGCGCCGGCGCGGTCCGCGGCTGGCGCTTCACGGTCACCGACGCCTCCTCCGTCGACAACCTCTACTTCATCATCGCCGTCGATCCGGACACGAGCTCGAACGAGGAGCTCTACGCCACGGTCGGGAGGACGGACGTCCTCGGCAGCTTCTTGTCCCCCGTCCACATCCCCGTCCTCCCCGCGGGGACCGCGAACGTCGACGGCATCGACGCCATCGCCTACGGCTCCAACGTCTACGTGGTCTGGCAGGACGACCGCAACGGGATCGACGACGTCTGGTACCAGATCAGCATCGACCGCGGGCAGACCTGGCACACCTCCGACACCCAGGTCGACGACCCTCTCGACACCACCGGGGATGCCCAGCACGACCCGTCCATCGAGGTGATGGGCGCCACGGTCGTCGTCGCCTGGCAGGAGCAGAAGCCCGCGGGCGCGCCCGAGCAGCTCCGCGCGAACGTCTCCCAGACCTACGGCGGAATCTGGAAGGGCGACACGCAGATCGGCAGCTACATTCCCGGCACCGACGACGTCGACTCGGCCGAGGTGATGGTCTGCGCCGGCCGGCCCTTCATCACCTGGGACGACGACCGCACGGGCGACGACGAGATCTACGTCGCGGTCAGCGCCGACGTGGGCACCACCTGGATGCCCGACGTCCGGCTGTCGGCCGCGGGCGGCAACTTCCCGCGCATCCTGAGGGGATTCTTCAGCCGCGTGGCCATCTGCTGGACCTCGGGCTTCTTCCCGAACTTCGCGGAGTCCACCTACACCCTGAACGCGGGCGACACCTGGACCAGCATCCCGCTCTCCGACACGACCGGAGACGCCGACTACTGCGAGATCACGTTCAACTGGCAGAACGACAACATCGTCACCCTCTGGCTGTCCAACGACCTCGGGGCGAACAACGCCTACGCCGGCGGCTACAGCGTCTGCGGTCCCGCCACCACGACCTTCCGCAACGGGGGCGCGAATCCCGGCAGCTACACCGCGACGACGGCGGTGCTCGGCGACACGTTCACGGGGACCGTCGACCTCTCGACGACCGGCCACGGCTTCGCGCTGCTCGTCGCCTACTCCACCCCCTTCTCCTTCACGCTGAGCGGAGGCCAGACGCTGCTCGTCAACATCGCGGATCCGAGCGGGGAGCTCTTCGGGCTCGGCCTCACTCCCGGCCCCACCGCGGTGTTCGATCCCGAGGTCCCGAACTGGCCGCTCCTGTGCGGCTTCGAGGCCTCCACCCAGGCCCTCCACTTCGGCGGCGTCACCCCCTTCGCGCTGTCGAACGCGCAGGACCTCGAGCTCGGCGCGTTCTAGCCGCAGCCGCGCGCGAGCGGCCTCCGGAGTCCGCTCGGCCTCGCCCCCTCCCCCGGGACGGCGGCGGTCCGACGCGGGCTCCTTCGCGTACGGCGACGGTCGATCTCCGTTTCACGCGGGAGCCTCCCGGCCGTCCGCCGAGGACGTACCGCCCGACCGTCCACGCCTCGAGGTTCCGCCCATGTCGATCGCCGCCCTCGCTCTCGCCCTCCTGCTGCCCGCGACCGCCGCCCCGGAGAATCCCACCGCCCGGACCGAGCACGGCCTCGTCCGCGGGGTCCGCGAGGGAGCGGTCGACGTCTACCGCGGCATCCCCTTCGCCGCTCCTCCCGTCGGAGAGCGACGCTGGCGGCCGCCCGAGCCCCTCGAGGCCTGGGAGGGAACCCTCGACTGCCTCGACCTCCCCCCCTCCTGCCCGCAGCCCTCTCCCGAGATCGGCGATCCTCCCCCGCGGACGAGCGAGGATTGCCTGTACCTGAACGTCTGGACCCCGACGAATCCCGGGGCGGAGGATCCGCGGCTCGCCCCGGTCATGGTGTGGATCCACGGCGGCGGCTACACGACGGGCTCCGGCTCGCTCTCGGTGTACGAGGGGACGCGCTTCGCCCGGCGCGGGGTGGTGCTGGTCACGATCAACTACCGCCTCGGCCCTTTCGGCTTTCTCGCGCACCCCGCGCTCACCGCGGAATCGCCGGAGGGGACGTCTGGCAACTACGGGCTCCTGGACCAGGTCGCCGCCCTCGAGTGGGTTCGCCGGAACATCCGCGCGTTCGGCGGCGATCCCGAGTGCGTGACCGTCTTCGGCGAATCCGCGGGAGCCGGCAGCATCGGCCACCTGCTGGTCATGCCCGCCGCGGAGGGGCTCTTCGTCCGGGCGATCCTGCAGAGCGGTCACGCCCTGGGCACGCAACGAGCTCTGTCCGAGTCGACGGAGAAGCTCGAGTCGGCCGAGGCCATGGGAGTCCGACTGTCGACGACGCTCGGCTGCGAGGACGCTGCGGATCCCCTCTCCGCCCTTCGAAAGATCGACGCGACGGATCTGCTCGACGCCGCCGATCCGGGCGTGGGGCTGTTCGCCACGGAGGACCGCTACTGGCCGGTCGTCGACGGCGTCGTCCTTCCCGGCGAACCGCGCAAGCTGGTCGACGCCGGCGAGGCCCACCCGGTGGACGTGCTCCTGGGCACGAACGCCACCGAGGCCGACCTCTTCATGAAGCGCATGCCGGTGCGAACCGTCTCCGGATACCGGTGGCTCCTGCGCAAGATCTTCCCCGATCACCACGTGAAGGTGCTCGCCACGTTCCCCGCCGACCAGCCTGACCAGGTGCGGGAGCAAATCAGCGAGATCACGACCCTCTCCGCCTTCGTCGCTCCCGCCCGCCACCTCGCGCGCGCCCTGGAGGGGGAGGACCGCCGCGTCTGGCTGTACCACTTCACGCGCATCTCCCCGGGAGCACGTCACCTGCGGATCGGGGCCACGCACGCCGTCGAGCTCCCCTACGTCTTCGGAACGCTCGCGGACGCCCGTCCCCGGGCGTTCTACGACCGCCGCGACCGCGCCCTCTCCGACCAGATGATGCGGTACTGGGTCGCCTTCGCGTCCTCGGGGAATCCCAACGCCGGGGAGGACCTCCCCGCGTGGCCCGAGTACCGCACCGACACGGATCGCCACCTGGAGCTCGGCGACGAGACGCGGGCGGGGGAGCGCCTGCACGAGTCCGGGTGCGACCTCTTCGACGACGTGCTCTACGGGCGCTGACGGGCCCGGGGCCGGTGGTGGCAATCCCCGGGGGAGCGCGTCATCATGCCGGGCTCCCCGCGCGATCATGATCCGTCCCCTGCTGATTACCGCCGGCGGCCTTGTCGCCGCCTCCTGCCTCTCGTTCGGCTCCTCGGCGCCCCGGGGAGGCGAGCACGAGACGATCGAGCTGGTGGAGACCTCCCCCGCGGAGACCACCCTCGGGCACGGAGACCTCCGCGAGACCCACGTCGTCTGGCGCGAGATGATCGACGGAGCCCGGACCCGGATCGAGCTGGCCCACTTCTACGCCTCGAACCGCCCCGGTAGTCGCCTCGAGCCGGTCGTGGTCGCGCTGGAGGAGGCGGCGAAGCGCGGCGTGCGCGTACGCTTCCTCGCCGACGCGGGTTTTGCCTCGACCTACCCCGAGACCCTCGCTCGTCTCGACGCGGCCGGGGGGATCGAGGTGCGCCGCCTCGACCTCGGCGAGCTCACGGGGGGTGCCCTCCACGCGAAGCTCATGCTCGTCGACGGGCGCGAGGCGTTCCTCGGCAGCGCGAACTTCGACTGGCGCTCCCTGGAGCACATCCAGGAGCTCGGGGTCCGGATCGGATCCACGTCCCTCGCGGCCCAGGTCGCGACCGTCTTCGAGCACGACTGGGCGCTCGCCGCCGGCGAGATCCCTCCGAGCCTCGACCTCGCCGTCGAGCCGGAGCGCGTGACCTTCACGCGCGGGGACCACGCGACGGTCCGGCTGGTCGCGAGCAGTCCGGACGGGCTCGGCGTCGACGAGAGCGCGTGGAACCTCGCGGCGATCCTCCGCCTGCTCGACGGCGCCCGGGACACGGCCTGGGTGCAACTGCTCTCCTACGACGCCGTCGATCGTGACGGCCGCCCCTGGCCCGTGATCGATGACGCCCTCCGGCGTGCCGCGGCGCGCGGCGTCGACGTGCGGCTCCTGCTCGCCGACTGGTGCAAGCGCGCGGGAACGATCGACCGCCTGCAGGCCCTGCAGCGCGTCCCGGGCATCGAGATTCGCCTGGTCACCCTTCCCCCGAGCTCCACCGGTTTCATCCCCTACGCCCGCGTCGTCCACGCCAAGCACCTGATCGTCGACGGAAGGCGGGCCTGGCTCGGCACGAGCAACTGGAGCCGGGACTACTTCGACGTCGGCCGCAACCTCGGGGTGATCGTCGAGGGCGCCTCCTTCGCGAGGCGTCTCGAGCGTTTCTTCCTCGACGGCTGGCAGAGCGAGTACGCGACGACCGTGGACCCCGACGCCCGCTACGAGCCCCCCCGCATCGCGGAGTGAACGCCATGAACCTCCTCCTCGCCGTCCTCCTGTCCCTCCTCGCCCCCCAGGACGTCCGCCCCTGCGAGCGCTGGCGACCGGCGCCGCCCGAGAAGCTCTTCGAGATCGAGAAGGTCGTCGACGGCGACACGATCCACATCCGCCGCGCGGGCGAGGTGCAGAAGCTGCGCCTGCTCTCGGTGGACACGGAGGAGAAGATCACCGGCCGGCCGAGCCAGTCCACGACGAAGCCGGAGACGATCTTCGGCCAGGAGTCGATGCTGTGGGCCCAGGACTTCTTCGCCGGACTCGCCGAGGAGGGGAAGCGACCGAGGATCGGCCTGCTCTTCCCCGACGGCGTGGAGGCTCACGACGTCTACGGGCGCCTGCTTTGCCACGTGCTCCTCCCCGACGGCACGGACTTCAACCTGCTTCTCGTGCGCCAGGGGTGGAGCCCCTACTTCAACAAGTACGGCTACAGCCGCATCTGCCACGAGGCGTTCGCGGACGCCCAGGAGGCCGCGCGGAGCGAGCGGCTCGGCGTCTGGCATCCCGACACGAACCGCGCGAAGACCCCCGGCGCCCCCGAGGCGCGGCGTCCCTACGACCGCCTGCTTCCCTGGTGGGAGGCGCGCGCGAAAGCCATCGACACCTTCCGGACCCGGCACGCCGAGGACCCGGTTCGCGTGGTGGATGCCGAGGACAAGGACGCGCTCCAGGCCGCGCTCGAGCTCTGCCGCAAGGAGCCGGGAGCCCGCGTCGAGGTCTTCGGCAGCATCTACCGGATCTTCGACGAGCAGAACGGGGACTGGACGGTGCTCCTCCGCTCCCCCCACCGCGACGACGCGCTGCGCGTGCGCATCGCCAAGGACGCGAAGGACCGCTTTTCGGATCTCGATCTGCGGGGAACCCTCGAGGAGTTCCGCCAGAACTTCCTCTGGGTGCGCGGCCCCGTCACCCGGGGCTCGAGGGGATTCCGGATGACGGCGTCTGATCCCGCCCAGTGGCGCATCGCGTCTCCCGCGGTGGCGAGTGACGATTGACCTCCGCGCCCACGGCTCTCCGCCTACCGTACGGAGACCTCCGATGTTCGGGCGTCGTCCCCCCCGCGCACAGCGACTCGGTGCGGAGAGCTCCGTGCATGGCCCACCGTATGGAGGCCGCCGGCCTTCGGGTGCCGTCCCACGAACGCGTCGTCCCCCGTACGGAGAGTCGTCTCGCGACGAGCCCTACTCGTCCTCGTCCTTTCGCCGGCGCAATTCGTCACCCATGGCGCGGATCTCGTCGAGGTCGAGGACCATCTCGTTCCACCCGTACCACAGGGCGTAATCCGGGTTCATGTGGAACGTGCCCTGGAAGGCACGCATCCGGTGCTTCAGGTGCATCTGGAAGAGCCGGTTCTCGATCGGGGACGGCGAGTCGTGGAAGGTGAGCAGGTCGGGGAAGGCGGCGGCGTAGCCCTCCGGCTTCTCGAGGACCCCCTCCCGGTACAGGTTCACGATGATGCGGATCGCCTCCGCCATCAGCTTGTCGACCTCCCGGATCATCAGGTCGCCCTTCTCGAGCTCGGCCTTCGCGAAGTTCTCCGAGTGGCAGTCGCCGCACACGGCCATCATCTTCGCGCGCTCGGCGTCGAATTCCTCGGCGCTGAGGCGGGCCACCTGGGCGCCCCTCACCACGTCCAGTCGCGCGGTGGGGTTGCCGTCCGGATCGAGCACGCCGAGGGCCTGGAGGATGGTGACGCGGTTGGCCCACCACTCCTCATCCTCGCCCGGGTAGGGAGCCAGGCCGTCCGTTCGCACCGCGAGGAAGCCCCACGCCGTGCGCACCTCGTGGTTGCCCTCCGACATGTGGCACGTCTGGCAGGTGGGCGCCGCGGCGCCTTCGGGGAGCACGCCCTGGCGCTTCAGTATGTGCCGGATGCCGTGCTTCGACGTGGACCACATCTCCCACTGCGGGTGGTCGAAGCCCATGTGGCAGGTGGCGCAGGCCTCGGGCTCGCGCGCCTCCCTCACGGAGAAGGTGTGGCGCGTGTGGCACGCATCGCACGAGGCCATGCCGAAGCCCATGCCGTCTTGCTTCAGCCGCGCGATCTCCTCGGCTTCCTTGAGCCCGAGCTTGTGGCAGCCGCCGCAGCCCTTCATGCCGTCGATGAGCAGCATCGGCTTGTAGTGCGTCGTGGGCATCGCCTTCAGGGCGGCCCAGGCGAGTGCGTGCTTGCCCTTCTTGAACTCGGCGTACCGCTCGCGGTGGCAGTTCGCGCAGGTCTCCGCGGTCACGGTCTTGGCCAGAGCGACGTCGTCGGCGGTCTGGTGCTTCGTCCCGTGGCACAGCTCGCAGCCCACCTGCGCGGGCGCGTGCGTGCTGAGCTCCCAGTCCTGCACGATCCGCGGAGTGACGTCCACGTGGCACTCGATGCAGTCTTGGGCGAGCGCCGGCGTCGCGGCCAGGACGAGCCCGGCCAGGGAGAGGATCGGAAGGGCGAGGATTCTCATGGGTCGTCTCCTGGGAGCTCGAGGGGCCGGGGCCAGCGTATTGGAGGTGCCGGGCCGGAGACGGTCAACCGCGGCGCCCCGCGCCTTGACATCCGTCAAGACGGCGTCGGCCTACGGCTCCATCCGGGACATCATCCGCGGGAAGGGGATGCACTCGCGGATGTGCTCGACGCCGCAGATCCAGCCGACGGTGCGCTCGAGGCCGATGCCGAAGCCGCCGTGGGGGACGGTGCCGTAGCGGCGCAGGTCGAGGTACCAGGAGAAGGCCTCCTCGGGGAGCTCGTGCTCGCGGATGCGGGAGAGCAAGGCGTCGAGGTCGTCCTCGCGCTGGCTGCCCCCGACGATCTCCCCCACACCCTCGGGGGCGATGACGTCCACGCACAGGGAACGGTCGGGGCGCTCGGGGTCGCGCTTCATGTAGAAGGACTTCACCTCGGCCGGATAGTGCGTGACCATCACCGGTCGATCGTAGCGGTGGGACAGGATCGTCTCGTCGGGCGCGCCGAAGTCCTCCCCGAAGACAAAGTCGGAGGAGGGGTCCGCCTTCAGGATCTCCGCGGCCTCGTCGTAGGTGATGCGGGGGAAGGGCTTGCGGATGGCCTCGAGCTTCGAGAGGTCCCGCTCGAGCACCTCCAGCTCGGGACGCCGGTCCTCGAGCACGCGCTCGACCACGTGCACGAGCATGTCCTCGGCGAGGTCCATCACGTCGTCGAGGTCCGCGTAGGCGACCTCGGGCTCGAGCATCCAGAACTCGGTCAGGTGCCGGCGCGTCTTCGACTTCTCGGCGCGGAAGGTCGGGCCGAACGTGTACACCTTGCCCAGGGCCATCGCCGACGCCTCGGCGTAGAGCTGACCCGACTGGGTCAGATACGCGGTGCGGTCGAAGTAGTCGAGGTCGAACAGCGTCGACGTCCCCTCGCAGGCGTTCGGGGTGAACATCGGCGAGTCCATGCACACGAATCCCCGCCCGTCGAAGAAGCCGCGCAGGGCGGAGATGATCGTGTGGCGGATCCGCATGATCGCCCACTGGCGCCGGCTGCGCAGCCAGAGGTGGCGGTGGTTGAGCAGGAAGTCCGTGCCGTGCTCCTTCGGGGTGATCGGATACCCCTCCGCCGCCTGCACCACCGCTCCCGCCGACACCTGGATCTCGTGACCCCCCGGAGCACGCTCGTCCGCCACGACCTCGCCGACGAGCTCGAGGCTCGACTCCTGCCCCAGGTCCCCCACCGCGGCGAAGAGCTCCTCGGGGACGTTCTTCCTGAACACGACGCACTGGGCGACGCCGGAACCGTCGCGCAGCTGCACGAAGTGGAGCTTGCCCTTCGAGCTCTTGTGGTAGACCCAGCCCTGCAGCCGAACCGTCTGGCCGACGTGCTGGGCGAGGTCCTCGATCCGGGCGACGGGAACGGAGCTGGTGGTCATGGAAAGATGGAATAGCTCGGGTGAATCTCCACGTCGGCGAGCCGGCCCTCCCGGATGACGACTCGCCCCTTGTGCAGGACGCCCCCGAGCCGCGCCTCCACGAGCACCTCGCCGTCCCTCGCCGCGAGCTCGACGAGCTTCTCGGGGCGCGTCACGATCTGCACGCGCTGGTAGCCGAGGGCGAGCAGCCGGTTCACGACCCGCTCGCCGAGGCCCTCCCCGCCGCCGGCGACCACGAGGTCCGTGCCCTCGCCCGAGCGGTCTCTCACCGCCTCCAGCGAGCGCAGGAGCGCGTCCTCGAGCCGTCCCTGGGCGTCGCGGAGGTCGATCAGGAGGTGCTCCACCCGGCGCAGGTCGAGGTCCTCCCGGGCGGCGACGAGCTCGGAGAGCTTGTGCTGGAGCTGCTCCAGGACCGCGAGCCGCTCGCCCTCGCGCTGGATCTCGCGGGCCCGGGCCACGAGGGTCCACACCCCCACGGCCGCGGCGAGGGCCACGAGGACCGCGCCCAGGGCGAGCCAGAAGGTCGCCTCGGGCAGCCACGCGGGGAGGGCGTCGAACGCCCCGGGGAGCTCTTGGGCGGTGGGCATGCGCGGAGAATAGCATGCTCGGACGTCGCATCGAGGCCGCGAATCCTTGCAGCCTCTCCTCCCATGCCTACGCTGACCGGGCATGCGTCGCTTCCTACCCGGCCTGATCGCCGTCGCCCTTCTGGGGGGCGCGTTCCTCCTGCCCCAGGAGAGCGCCCTGCGCCTCGCCGCTCTCCAGAGCCACGAGTTCCTGCTGAACTGGAAGGTCGGCCCCGAGCCCGGGTCCGAGGAGGACGACGCGCGCCCCGTCCTGTGGGCGGTCGTCCTCGACGGCCCCGCGGTCCGTGACCTCGGCGAGGGACGCAAGGAGCTCCTCGTGCACGGCACGAACCTCCCCGGGCAGCCCGGTGCCATCCTCGAAGGGTGGAATCTGGAGCTGCGGCGAAGTCTCGTGCGCGGCTTCCGCTCCGTCTCCACGGAGGACCTCGAGGCGCGCGGCATCCGCGAGCTCGTCATTCGCGACGAGGCGGAAGGCTCTCCCGGCGGCGCGGTCTTCACCCTGGAGTTCGATGAGGGGACCGCCCGGCTCGGCTACTCGGTCGACGGCTCGACGGCGGAGCCGGTGGTCCTGTCGGAGCCGTGGTCCCCCCCGGACCGCGGCTCGCTCTTCCCGCCTCTCGTCGCGGTGGCTCTCGCGATCCTCCTCCGACGGCCACTCCTCGCCCTGTTCGCGGGCGTGCTGGTGGGCGCGGTGCTCGTCCGTCGCATGGGCGACGCCGGTCTCTTCGGTTCCGCGGCCGGCGGCGTGGGAGACGTGTTCGCGAAGTACTTCCACGCCGAGCTCGTGAACGCCGATCGCCTCTACACGATCGGGTTCGTCTTCTTCATGCTCGCCATGGTCGGGGTGATGACGCGCTCGGGCGGGATCCAGGGACTGATGGACGCCATCGCCCGCCGCGCGCGCGACGTCAAGCGCACGCAGATCGCCACGTACCTCATGGGCCTCGTCGTCTTCTTCGACGACTACGCGAACACGATCCTCGTGGGCTCGACCATGAGGCCCCTGACGGATCGCTTCAAGATCTCGCGAGAGAAGCTCTCCTACATCGTGGACAGCACCGCGGCGCCCGTGGCGGGGATCTCGATCTTCAGCACCTGGATCGCCTTCGAGGTCTCCACCTTCAGCGCGCAGCTTCCCGCCGCGGGCCTGACGCCGGACGACGGCTACCGGATCTTCTTCCAGACGATCCCCTACAGCTTCTACTGCATCCTCACCCTCTTCTTCGTCGGCGTCCTCGCCTGGAGCGGGCGTGACGTCGGGCCGATGCTCGATGCCGAGCGTCGCGCGCGTCGCGAAGGTCTCGTCCTGCGGAAGGGCGCCACGCCGATGGTCTCCGAGCACGCCACGACGATGGAGCCGGCGCCCGACATCCCCCGTCGCGCCTGGCGCGCGGTCCTGCCCCTGGCCGCCTTCCTCGTCGGCACCCTCTCCCTCATCTTCACCGACGGCGTGGCGAGCATGCGGGAAGCGAGCCCCGAGATCGCGATCTTCTCGACCCAGGGGATCATCGGGATCCTGGGCGAGGGGAGCGGGTACTCCCCGCTCTTCTGGGGAGCGATCGCCGGATTCCTCATGGCCTGCGTCGGCGCGCTCACCGCGGGGCTCCTCGGGGACATCGTCGGCGCCGCGTGGACGACGATCCGCTCGATGGGGGTCGCCTTCGCGATCCTCTACCTCGCGTGGATGATCGGCGCGGTGTGCGGCGACCTCGGCACGGCGCCCTTCCTCACCTCGCTCGTCGGAGACCGGATCGATCCGCTGATCCTGCCGAGCCTGCTCTTCGTGCTCGCGGGTCTGGTGGCCTTCGCCACGGGCTCCTCGTGGAGCACGATGAGCATCCTCTTGCCGCTGGTCGTGGGTCTCGCCTTCACCCTCGGCAGCAACTCGCCCCTCCTCGCCGAGACCGGGCCCGAGAGCGGTCAGCTCCTCATGGTCATGAGCATCGCCGCGGTCCTCTCGGGCGCGATCTTCGGGGACCACTGCTCGCCGATCTCCGACACGACGGTCATGTCCTCGATCGCCTCGGCCTCCGACCACATCGACCACGTCCGCACCCAGGCCCCCTACGCCATGCTGACCATGGCCGCCGCGGTGTTCTGCGGGTACCTGCCCTGCACGTACCTGGGCCTCTCGCCGTGGCTGTGCCTGCTTCTGGGAGCCGTTGTCCTCCTCAGCTTCCTCCTCCTGATGGGCCGGCGCACGGACGCGGAGCAGGAGCCCGCCTGACGTCGCGTCAGGG
>CAYRXS010000165.1:0-14545 GCA_964428225.1 uncultured Planctomycetaceae bacterium
GGGGAAATCCCTCGCCCAGGTGGCTCACCAGCCGGCCGTCGATCCACAGGGCGAGCTCTCCGTTCGAGCTCCCGACGTCGTTCATCTTCATCATCGCCTCGACGCAGATCCACCCGCCCTTCCGCACCGCGAGGGCGGGATCGCGCACGAAGCAGTTGCCCCAGGTCTGTCCGCGGGGCGGGCTGCCCCTCATCTCCGACCAGTAGGTGTAGTAGTCCCACACCCACCGACGTCCGTGGGGCTCGAGGCCCGTGGTGAACCGCGCGTCGCCCTTCGGTCGCACCCCCGCTCCGCCCTCGGGCCACTCGTGGAGAGGTCGATAGCCCCCGAAGTGGACGAAGTGATGGATCGGCCAGCAGCCGGGATCGAACTTCACGTAGAAGCGCAGGTGGAGTCGCTTGTGGCCGGGCAGGAGCCGTCGGTAGAGGTGTCCCCCGTTGCCCTCGCCCCCCACGTGGTCCATCCGCAGCGATCGTCGGCCGCCGCTTCGCTCGGGAGCGTCCTCGACCAGGGACATGATGTCCCGCGCTCGCACGCTCTCCCACCGCGCGAGCACGTCGCCGAGGGACCGCGCCTCGAAGTCCTCCCGGAACACGAACGCCGGCTCCTTCTCGAGCCCCACGTCCCCCGGGTGACGCGCGGCGAGGCCCGTGCGCCCCTCGGGCAGGTCACGCGCCGAGGGATCCGCGCGGGCGGATTGCGGCGCGTCCGGGAGGAACGGCGCCGCCGAGAGCGTCAGCACGGCCACGATGTGGATCATGCTTCGCCTCCTATGCTCGAACCGCGGGCAGCGGGGGCCGGCTCACTGCCCGCGGAAGAACCAGATGTTACCGCCGCGGACGCTCGCCTCGCCGTCCTTCCGGGAGTAGCGGTCGCCGGCGAGGATGTCGAGGATCCCGTCGCCGTCCCAGTCCGCCACGTCGAAGCGGAGCCGGTAGTTGCCCTGGAATCCCTCGCCGGTCAGCCCCAGGTCCATGCCTTCGGCGAGCTCGGGCTCCTCGCGGGTTCCACGGTTGCGGAAGAGGAAGATCTGTGGTCGATCGCTCCCGACGAGCAGGTCCTGCACGCCGTCCCCGTCCCAGTCGATCACGTAGGGGGACGGCCGGCTGGGGAAGTCCCCCTCCGCGGGGACGATCTCCCGGGGCCCCGTGAACTGCGGCTCGGTCTTCGAGCCGACGTTCTCGTACCAGACCATGGTGCTGTTCTGTCCGATCAGGAGGTCGCGAAGGCCGTCTCCGTTCCAATCGGCCATGTGGAGCTTGGAGTAGATGTCCGCCAGCTCGTGGCTGCGGGGAACGGTTTCCTCGACCTCGTTCTCACCATCGCCCCGGCGGTAGGTCCGCGTTCGACCGGTGATCGGCTTGCCGGCCGCCTCGACGCGCACGCCTGCGGCGAGCTCGGGCTCCTCCTTGGTGCCGACGTTCAGGAACAGCCAGACGTTGCCGTCGGAGTCCCCGGCCAGGATGTCGTTCATTCCGTCCGCGTTGTAATCCACGCCTTGTGGATAGGCGCCGATGCATCATCCCGCGGGCAACGAGATCTGCGCTCCGCCCGCCTCGAGGAAGCTGGACTCCTCGAAGCGCGCTTCGTCGCGCGAGCCCTGGTTGAGGAAGAGGTGGATCTTCCCCCCCGAGAACTGGCCGACCACGAGGTCCTTCAGACCGTCGTCGTTCCAGTCCAGAGCGCACGGGACCAGGTGGCCGGACGCCACGTCGATCGCCTGCCCGCTCGCCTCGAGCTTGAGTCCTCCGAGGAAGCTCGAGGGCACGGCGGGCGCGGAAGGAGAGACGCAGCAAGGAAGGGCGAGAGCCAGGGGGGCTCCCAGGAACAGGGCTTTGAGCTTCATGATTTGCCGTCCCGTAGCGATGAAGTGGTTCACGTCAGCGTCCCAAGATACCCGCTCCTGCATTCCTCGGCGGCGTTGTCCAGAGAACCGCCGAGGAATGCAGGAAAACGGGAGCGGATTCACTGCCCGCGGAAGAACCAGACGCGCCCGCCGGACTTGTAGTCGTCGCCCTCCCGCACGCTGTAGAAGTCTCCGGCCAGGATGTCGAGGATCCCGTCGCCGTCCCAGTCGGTCACGTCGAAGCGGAGGCGGTAGCCGTCATCGAAGCCCTCGCCCGTCAGCTTCAGATCCACCCCTTCGGCGAGCTTTGGCTCCTCGGGGATTCCGTCATTGCGGAAGAAGAGGACCTTCGGCCGCTCGCTGCCCACGAGCAGATCCATGTTTCCGTCCCCGTCCCAGTCGATGACGTAGGGAGACGGGCGCGAGGGGAAGTCCCCCGGCGCGAAGATCTGCTCGGGATCCGTGAACTTCGGCTCGGACTCCGTGCCGACGTTGCGGTACCAGACGATCGAGCTGTTCTGCCCGATCAGAAGATCCCGAAGGCCGTCCGCGTTCCAATCGGCCATGTGGATCTTGGAGTAGATGTCGGCCAGTTCGTGATTGCCGGGGATGATCTCGTCGACCTCGTATCGGTCGTCGACCATCTTGTAGGTTCTCGACGAGCCGACGATCGGCTTGCCGGCCGCTTCGATCCGCGTGCCCCCGGCGAGCTGCGGCTCCTCTTCCGTGCCGACGTTCAGGAACAACCAAACCTGTCCCTCGGAGTCACCGGCGATGAGATCGATCTTCCCGTCCGCGTTGTAATCCACGCCTTGTGGATAGGCTCCGATGCATCACCCCGCGGGCAGTGAGATCTGCGCACCTCCCGCTTCGAGGAAGCTGGATTCCGCGAGCCGGGGCTCGCCGTCCGTGCCCTGGTTCAGGTAGAGGCGGACCTTGCCTCCGGAGAACTGACCCAGGATGAGGTCTTTCTTGTCGTCGGCGTTCCAGTCGACGGCGTACGGCACGAGGTGGCCGACCTCGATGTCGATCGTCGCGCCGTCGGCCTCGAGCTTGACGCCATCGAGGAAGCTCGTGGGGGGCGTCGCCTTGGGAGTGGATACGCAGCAGGGCAGGGCGAGCAGAAGTGGCGCCCCGAGCAGCAGGTGTTTCTTCTTCATGGTCGGATTCGTTTCTCGCGGGTACGGTTCGTGCGATCGATTGCGGGCTCCGGCTCGCCGGTGACGGGGGCTCCGGAGCGCTGACGATTATCCACGAGGATCGGGCATCCGCGCCATCCGGTGTCGGCCGCACGGCCCGAACCTCTTACCGATCCGGAACTTGGAACGGATCGGGCGCGGGAGTGGTTCACCCCCGGCGGCCGGTTTTCACGCGTCGAGCAGCTCGCGACACGTCCGCGCGAGAGTGCGGATCGAGAAGGGCTTGGCCAGGAACCGCATGTCGGAGGGAAGGCCGTCGGCGTCGATGAGACGCTCGAACGTGTGCCCCGAGATCATGAGGTACTTGCGATCGGGATAGAGCTGCCCCAGCCGCTCGAACAACCTGCGCCCTCCCATGTCGGGCATCACCACGTCCGATACCACGAGACCGAAGTCCCACCCCTCTCCCTCGACGAAGTCCAGGGCCTCCCGGCCGTTCCGGGCCTCGCGCACCTCGTAGCCGTGGCTCTCGAGGGCCCGGGCGATGAAGTGGCGAACGTGCGTGTCGTCCTCGACCACGAGGACGCGCTCGGTTCCCTGGAGCGCGCTGGCGTGCTCCTCCGAGGGGACCTCCTGCGCCGGGAGCTCGCTCGCCGGCCAGAGGATCCGGATCGTGGTCCCTTCGCCCAGGGTGCTCTCGATGTCGATGCTCGCCCCGCACTGGGTGACGATGCCGTAGACCGTGGACAGCCCCAGCCCGGAGCCGCGATCGTCCCGCTTCGTCGTGTAGAACGGGTCGAAGGCGTGCGAGATCCCCTCGTCGGTCATCCCGATTCCGGTGTCGGTGACGGTCCACTCGACGCGCGACGGGTCCTCGCGCCACCGGGTCACCACGATGATCCGCCGCTCTCCGTCGCTCTCCGGCCGTTCCAGCACGGCGTCCCGGGCGTTGACCACGAGGTTGACCAGCACCTGCTCGAGCTGGCCGGGATCGGCCACGATGACGGGCAGGGTGGGCTCCAATTCCACCTGCAGGAGCACGTCCTCGCCGATGAGACGGCGCAACATGTCCTCGAGGTCGCGGATGACCGCGTTGAGCTCGAGCGGACGCACCTTCATCACCTGTCGGCGGCTGAACGCCAGGAGCTGGCTCGCCAGGGTCGCGCCCCTCTCTCCCGAGTGACGGATCGTCTCCAGGCCGTTCCTCATCTCCCGCGGCAGATCGCGGATCCCCAGCAGCATCTCGGCCTGCCCGTTGATGACCGTGATCAGGTTGTTGAAGTCGTGGGCGATGCCCCCGGACAGGCTGCCGATGGCCTCCATCTTGAGGGCGTACCTCAGATGCTCCTCGAGACGTCGTTGCTCGGTGATGTCGAACAGGGTCACGGCCCGCTCCGGACTGCCCCCTTCCGCGTCGTGCAGGGGCGATACCGTGGTCCGCATCACGCAACCCGCGGACGCACAGGGACCCAGCACGATGTCGCCCTGCCAGTAGGAAGCCTCGGCGAGAGCCTCGGCGAGCTCCCCGGCCGCGGGTCCGCTCGCCAGACCGTCCACGAAGATCAGGAAGCTCCGGTCGATCGGATCCTCTCCATCGAGCTCGAGCGCGGTCCACCCCGCTCGATTCGCGTAGGTGATCCGTCCATCCCGGTCGACGATCAGGACGACGGCCAGGGACTGATCCACCAGGCCGGCCAGACGTCGCGCTTCTCTTCGGGCGTCGTGGCGCAGCGTGATGTCCCGAAGCGCGGTGACTCGCACGCGGCGTCCGTCGCCGTAGTCGAACATGCGCGCCTGGATCTCACAGGCGAAGGACGTGCCGTCCTTGCGCACGGCCGCGGCCTCGTAAGGTCCTTCGTGACCCGAGCGCATGTTCTGACGGACGAGATCGCGGAACTCGGGGGCGAACACGTCGGGGCCGAAGATCCTGATCAGCTCGTCGCGGGTGTAGCCCAGGAGCCGACACGCGGATTCATTCGCGTCGATGCAGACGCCCTTGTCGGAGAGGAAGATCGCCTCGAACGTGGCGTCCGACAGCGCCCGGTATCTGGACTCGCTGCTGGCCAGATCCGTCTCGATCTGACGCATTCGCGCGAGCTGATCCACGAGGGCGGCAAGCTCGCGACCGTGGGAATCCCGGTCCGCTCTCATGAGGCGCCTCTCCAGCTGGTACACCGCCGGTGAATGCGATGCTAGCAGTCCTCCGAGGAGCGAGCAATGCCGGGTCGATCGCGCGGACCGCGCGGTAGACTGGTCGGCGACCCCCGGGGCTTCTCCACGACCAAGGGACGCCGAAAAGGACGTCATGTTGCAGAAATGAAGTATTTCGCTCTCGCGGCTCTTCTCGCCGTTTTCGGGCAGGAGCCGGTGGTTCCTGCCCCCGACGACCGCCCCAACCTCCTCTTCGTCTTCACCGACGACCAGGGCCCCTGGACGACGGGCTACGCGGGCAATCCCCAGGCTCACACTCCCGTGCTCGATCGGCTGCGAAGCGAGGGAGCGAACCTCGTCAACTCCTTCGTGACCACGCCGGTGTGCAGTCCGTCTCGAACGACGTTGATGACGGGGCGATACGCGAGCGAATTCGGCATCCACGACTGGATCAACCATCGACTGAGGGACGAGGCCGAGCTCGGGCTCGATCCGGAGGCGATCACCTGGCCGAGGCTCCTCGCGGAGGCCGGATACGCGACAGGGCTCGTCGGCAAGTGGCACCTCGGTACCGCGCCGCGCTTCCATCCCACGAAGCTCGGCTACGAGTACTTCATGGGTCTCCTGCGCGGCGGGTGTCCGCCCCGGGGCGCCTCGCTGGAGGTGGACGGCGAGGAGCGCGTGTTCGACGAGCTGACCATCGACGTCCTGACCGACCACGCGATCGGTTTCATCGAGCGCAACGTCGAGGGCCCGTTCGCCCTCTCCGTCCACTACCGTGCCCCCCACGCCGCGTGGCTGCCGGTGGCGGAGAAGGACTGGGCGCCCTATGCCGAGCTCGATCCGGCGCTGCCCGATCCCGATTATCCGAAGCTCGACACGGAGAAGGCCAAGAAGAAGATGCGCGAGTACCTCGCGGCGGTCACGAGCATCGACCGCAGCGTGGGGCGCTTGCTCGAGACGCTCGAGCGACTTCGGGTCGACGGCAAGACGATCGTGATCTTCACGAGCGACCACGGCTACAACGTCGGCCACCACGGGATCCTGCACAAGGGCAACGCCACGTGGCTGCTGACCGAGCAGCCTCCCAAGCGGTGGGAGCACGTCACACGCAATCGGCGCCCCAACATGTACGACACGTCGCTGCGCGTGCCGACGCTGGTGCGGTGGCCGGGCGTCGTCGAGCCCGGCTCGACGGTCACCCGCACCGTCACGAACCTCGACTGGCTCCCCACCCTGCTCGCCATGGCCGGCGTCGAGGTGCCCGCCGACGCGGTCGTCCGCGGCCGTGACATCGGACCGCTCCTTCGCGGGGAGAGCGTCGAGTGGAACGACGACCTCTACGGCGAGTACTCGATGCACCACGGCTCGCGGACGCACATGCGCATGATCCGGACGCCGGAGTGGAAGCTCATGATCGATCTCCTGCATCCGGGACGCGGCGAGCTGTACCACCTCGCCGAGGATCCCGGCGAGCAGGCGAACCTGTACGGCGCGAAATCCGCGCTCTACCAGCGGATCCAGGGAGAGCTGCGGGAGAGGATTCTGGAGAAGATGCGCGAGATCGAGGATCCGGTACTGGCTACGATCGAGGCCTCGGACGACCGGACGCCGTAGAGCGGAGAAGAGACGGAGGGCATGGCCATGGTCAGAACCTGGAAGATCGTCGGGCTGGACTTCAGCCACATGCACATGGGCGACAACCTGCGCTGCGCCCACGAACACCCCACTGCGGACATCGTCGGCATCTGGGACGACCGACCCGATCGGATGGCGCCGGTGATCGAGCGCCTCGGCCTCGCGGACGTCGCCTTCGACGACTGGCGCGCGTGCCTGGAGGAGACCGAGCCCGACCTCGTGATCCTCTGCCCCTCCACCGGGGCTCACGCCGACTGGGTCGAGCGCGTGGCGCCCTACGGCAAGGCGATCATGATGGAGAAGCCGTTCGCCGCGAGCCTCGCGGAGGCCGACCGCATGATCGCGGCGTCCGAGGAGCACGACGCGCCGCTCGCCATCAACTGGCCGCTCGCCTGGTACCCCCCGCACGTCACCGCGAAGCGCCTGATCGACGAGGGGGCGATCGGCCGGGTTACCCACGTCAACTATTACGACGGCAACCGCGGTCCGCTCTACCACCTCGAGGCCAAGCGCGAGACGTCGGAGGCCTTCCGCAACGAGGAGAAAGCGAAGAGCTGGTTCTACCGGCGCGCGGATGGCGGCGGCGCGCTCCTGGACTATCTCGGCTACGGCACGACCCTGGCCACGTGGTTCCTCGGCGGCGCCTCCCCGGACGAGGTGACCTGCGTCGTCGACGAGCCCCCGGGTCTCGAGGTGGACGAGCACTCGATCACCATCGCGCGCTACGGGCAGGCCCTCTGCCGCTTCGAGACTCGCTGGGGCACCTTCACCGATCCCTGGGTCCACCAGCCCCAGCCCAAGTGCGGCTTCGAGATCAACGGAACCGACGGGACGATCACGAACTACGACTACGAGGACACGGTGCACATGCAGACGCGCGAGCACCCCGAGGGCATCGTCCTGCCCGTCGACGAGGCCGCTCCGCCGATGCAGGACCCGGTGCAGTACCTGCTCGACCGCCTGGAGCGCGGCGGGCCGATCGAGGGCCCACTCTCCCCCGCCATGTGCCGGATCGGCCAGCAGATCGTCGATTCCGCGGTCCTCTCGTCGCGGGAGAAGCGCACGGTGGACCTGGTGGGCTGATCATGGGCGACGACGACTACGGCATCGGCAAGCTCGCCGACGACACGGCGATCGAGGCGCCCGAGCTTCCCTACCGGCCGCGCGATCCGAGGTCGTACTCGCCGGAGATCGGGCTGATCGGCTGCGGGGAGATCACCGACTGGCACCTGAAGGCCTACCGCGCCGCGGGCTACCGGGTGACGGCGATGATGGACACGGTACGCTTGCACGCCGAGAAGCGCCGCGCGGAACACTACCCCGAGGCGAGGGTGTTCACGGACCACGCGGAGCTGCTCGCGACCGGCGTCGAGGTCGTGGACGTCGCGACCCACCCCGACGTGCGCGGCCCGATCGTCGAGGCGGCGCTGCGGGCGGGCAAGCACGTGCTGAGCCAGAAGCCCTTCACGCTCGACCTCGACGAGGGGGAGCGCTTCGTCGCCCTCGCCGACGAGCTCGGCCTGAAGCTCGCGGTGAACCAGAACGGTCGGTGGGCGCCGCACCTGAGCTACATGCGCGAGGCGGTGCGAGCGGGGCTCGTCGGGGAGGTGGCGGCGGTGGACGCCGTGATGCACTGGGACCACTCGTGGACCGTCGGAACGAAGTTCGACGACACGCTCCACCTGATCCTGTTCGACTTCGGGGTGCACTGGTTCGACTTCGTCTCCACGGTGGTCGGGGCCGCCCCGCGAAGCGTCCAGGCCACCGCCATCCGCGCCCCGGGGCAAAGGTCGCGCCAGCCGATGCTCGGCCAGGCGATCGTCGAGTACGACGAGGCCCGCGCCGTCCTCGTCTTCGACGGCGACAGCCCCCATCTCCAGCTCGATTCCACGGTCGTGGCGGGGACGAAGGCCGCCCTCCACTCGACGGGCAAGGATCTCACCCACCAGGAGCTGGTGCTGCGAACCGCCGAGGGCCTCGCAACGCCGATGCTCGAGGGAAGCTGGCTCCCCGACGGCTTCCACGGAACGATGGCCGAGCTCCTGCGCGCGATCGAGGAGGACCGCGAGCCCACGCACTCCGCCCGCGACAACCTCCGCAGCCTCGCCCTGGCCTTCGCGGCCTGCGAGAGCTCGCTCACCGGCGAACCCCGTGTCCCGGGCGAGGTTCGCCGGATCTGACGAGCCGACCGTTCCGAGCCGGAGCTACGCCCCCTCGTCGATCGTCTCGACCTTGTACCCTCCTTCGCGTCGGTCTCGCAGGTAGAGGATGCCGAAGACGAGGATGATCACGATG
This sequence comes from uncultured Planctomycetaceae bacterium, assembly GCA_964428225.1. Taxonomy (GTDB): domain Bacteria; phylum Planctomycetota; class UBA1135; order UBA1135; genus JBFMCU01. The sequence continues at coordinate 9,070 of CAYRXS010000165.1, forward strand.
GAGAAGGGCGCCACGTAGCGGAAGGACATCCGGCCGCCGTAGTTGTCGGCGGGGTTGAGGATGTCGGAGACGGCGCCCTTCGCAGTCTGGGCTGCTTCGGCCGAGGGGGCGTTCTTGAGGACCTCGCGCATCGCCTCGGCCGTGTCCCCTTCGGGCAGCTCGGCCGCCGCGAGTACCACCGTGGCCTTCTGAACGCTCTCGTTGATCTCCTCGCGGAAGATCTCGGGCTCGTCCGCGGCGGCATCGGGGTAGACGTCGACCACCTGCTGCAGGGCGGCGCGGGTCGCAACCGGATCGAGTGACTTGTGGAGGTGGCTGTCCGCCAACTCTCCCATCACGGGGGCCGTCACGACGCCGACCATGAGCATCCCGGTCCCTCCCATCAGCGCCAGTCCCAGCGCGCCGCTCCGGGGAACCCGTTCGGACACAACTCCCAGCATGGTGGGCCAGAAGTAGCAGATCCCCACCGCGAAGACGGTGGCGAGCACGAAGGCCATGACCGTGGTCTCGGCGTACGAGAACAGGTAGAGGCCGGCCCCGGACAGGACCGCGGAGCACACGAGCATCCCTGTCGGCGACAGCTTCTGAATCACCGGACCCGCGTAGAATCGCAGGATCGCCATCAAGCCGAAGATGTACGCCAGCACGAGGATCCCGGGAATCCCGCCCGCCTCGAGAACGGGGGGAATCCAACGCCCGGGTCCGAGCTCCAGGGAAGCAGTGATGCACATGCAGACGAGGAGGATGATGAACAGCGGTCTGCCGAAGGCTCCGCGCACCATGTCGCCGAACGAGAGGCCGGACTGAACGCGCTCGGTGAGGGGGAACTTCTGGCCCAGCAGGAGAAGCCCGTAGATCACGGTGGGGATGAAGATGAGCCCCAGCTTGACGCGCCAGTCGCCCCAACCGATCTGGTCGAGGAGATAGCAGGCCACGGCGCCGAGCACGATGCCCCCGGGGAACCACACATGGAACTGGGCGAGCTTCTTCGTCTTCTCCTCGGGGTAGATCGTGGCGATCAGGGGATTGCACACCGCCTCGACGGTGCCGTTGGCGATCGCGGAGATCAACGCGCCCACGAACAACGTCCAGAATGCCGCGACCCCGGACGTGAAGACGGCCAGGATCATGACCAGGGGCCCGACGAGATGGCAGAGGAACGCGAACCACAGGAGCTTCCTCATCCCCAGGGCGTCCACGAGCGGCCCCAACGCGAAGATCGAGATCGTGAAGCCGAACGTCGCGGCCCCCACGATCCAGCCCACCTGCCCGTTGTCCAGGATGAAGTGCGCCTTCAGCGCCCCCATGCTGCCAGTCACCACGGCCCAACAGACCGAGGTGGAGATCAGCGCCAGACAGCTCAGAAGAAACAGACGCCCCTTGTTCATGGTTCCCGTCCTCCCTTGGGCCGCGAAGGCCCGGCATCAGCGGTCAGAGATCGACGATCGGACGCTAGGTTTCGAGGGGGGGCGAGTCAAGCGACGCCCGTCCCGGAGTGTGGGGATGCGGATTCCTAGCGCAGATCCCCCGCGCGGCGGATCCGGTGGATCGGGAAGACGCCCCCCTCCTCGATACGGTCGTCGAGGAAGTTCCAGGCCGCCAGGCCGTCGGTCGAGCGCGGCTCGAGGAGGTAGACGATCAGGTTGCCCAGGGGCTGGGCGAGGCGGACGAGGGTCGAGCCCTCGGGGAGCGTGAGCTCGGCGTCGCTCGCCTCGACGTCGAGGTTCAGGATCCTGTGCCCCTGGTAGGCGCGTCGCGCCCGCTTCAGCGAGGTGACGCGGTAGCTCTCGACCCGCACCGCGCCGGAGAAGGGCTCCATGGCGACTCCGTGCTGGCGCAGCTTCACCAGGACGCCATCGAGATCCGGCTCGAGCACATAGGCGAAGGGCCGGCGCACGCTCACCGTCGGCTCGAAGCAGCCGAGGTGGGTCACCGTGTAGTCCTGCGGCTGATCGGTGCGGCGCCGCCGGCCATCCCCGCCGGTCTCGTACTGCCAGCCGTGGATGGTCACCGGGAGCAGGCAGGCCGCCCGCCGGTGACGCAGGCCGACGAGGTCGTCGGGCTGGGGATGCTCGCCCGCGGCGATGGTCTCCGTGCGGGCCCGCTCGTGCAGCTCGAAGACCTTCTCCTTCTTCTCGACGACGTACTCGAGGATCGTCCGCACGAACGCGCGCGTGGCGAGCACGCGATCCTCGTAGGAAGCGTAGGCGTAGGCCTCCGAGAGGATCGACATCTGTCCCCGCAGCCCGCGATAGGGACACCCGTGACGCGGATTCGCGGAGTAGGTCGACCAGACGGTCTTGTCGCGGTTGAAGTTGCCGTAGAAGCACGAGTCGTAGCCGGTGCTCTCACGCACGCGGGTGCTGACCGTCGGGAGGAGCTCGTCGCGTACGAACTCGATCGACGGGGCGTATCCGGACGGATTCTGGGGCGCGGCGAAGGTGAACGTGTACTGGTGCTCCGACCCGTTCGTGGTGTGCGTGTCGATGACCAGATGGGGATCCCACTCGTTCAGCACCTGCACGAAGCCCCGCGTCTCCGGCGCGTCGAGCTTCACCCAGTCGCGGTTCAGGTCGAGCCCCTGCCCGTTCGCGCGCTGCCCCATCCCCTCTTCCGGGCCGACCTGGCCCCGCCGGTTGTTCGGGTCCATCTCGTCGTTGCCGTCGGGGTTGTAGTTCGGGGCGACGAGCAGGACGACCTCGTCGAGCAGGGGGTGATCCGGCGTCGTCGCGAGCTCGCGCACCAGCATCAGGAGCGCCTCCTTGCCGCACACCTCCCCCGCGTGGATGTTGCCGAAGGCGAAGACGATCGGCTTCCCGCTCGCCCGCGCCTCCTCGGCCGTGTGCACCCGCGGATCTGCGAGGACGAGGAAGGGGAGCGCCTTGCCCTTCGTCGAGCGGGCCAGCTCGCCGACGTGCATCACCGGCGATCGCTCCGCGATACGCCCGATCAGGTCGTCGACCTGGGCCGAGGTCGACGTCGCCCGGAACCCGCTGGCTTCGGCCACCGTCAGCAGGGCGTCGTCGGGAGTCTCCCCCTGAAGAGAGACGAGAGCGGTCAGCAGCAGCGCGGTCAGCATCGAACACCTCCGTGGGATCGGCACGACAAGATAGCGGGCCGCGTGACTCTCGACTCCTCCATCCGAGTACCGACTCCGTATACTGCTCCGACCCCGAACCCCCGGAGCACCTCATGAACTCCCGAGAGCGCGTGGAGGCCACCCTCGGCCACCGCGTCCCCGACCGCGTCCCCCTCGACCTCGGTTCCACCCCGGTCAGCGGCATGCACGTGCAGTCGGTGTACAAGCTCCGCCAGGCGCTCTCGCTAGATCCGCCCGGCACGCCGGTCAAGGTCGTCGAGCCGTACCAGAACCTCGGGGAGATCGCCCCGGACCTGATGGACGCGCTCGGCGTCGACGCGGCGGGCGTGGGCCGACCGCAGACGATGTTCGGCTTCCCCAACGAGGGATGGCGCGAGTGGACCGCCTTCGAGGGCACGCCGGTGCTCGTCCCCGAGGGCTACAACACGGAGCCGGAGCCCGACGGCAGCCTCCTGATGTACCCCGAGGGCGATCGCTCCGTCCCCGCGAGCGGGCGCATGCCGAAGGACGGGTTCTACTTCGACGCGATCGTCCGCCAGCCTCCGATTGTCGAGAAGGAGCTGCGGGTCGAGGACAACCTCGAGGAGTTCGAGCCGCTCTCCGACGACGACCTCGAGCACTTTCGTCGCGAGGTGACCCACCTGCACGAGACGACGGACAAGGCCATCGTCCTGAACGTCGGTGGCACCGCCTTCGGGGACATCGCCCTCGTTCCCGCGCCGTGGATGAAACATCCGAAGGGAATTCGCGACATCGAGGAGTGGTACGTCAGCACGTTCGTGCGTCGCAACCTGCTGCGCGAGCTCTTCACGCGCCAGTGCGAGATCGCTCTGGAGAACCTCGCCCGCGTTCACGAGGCCCTCGGCGAGATGGTCACCGTGCTGTTCCTCACCGGGACCGACTTCGGGACCCAGCGCGGGCCGTTCCTGTCCTCGGAGGCTTTTCGCGACCTCTACCAGCCCTACCAGAAGCGCCTGAACGACTGGATCCACGAGAACACGACCTGGAGGACGTACATCCACTCCTGCGGCTCGGTCCGCACCCTGCTTCCGGACTTCGCGGATGCCGGCTTCGACGTGCTCAATCCGGTCCAATGGACCGCGGCCGACATGGATCCGCGGGAGCTGAAGGCCGAGTTCGGCGACCGCTTCACGTTCTGGGGCGGAGGCGTCGACACCCAGAAGACCCTGCCCTTCGGCACGCCCGACGAGATCCGGGCGCAGGTTCGCGAGTGCATCGACGTCTTCGGCGCCGGCGGCGGGTTCGTGTTCAACACGATCCACAACGTCCAGCCGAGCGTGCCGGTCGAGAACCTGCTCGCGCTGTACGAGACGGTGCGGGGAGCAGGAGAATAGCTCTCGCAAAATCGCAAAGAAGAAGAGAACCTCGCGCTCTCCTCCCCCTCCTATGCGCCTTTGCGGCTTTGCGAGAGATTCCTCCCGCCCTCGACTTTTTGTCCGGTACGGCCGCGAAACCCTCGACGTGCGGGAGGAGGGGGTCATTGCGCGGACCGGCCCCCGGGCGGCGCCGCGGGGCTCCGTGAAGGATTCTGCGACGCGCGGCGGTTCCGTCCGTTTCTCCTCCTGCTATACTCCCGCGCCACGGAGCCGAATCATGGAAGAGAATCTGCAAGCCATCACGAAAGCCCTGCTCGCCTGCAACCAGGAGGACCTCTGCGCCGAGGTCCAGAAAGGCCTCGACGCCGGCCTGGGCGCGGACCGGATCCTTCAGGAAGCCCTGGTGCCGGGGATGCGGCAGGTAGGCGAGCTGTTCGAGGAAGGCGAGTTCTTCCTGCCCGAGATGCTCGTCGCCGCGCGGGCGATGAAGGGCGCTCTGACCATCCTCGAGCCCCTGCTCGCGGAGACCGACGTCCAGCCTCTCGGCCGGGTGGTGGCGGGTACCGTGGAAGGCGACCTGCACGACATCGGCAAGAACCTCGTGTGCACGATGCTCGGCGGCGCCGGTTTCGAGATCCATGACCTCGGCGCAGACGTGAAGGCCGCGGCCTTCGTCGACGCGGTGAAGGAGCACGGGGCGAACGTCGTCGTCATGTCGGCGCTGCTCACCACGACCATGGTCAACATGAAGGGCACGATCGACGCCCTCGCCGAGGCCGGGGTGCGCGAAAAGGTCAACGTGCTCGTGGGCGGCGCTCCCCTCTCGCAGGCCTATGCCGACGAGATCGGGGCCGACGGCTTCGCCCCGGATGCGAGCCGGGCGGCGAAGCTGGCGTCGTCGCTCGTGGGTGCGTAGCCCCGGCTAGAACCTCTTGTCCGGCATCCGGGTGACGAAGTGCCGGTCCCGCAAATGCGCGTCGAGTCGTAGCAGCCACAGCCCGATGCCGGCCGCGCCCTGCATGTAGCCGGTCTGGGCGGC
>CAYRXS010000166.1:0-14505 GCA_964428225.1 uncultured Planctomycetaceae bacterium
GTCGCCGGCGCGGTCGCGAGCCGATCGGCCGCGCCGACGGCCCGGGACCCACGCGCCCCGGCCGGTTTTCACGGCAGGGAGGGCAACCGTTCCGGCCGCGGGGCCGTCTTCCCGGGTGGGTGGGGGAGGCGGGCGGCGAGACGCGGAGCCCGCCGCGCGTCCCCCTCCCTGGATCCCCGTCCGCGAGCCCCCTACGCTACCGGCTCCCGCCCGCCCCCGGGATTCCGACGCGCGCCCGGGTCCACGCAGCGGCGGGCCGAGAGCCATGTCCCAGGACCATCGACGAGAAGGCAACGAGGGCCGGTCCTTCCCCCCCGCGCCTGCGCGGAGACGGGTCTCGCGACGTGGGTTCCTCTCCGTCCTCGGGCTGGGGTGGCTCGCGTTCGGAGCCGCGGCCGCCGGCCTGGCGGGCGCGGTCGTCCGGTTCCTGTTCCCGAACGTGCTGCACGAGCCGCCCCAGCAGCTCGTGGCGGGCTACCCGGAGGAGCTCGCGGTCGGGCGGGTGGACGAGCGCTTCAAGGAATCGCACGGAGTGTGGATCGTTCGCGAGGAAGGCGGGATCTACGCCCTGTCCGCCGTGTGCACGCATCTGGGATGCACGCCCAACTGGGTCGACGCGGACGAGAAGTTCAAGTGCCCGTGCCACGGCTCCGGCTTCCTCCGGAGCGGGGTCAACGTCGAGGGCCCGGCGCCCAGGCCCCTCGAGCGGTTTCGGATCGCGCTCGCCGAGGACGGTCGGCTCCGGATCGACAAGAACACGCGGTACCGACACGAGAAGGGGCACTGGGAACGGGAAGGCGCCTACCTGCATTACCCGTAGCCGCAGACGCCGCCAGCCGCCGTGAAGAAGCTCCTCTCCGCCCTGCGATCGACCCAGCTCTGGCGCTCGATCTTCCGGCACCGCTTCCCCGATTCATCCGTGGACCGGCGACTCGCGATCCGGTCGAACACCTTCCTTCATCTGCATCCGGTGGAGGTCCGGCGCAGCGGGGTTCGCCTCTCCTACACCTGGTGCATGGGAGGAATGACGTTCTTCCTGTTCCTGGTGGAGGCGATCACCGGGCTGCTGCTGATGTTCTACTACCGACCCACGATCGAGCTCGCCTACCAGGACATCGTGGCCCTCCGCGAGCACGTGACCGTCGGGATCGTGCGGGAGATGCACCGGTGGGCGGGACACCTGATGGTCGTCACCGTCTGGCTGCACATGCTCCGGGTCTTCCTGACGGGCTCGTACAAGCCGCCGCGCGAGTTCAACTGGGTCATCGGCGTGGTCCTGCTCGTCCTCACCATGCTGTTCTCCTTCACGGGCTACCTCCTGCCGTGGGATCAGCTCTCGGTCTGGGCGGTCACCGTGGGCACGAACATGGCCGCCGCCACCCCGCTCGTCGGACACGAGGGGCCGGGAGCCACCGTCATGTCGTTCGGCGGACTCGAGTTCGTGCACGTCGGCGATGACGTGCGGTTCGGCCTGCTCGGCGGGACGTACGTCGGCGGAGGAACCCTCCTTCGCTTCTACGTGCTCCACTGCGTCGGACTGCCCCTGGTCGCCGCGACCCTGATGGCGGTTCACTTCTTCCGCGTCCGCAAGGACGGTGGCATCTCGGGACCGCTCTAGTCATGAGCGAGCTCCTCCGCGACACGATCGACTGGCTCTGCGAGCCCACGAGACTCCTCCTGGGCGGCGCGGGGCTGCTCGCGATCGTCCTCTGGGGGCGACGCTTCTTCACCCGCGTCTGGGTCGTCGTCGCCCTCCTCGGGGGCGGAGCGGTCTTCCTCGCCTGGGCCGTCGGCGATCCCGACTTCCGCGAGATCGTCACGAAACCGGACAACGTCCCCATCGTGATGCTCCTCGCCGCCGTGGCCTTTTTCGGGTGGCTGGGGCTGCGACAGGCCGTGACCAACGACGAGCGCGCGGCACGAGGCGAGCCCAACCTGCAAGCGGAGCACGGCGACCAGAAGGTGCTCTGCTGGCCGGACCTCGTCTACGTGGAGCTCATCTGCGCGATCCTCGTCCTCGTGCTCCTCGTCGTCTGGTCCATCGAGATCGAGGCCCCGCTCGAGGAGCCGGCCGCCTCCGCGCGCACGCCGAACCCCGCGAAGGCCCCGTGGTACTTCCTCGGATTCCAGGAGCTGCTCGTGTACTTCGATCCCTGGATCGCGGGAGTGGCCGTTCCCACGCTCCTCGTCCTGGGGCTGTGCGCCATCCCCTACCTCGACCGGAATCCGCGGGGGAGCGGGTACTACACCTTCCGGGAGCGCCCGTTCGCGGTCGGCTTCTTCTTCACGGGCTTCGTCCTGTTCTGGATCTCGCTCATGGTCATCGGCACGTTCCTGCGCGGGCCGAACTGGGCGTTCTTCGGTCCCTTCGAGACCTGGGACCCGAGCCGGATCGAGCCGCTCGGGAGCGTGGTCCTCTCGGGCTGGTTCTGGAACGATCTCCTGGGAACGACGGAGCCGGGAGCGCCGCTCCTGCGCGAGCTGCCCGGTCTGCTCGTCCTCCTGGCCCTCTTCCTGGTCTCGCCCCTCGTCCTCGCGCGGACCCTCTTCCGGGAGCTTCGCGCGAGCATGGGCGGGATCCGCTACCACGTCTTCGCCCAGCTCCTGCTCTGGTTCGGGCTCGTAGCCCTCAAGATGATCCTGCGGTGGACCGTCGACCTGAAGTACCTCGTCTCCATCCCGGAGTGGTCCCTCAACGTCTGAGGCGCGAACCGTGATCCCGACGAACCGACTCCCCGTCGAGCGAAACGGAACGCACTTCGACATCCGTCGCCTGAACGTCTGGTTCGCGCTGTCCAGCCTGCTGCTGCTCGGCGCGGTGGCGTGGATGGTGATCGACGACTGGAACCGACCCTGGAAGGAATACCAGCGCTCCTTCCAGGAGATCGAGCTCGCGCACGCGCGCACGACGCTCGCCGCGGAGGAGAAGAGGCTGGCGGCGATCCTCGAGGATCCCGCGCACGCGGGGACGGACGCGGAGGCCGTGAGGCAAAGGGTCGAGCACGCCCGGAGGACGGTGGCGAGGCTCGATCCCGACGGCGCGGGCGCGCGGATCGCGGACTTCCTCCGCGATCTCCCCGGCTTCGACTTCATGCGCCCGAGCCTGCGCGTGAACCAGGTCGTGCTCGAGGAGATCACCTTCGACCTCGACTTCACCCGCAAGCGGCGGATCGACATGTGCCACACCTGCCATGTGGCCGTCGATCGCCCCGACTTCGAGGGGGAGCCGGAGCCCTTCCGGTCCCACCCCCGCCCGGATCTCTACGTGACGCCCGACTCGCCGCACCCCCTGGGCCGGATGGGGTGCACGATCTGCCACGGTGGCGCCGGCGAGGCCCTCGACTTCCGGCGCGCCGACCACCGCCCGACCGACGACGAGGAGGCAACGCGGTGGCGGGCGGAGCTCGGCTGGAGCAAGCAGCCCCACTGGGATCACCCGATGCTCGGCTCGAAGCACCACGAGGCCGGCTGCCTGCAGTGTCATCAGGACTCCCTCGAGCTGATCGCGGAGGACGCGCCGACGCTGTACGAGGGCTACCGCCTGTTCGAGCGGCACGGGTGCTACGCCTGCCACGAGGTCGCCTGGTTCCCCACGAGCCGCCGTCCCGGGCCGAGCCTCGCCCGCATCCGGGCGAAGACGACCCAGGGCTTCGCCGACGCCTGGATCCGCGGGCCCGACACCTTCCGGCCCGGGGCCGCGATGCCCCGGTTCTTCACCGGCGATCCGGCCGCCGAAAGCCGGGTCGTCGCGCCCGGAAGGGCGGAGCGCGGAGAGCCGATCACCCGCTTGCGCTGGGACGACGCCGCGCGCGCGGCCGCCCTCGCGTTCGTGTGGGATCGAGCGAGCGACGAGCCCCTGCCCGAGCCGCCCGTCGGGGGCGACGCGAGCCGGGGGCGCGAGGTCTTCCGGCTCGCCGGCTGCCTCGCCTGCCACGAGACGACCGCCGCGGCTCCGACTTTCCGACCCGAGGGCGAGCGCGGGCCGAACCTGCGGGGGATCGCCCTCAAGGTCACGCCCCCCTGGCTGTTCGCCTGGCTCGACGATCCCTCCGCCTGGTGGAGCGAGGCCCGCATGCCCGACCTGCGGCTGACCGCCCGGGAGGCGGCCGACGTCGTCGCCTACATCTTCGAGGATCCCGAGGGCGTGTTCACGAGCGCTCCGGAGGGCTGGGAGCTCGGCGCGGGTCCCTACGACCGCGAGGAGCTCGAGGGACTCGGTCGCTGGTCCCTCGACCGGGAGGCGGTCGAGGAGCTCGCGCGCCGGCATCTCGATCGGATTCCGGGCGAGGAGCTCGAGCGGCGCCTCCGGGGCGAGTGGGCCGACGACCAGGTGCTCCTCGTGGCAGTGGGCGAGAAGGTCGTCCTCGACCAGGGGTGCCACTCCTGCCACGAGATCCCGGGGCTCGAGGACGCGCTGGCGAACGGGAACCCGATGACGACCTGGGGATCGAAGACCACCGACCGCCTCCTCTGGGGCCACGTGCCCGAGCGGGCGGCCGCCGAGCAGGATCTCTCGGGCCTCGCCGCGCACCGCTGGGGGGAGGACTTCCGGGCCTATCGCGAGAACTACCTGGGCCGCAAGCTGAGCGCTCCCCGCAACTTCGAGCCCGACTCGATCCGCGACCCCCGCGAGCTCCTGCGGATGCCGGCCTACGCCCTCGACCCGGGGGAGGTCGAGGCGCTCACGACCTTCGCGCTGGGGCTCGTCGAGGACGAGGCGCGCCTCGCCCGGATGACGCCGACGCCCGCCCGGCTCCGCGAGGACGAGGGCCTGCGGTCCGTCCGCCGGCGCAACTGCGCGGGTTGCCACGTCCTCGAGCACGGTCGGATCGAGCTCTCCGATCGGGACGGCGAGCGGCACGTCGTGCGCGGGAGCTTCCTGCCCTTCGAGGACGAGGTCGTCCCGCCCTCGCTCGAGGGCTTCGCGCGGGAGGTGAGAGAGCACGAGGCCCGCCTCCGCGAGACCTCGGGAGATCCGGAGGCCCGGCTCGAGGAGGTCGCGGTGCTGCTCCGGGAGCCCGCGCCCGGTCTCGGGGACGCGGGGGACGTCCTCCTCGTGGAGGACGTGGACGGCGTCGTCCCCACCCCGGGCCGGGGGGGCGACGTGGTGGGCGTCGTCGCCGAGCACTACCTCCGGCCGGGGAGTCTCGTGCTCGATGTCGACGGCGAGCTCCGCGGCTACGAGGCGGAGCCCCACGACCGGATCCGCTGGAGCTTCGCCCCCCCCGAGCTCGCGGACGCCGGGGCGCGCCTGCAGCGGGACTGGATCCACGCCTTCCTGCTCGATCCCTCGCCGGTCCGCCGCCAGCTGCGGATCCGGATGCCGTCGGTCGCCTGGGACGAGAGGGAGGCCGGCGCCGTGGCCGACCACCTCGCGCTCCGGGCGGGGGCGCCGCTCGGGGCCGAGGTCGTGCCCCAGCGCCAGCCGAGCCACCGCGACGTCGTCCTGGGGGCGGAGCCAGACCTCCTCGCTTCGGTGCGCGAGCTGGCCGTGAAGGGGCCGCGGTGTACCCGGTGCCACCATCTGCGGGGCGAGGTCCCGGGCGCGGCGGAGGGCCCCATCGACTGGGCGCCGGACCTCGACGGGGTGCGGGAGCGGATCCGTCCGGACTGGGCCCGCGCCTGGATCACGGACCCCTCCCGGGTCCTCCCCGGCACGGCGATGCCCGTCAACTTCCCTCTCGACGAGCTCACCTGGCAGGATCTCCGGACGGGATTCGGGGCCGAGCAGATCGAGGACGTGCTCACCTGGCTGTACAACCTGGATCGCGACCCCCGATGGCGATGACATCCATGAAGCTCCTCCTTCCCACCCTCGTCGCCGCGACTCTCGTCGCCGCGCTCCAGGACGCCGAGGCTCCCGGGACCGCCGAGACCGGCTCGATCCAGGGAGTGGTCCGGTGGAAGGGGGACCTGCCTCCCGCGCGGCCGCCGCTCGAGATCCGCGAGCAGGACGCCGAGGGCTGCTCCTGCGGGGAGGGCGGCGAGCTCGACGCCACGGATCGCACCCTCCTGATCGACGAGGAGAGCCGTGGGGTGGCCAACGTGGTGCTGTCCTTCCGGATCGAGGGCGTCGAGCGGAAGATCCCCGAGGAGCCGGTCTTCCTCGACCAGAAGGGCTGTCGGTTCGAGCCCCACGTGGTCGTCGTTCCCGCGGGGGGGAAGCTCCGGGTCGGCAACTCCGACGAGACCGCCCACAACGTCCACTGCTACTCCCGGAAGAACCGGCCGGTGAACAAGACGATCGCCGCCGGCGCCACCCTCACGCTGCACCTGAAGCAGCCCGAGACGTTCCCGGTGAAGTGCCACATGCACCCCTGGATGGGGAGCTGGATCGTCGTCACCGACGCCACGCACTGGGCCAAGACGGACGTCCAGGGCCGCTTCGAGATCGCGGGCCTCCCCCCGGGGACCTACGCGCTGTCCTGGTGGCACGAGGAGCTCGGCAAGGGGCGGACCGACGCGGTCGTCGTGGAGGCCGGCCGGGCGACGGAGCTGACTCACGACGTGAAGGCTCCCCCGAAGAAGAAGCCCGGGCGGCGTCCCTGAGCCCCGGCGTCGCTTTGCGCGCCCCTCGCAAACGGGGCGGGCGCTGCTGCGTATCGTCATCGCCCACGGTCCTCGAACAGGAGAAGCCGCCATGTCCCTCGCCATCGCCCGCCGTCTCGTCCTCGTCGCCCTGTCCGGGGCGGTTCTCGCCCTCGCCGCCATCGCCGCGCCGGGAATCGGCGGGGAGCTCGGCCACCGCCTCCTCTTCTCCGACGAGGAGCCCGGGTACCTCGGGGTCACCCTCGACCCCGCCGACGAGCTGATCGTCTCCGAGGTCCTGCCCGAAACCGCCGCGCGGAACGTCGGCCTCGAGGTCGGCGACAAGATCGTGGCGATCGCCGGTCGGAAGGTGAACAGCTACGAGGGCCTCATCGGGGTCCTGAAGGAGCATCCCCCGGGCACGAAGGTCACCCTCGTCGTCGTGCGGGGGGACCGGAAGCTCGAGAAGAAGGTCGTCCTCGGCGCCCGCGGCGAGCCGCAGGTGAAGCGCCTCGTGCGGATCGAGCAGGACGTCGACGACGAGCACGCCCACGCGCAGGTCCTCCAGAAGGAGAAAGCCCTGCGCCAGGTCCTCGGGGAGATCGTCCCCGTGGAGGAGGACGTCCCGACCTCCGGGTACCTGGGCGTGTACCTCTCCGGGGACGAGGCGGATCCCGTGGTCAGCTCCGTCATCCCCGACACCCCCGCCGCGAAGGCGGGGCTGCAGCCCGGGGATCGCCTCCTGGCCGTCGATGGAGAGCGCGTGTCCACCGGCGCCGCCGCCACCGCGGCGATCCAGGCCCGGCGCGCCGGCGCCAAGGTGCGCCTGGACGTCGCCCGGGGGGACAAGAAGCTCCGCCTGAAGGTCGTTCTGGGCGCCCGGCCGGAGGAGCAGGGGCCGGTCGGGCTCGCCCTTCCCCCGGAGCCGGTGCGTGACGAGGAGGCGCGGCGACGCCTCGAGGAGCGCATCGAGCAGTACCTCCAGGAGAAGCGCTCCGACCGGGAGGATCGTCCCGCGCCGGAAACGACGCGCCGCACGGAGATCGAGCGCGTCCTGAGCGAGCTCCAGCGCCGCGGCACCGAGGAATCCCGCCGGTGGGCGGACGTGCACGACGAGCGCATGAAGGAGCTCGGCGAGGCCCTGCAGGAGCGCTCCCGGACCCTGGAGCGGACCTTCCGGGATCTGCGCACCCGCGCCGGCACGGAGGCTCTCGAGGGGCCGGGCCGCGAGCGGCTGGAGCGGTTCCGCCAAGAGCTCGAGCGCTGGGGTGGGGACCGGGCCCGGGTTCTCCGGGAGAACGCCCGCCGGATGCGCCAGGTCGAGAACGAGCATCTCCAGCGGCTGGAGGAGGCCCTGAAAGGGCTCCGGCGCCGCGGAGAGGAGGCGAAGCCCCGCGCCCGGGCGAGCCTGGAGGAGGCCCGACGCCGGCTCACGGACGTGGAACAGGGCTTCCAGGAGCTGCTGGACGAGCATGTTCCAGACGTCGGACCGGCGACCCTCGACGAGGTCCGCCAGGCCATAGGCGGCCTGCGGCGGGAGGTGGAGGGGCTCCGCAGCGAGCTCCAGGCCCTCCGCGAGGCTCTGCGCAAGATCCGCGCGGAGCGCTAGTCGCGTCTCAGCCGGCCTCCCGGCCCTCGCCCCACTGCTCCAGCCAGCCGGGCGGGCTCCAGGCGTGGAGGATGGAGGCCACGGTGAGCAAGATCTTCCGCTCCCCCGGGGACAGCCGGCGGGAGGGGGGCGTCGGCTCCTGGCGGTCCTCGGCCCGGCGAGCCTCCTGCTCGAAGCTCCGGGTCACCAGATCCAGGATCCGGGCCTTCTTCTCGGCGGGGGAGCTGTTGGCCCGCTCCACCAGCGGCGTCAGGCGCTTTCCGAACTCGAGGGGGACTCCGTAGCGGCGGCAGAGCTCCTCGATGAATCGATGGGGGTTCATGGGGATCGACCTTGCCGAAGAGTACCCCGGAGAGGGGCGGGAGGACGGAAAACCGGGGCGGGGAATGCCCCGCGCCCCGGGGGCGAGCCCTTTCGCTCCGGGGAGGTCGACTCCGCCTCAAGACCCCGGATCGGGGGGGTCGATGGAGGGGACGTGCTCCGCCGTTCGCCCTGATCCCCACGGGCGGGAGCGGGGCGAAAACTCCCCCGGCGAGACCCCACCGAAGGCACCGCACCCTCGATTCGCCATGCGTACCCTGACCGCTGCCACTGCTCTCTCCCTCGCTTTCCTCGTGTTCCTCGTGCGCCCCGGCGGCCCCGAGGGTGTCGAGGCGGGCACCGCGATCCGACTCGACGTCTCGGGCCTGGTCGCCCACGCCGACCTCGTCGTGGAGGGGCGCGTGCTCTCCGCCCACGCCCTGCGCACCAACGACGGTCGCATCGAGACCGAGTACCTCCTCGAGGTGGACCGCACCTTCGAGGGCGAGGAACTGGCCTATCGAGCGATCCGCATGCCGGGAGGCGTGCTCGAGGACGGGAGCGGGATGATCCTGGCCGGGATGCCGCAGATCCGGGCCGGGGAGAACCTACTGCTCTTCCTGACGGAGGAGGCGAGCTCGGGCGTCCGCATGCCCGTCGGGCTCGCCCAGGGCAAGTACTCCGTGGTGGCGGATGCCGCCGGCCACAAGTCGCTCGTGACGAACGACGCGGGGGTGGGGCTCCTCAATCCGGCGAGCGGCGAGATCGCTCACGGCACGGGCCTGTCGATTCTGGACTACGCGACGGTGGTCGCCGAGATCGAAGCCGCGCTCGCGGACGAGAGGTAGAGATCATGGGCAAGGCAATCCGAATCCTGGCCTACGGGACCACGCTCGCGCTCATCGCCGCAACCGTGGTGGGCCACGTACGACTGCAGAATCCGAGCAACGGCTATCCGCTCTACTGGAGCAGCCCGACCAACATCGGCATCGTCATCAACTCCACCGGCTCGGACGACGTCACCGACGGCAGCGACGAGATCGCCATCCGCCTGGCCATCCAGGACTGGAACGAGGTCACCGGCACGAACGTGACGATGGTGGAGGACACCTCGAGCGCGACCCAGGCGCGGACCGACTGGAGCGCGGATGACATCCACATGCTCATCTTCGACGAGAACAACGGCTCGGGGTACTTCTCGGGGGGCAGCACCGTGGCGATCACCCCGGTCTGGTTCTACTCGAACGGCCGGATCGCCGACGCGGACATCCTGTTCAACGGGATGACCTTCTCCTTCACGACCTCCGGCGTTCCCGGCCGGTTCGACATCCAGGACGTCGCGGCGCACGAGCTCGGACACCTGCTCGGCCTGGACCACTCGGGATGGGCCGGCGCGACGATGTACCCCTATGTCGACACGACGGTCATCGAGCATCGGAGTCTCTCCGAGGACGAGGCCCACGGCCTCCGCGACATCTCCGTGTCGGGCGTGTTCGGTCGCATCACCGGCCTGGTCCGGAGGGCCGGCGACAGCAGCGTGGTGCGCGGCGCTCACGTGGTCGCTCGCGACGACCAGGGCCGCACCCGCGCGGCAATCCTGACCGGAAACACCGGCGCGTTCACGCTGTGGGGCCTCGAGCCCGGCTCCTACACCGTCTACGTTCGCCCCCTCGACGAGCCGGTCTCCTCCTACAACATCGGCGGCGGTCAGACGATAGAGGTCGACTTCGAGCCGGCGTTCTACTCCGGCCCGGCGGTGATCACCGGCGGCAATACGGTGGCGTTGGGGGTTCTGGAGGTGGACGACGACGTCCTGCTCAACCTCGGCCGCAACTCCGACCGGTACCCGATCCGGGTGATCGACGGAACGACCACCACCGTCACCGTTCGCGGCACGGGGCTCTTCAACGGATCGACGCTCGAGGCGAGCGATCCCGACTTCTCGCTCGGGTCCCCGACGTGGTACGGCTCGCAGGTCGTGGTGGGGGTCACCGTGCCGGACGGGGAACCGATCGGGCACGTGGATCTGCAGGTGACGAACACCTCCGGTCAGATCAGCATCCTGTCCGCGGGCCTGGAGGTCACTCCGCCCTCTCCGACCGTGCTCTCCATCGTGCCCGCCGTCGGCGGGATCGGCGGGGGGCAGCCGGTCACGATCACCGGCACGGAGTTCCACCCCGGAGCGCGGGTCGTGATCGGGGATCAGATCTACACGGACGGCGCGCCCGGCGGGGCGATCGTCGTGGACACGAGCACGATCACGCTCACCACCGCGGCCACGATCATCGGTCTCCACGACGTGGTGGTCTTCGATCCGAGCGGAGAGGAGGGGCGTCTGGAGGACGGCTTCGAGGTCGCCGACGTTCCCGTGCTGTCGAGCATCTTCCCCGTGGCGGGAGCGTCCGCGGGAGGAACGACGGTCACGATCCTCGGGCAGTCCTTCCAGCCCGGGGTGACGGTGCGCGTCGACGGCGTCACGCAGTCGAGCATCACGTACGTGAGCTCGACCAAGCTGACCTTCGAGTCGTCGGGCGGAGCTCCCGGCGGACCCTACCTGCTCGAGGTGGAGAACCCCGACAGCGGTCTCGCGACCAGCGCCTTCTCCTACGGGGCGGGCGCGGATCCCGAGGTCACGCTCATCGATCCGCAGTCGGGCACGACGACCGGCGGGGACACGATTACGGTCAACGGAGCGAACTTCGCCTCCGGGATCGAGGTCCACTTCGGCGCCGATCCCGACACGGGAGAGGGAGGCACCCTCGCGGCCGTGGTCACCGTCGTCGACCCCTCGACTCTCGAGGTCGTGACTCCCGCGCACACGCAGGGCTCGGTGACCGTCATGGTGCTCGACCCCGCCACGGAGCAGATGGGGATGTTGGGCGGCGGCTTCGCGTTCGCGAGCGCCGGCGGTGGCGGCGGGGGCGGTTGCTACACCGTGCCCGCGAGCGCTCCGCCCGGCCCGCGCGACGTGCTCCTGGGATCCTGGTGGGCCCTGCTCCTCTTCCTGCTCCTCGCCGCCCGCGGACACCGCGCGCGGCTCGCTCTGCGACGCTTCTGAGCGCTCGCCCTCGACGGTTCTCCCCGGTTCCCTATCATGAGCCGCTGACGCATCCGCGGCTCGGCCGCGAGTGCATCCGCCGCGAGCACGCGAGGGAAGGGGAGCTTCATGACCACCATCGCCTTCGACATCGAGGTCGCCGGGTTTCCGTGGGACGAGGTGGACGAGATCACGCGGGGCTATCTTCTGAACCGCGCGCGTGACGAGCGGGAGCGCGAGGCCGTCCCCGAGCGGATGGCGCTCTACCCCGGCATGGGCAAGGTGATCGCGATCGGGATGTGGAACCTCGACATGCAGCGGGGGCTCGTCCTGCTCGAGGGCGAGCACGAAGAGCCGCACGAGTGGGAGCGGGTTCCCCATTCCGACGTCTTCCGCGGTGGGGAGGCCGAGCTGCTCGAGCGGTTCTGGGAGATCGTGGCGCGCAAGTCGCCCCGGCTCGTGTCGTACAACGGACGAGGCTACGACGGTCCGATCCTGATGATCCGCTCCGCGCAGAACGGCGTGGCCCCGACGTCGAACCTCGTGCCGAACCGCTACCACCTGCGCGACCACACCGACCTCATGGACGTCTTCTCCTTCTTCGGCGCGTGGCGCGAGCGCTACTCGCTGGACTACTGGTGCCGCCGCTTCGACGTGGAGAGCCCCAAGGGATCCATCGACGGCAGCCAGGTCGGCCGCGCGTACCGCGAGGGTCGGATCGAGGAGATCGGCGAGTACTGCCTGCGCGACGTCCGCGCGACCGGAGAGCTGTACACGCGGGTGAAGGACACGCTGATCCCGCTCTTCGCGAGATAGGCTGCTCCTCGGCAGCCCTCATATCAGTACCCGACGACGAGGAACCAGGCGTTGGTCAGGAGGGCTGCGCCCCCGACGTTGACGAGGAGTGCCTGGGTGAACACTCGCTCACCGGCGAGAGCGGGATCGCTCGGGACGAGCACCGAGTGATCCGAGATGCCGGTGCCGCCCAGAGCCGCGGTACTCGTGAACAACAATGACGACGCGGGATCGATCAAGAGCTCGCCCCACGGCGTCATCGTGCCGGCCAGCATGCCGGAATAGCCGACGACGAGCACCAAACCGCTCGCTCCGATCGAACCTCCGTCCACGGTGGAGGTCCAGACCGTGCCCAGAATCGGGCGGCTCGTGCTGAGAAAGACGTCGGGATTCACGCCGGAGCCGTTGCGCCAGTTCGCCTCGGCGCTCGGAGGATGCACACCGTCGCAGAACAACACCCACGTCGCGCCCCGATCCGATCCTCCGTCGTCGTCGAGGTCAGCGCCGACCACGAGATCGCCGAAGCCGTCTTGGTCCACGTCGCCGGGCGAGGCGACCGCGCAACCGAAGTCGTCCCCGTCGTCCAGGGCTCCCGTGAAACCGCCGGTCGTACTGCTGATCTTCGCGTGAGCCACGACATCCCCCGATGTGAGGAGATCGAGGATCCATACCGCCCCGCGATCCAGTCCTCCGTCGTCGTCCCCCGGCGAGCCCACGGCGAGATCGCCGACCTCATTGCCGAGGTGCGTGACCGAGGTGCCGAACCGATCCCCGTCATCGAGGCTTCCGAAAAAGCCGCCGATACCGTCGGTGATCTTCTTTTCGGACTGCACCGCTCCGCTCGGCTCCAGGAACAGGATCCAGACGGCACCCCGGTCGGCGCCTCCCGTGTCGTCGCCGGGCACGCCGACGGCCAGGTCGGCGGTTCCGTCGGCGTTGAAATCCCCGAGGTTGCCGAGCGCGGCCCCGAACCCGTCCCCGTCGCCCAAGAGGCCTCCGAATCCGCCAGCGGTGTCGCTGATCTTCACCTCGGATTCCACCACACCTCCGAGTCCCAGGTGGAGGATCCATACGGCTCCTCGGTCCGTACCGCCGTCATCGTCCCCGGAGGCTCCGACTGCGAGATCGTCGATGCCGTTCCCATCGAGGTCCCCGAGGTGCGCGATCGAGCAGCCGAAGAAATCCCCGTCGTCCAACGTCCCCGCGAATCCACCGGTGGTGGCGCTGATCTTCTGGCTCCCGCTCACGAACCCGGCGCCCGCGTGGTAGAGAATCCAAACCGCTCCGCGGTCCGTTCCCCCGTCGTCGTCCCCGGGGGATCCCGCGGCCAGGTCGACGCGGCCATCGGCGTCGAGGTCGCCCAGGATCTCCACGGACGCCCCGAAGCCGTCCTGATCGTCGAGGGGGCCGAAGAAACCGTTTTCGCAGTCGCCGATTCTCCTCTGGAGGGCGACCGTGCCATCGAGCTCCGTCTGGAGGAACCACAGGGCTCCCCGGTTCGCTCCCGGACCACCCGCTCCCGGGGTGCCGACGAGGAGGGTCACGCGAGCCCCGGGCCCGAAATCCCTCGAGGCGAGCGACGAGCCGAACCGGTCCTCGTCGCTGAGCGGTTCCAGGAAACCTCCCGCGGTGTCGTTGATCTTCTGCTCCGACTGGACGGTGCCGTCGGGATTCATGTACAGAATCCACGTCGCGCCGTGTCTCGGGCCGCCGTCTTCGTGTGTGGGAGCCCCAACGGCCAGCTCCACGGTTCCATTGCCGTCGATGTCCTCGAGAAACTCGACGGCCGTGCCGAGGAGATCTCCGTTCTCGAGGATGCCGCCGAAACCACCCGTGGTGTCGCTGATCTTCTGCTCGGTCCTGACAGTTCCGTCCGGGTTCAGGAACAGGATCCAGACCGCCCCTCTTGCGGACCCTCCGTCATCGGTGCCGTCGGCTCCCACGGCGAGATCCGCAACCCCGTCGCCGTCCAGGTCGCCCAAGGATGCAACGGAGGCACCGAAGTAGACCCAGTCAGTCAGAATCCCGCCGAACCCCCCTGCAGTAGCGCTGATCTTCTGCTCGGACTTGACCGTGCCGTCTTGATGTAGGAACAGGACCCAGAGTGCGCCGCACTGGCTGTATCCGTCGTCGTCGTAGCGCGCGCCGACCGCGAGGTCTCCGATGCCGTCTCCATCGAGATCACCCAAGGATGCGAAAGAGGAGCCGAACTAGAACAGGCCGTACAGCAAACCGC
>CAYRXS010000167.1:0-14442 GCA_964428225.1 uncultured Planctomycetaceae bacterium
AGTATGACGATTGGATCCCCAAGGACACGCGATTCAACGATGGGGGCTTTCTGTCGGACGGCGTCGGCCGCTATCAGCCAAATGTCTGGGGCCTGCACGACATGCACGGGAACGTCGCCGAATGGACGCGGTCGGTCTACCGACCTTATCCCTATGAACCATCGGACGGCCGGAACGACGTGACGAGCGATGGGGAACGCGTGGTGCGCGGCGGCTCGTGGCGCGATCGGCCCAAGGCGTCTCGCTCCGCATTCCGTCTCGCCTATCGTCCCTATCAGGGCGTCTACAACGTGGGCTTCCGGGTGATCTGTTCCGGGGAATAGCGGCCCGCTGAACCAGGGGGGTGGCCGTGGAAGGAGCCGGAGAGCTCCGCGCCCCCGCCCACGTCGTGGTATTCTCCTCCCACACGGAGCTGAAAAATGGCCTTCAAGAAGCTACTCAAGAATCTGTTCGGCGGAGGGGGGGGCAAGGCCCTCGCCGAGGTGGAGGACGCTCGCGAGCGCGCGGAGAGGGCGCTTGAGGATCTGCGCCGGCTGGCGCGAGAGGCGGGATCCGCGCCGGCGGCGCTGGAGGCCGTGCCGCGAGAGCTCGAGGACGCGCGGGCGGCCGAAAAGGAAAGCGCGGTCGAGCCGGCGGCCCTCGTCGAGCGGTACGACGCCGCCTGGAGGAGCGTGCTCGGGGCTCGAACCGAGCTCCTGACCGCGCACCCCGAGCAGATGGCGGCGGAGTACCTCGAGGAGATGGGACGCTGTGCGGAGGACATCGAGGCGCCCACCGCCCGCACCTTCGCGTTCCTCCAGCTCGCGGGCCTGCAGGCGGCGGTGAAGAACGAGGAGGACAGCGCCCACTTCCTGGGCCGGACCCTCTCGTCCATCTCCGGCGGCGACCACGTCTCGACGGTGATCAACTCGCTCACGAACCTCCGTCCCCTCGAGGAGCGAATCGGGAGCGGGTGGTTCCGAGAGCGGTTCGACGACTTCGTCGCGTCCGTGAACGACATCGGCGATCCCTCCGAGGAGGTCACCGCGCACTGCGAGGTCGTACGCGGGCTCTCCTCGTTCGGCGACTTCGAGGGGGCGCTCTCCCACGCGCGCGCGATCGAGGACGCCTGGTACCAGGAGCAGGCGGTGGCCATCGTGCTCGAGGCGAAGGCCATGGCGGGAGACGCGGCGGGAGCCCGGGAGCTCGCCGGGGAGCTGGAGGATCCCGCCCTCGCGAGCGCGGCCTGGAAGAGCATCGTCCACGCCGAGGCGCGAGCCGGCGACCTCTCCGGCGCGCAGGAGCTCGCGGAGCAGATCGAGGATCCCGACTGGCGCTCGGCGGCGCTGCGGGAGGTGGCCGAGCAGAGAGCGCGCTCCGGCGAGGTCGACGTCGCCGTCGAGCTCGCGGCGGGGATCGAAAGCCCCCAGTGGCGGGCCGACGCCCTGCGGGGCATCGCGGAGACCCACGCGGAGGAGGGAGACGTCGACGCCGCCTTCGCGTTGATCGAGAGGATCGAGGTGCCCGTCTTCCAGCAGCAGGCCGTCGTCGAGGTCGTGCAGGCCTTCGTGAAGCGCGACGACTTCGCGGGAGCGAAGGGCGCGGCGGAGCGGATCGCCGACGGGGCGACGCGCGCCATGGCGCTCGGCTCGGTCGCCCGGGAAGAGGCGCGGCAAGGTCGGATCGAGGAGAGCCGGGCGACGCTCGAGCTCGTCCGCGAGGCCGCGAGCAACGCGGTGGTCGGCGCCTCCTACGACGGCGTGCTCGCGATGATCGCCGAGATCCAGGCCCGGCACGGCGACCTCCCCGAGGCGGTCCACACGTCGGAGGGGATCATGCAACCCCACGCCCGCGCACTGGTGTTGCACAACCTCGCCGCGGACCTGGTGAAGGATGGGGATCTCTCGCGACTGGTGGAGCTCGAGGCTCTCTACGATGAGCCGCTCGGCCGGACCTGGCTCCTGCTCGGAGCGACGTTCGCCCTGCTGACCAGGTGACACGCGACCCGGCGCGGGGCGACGTCCTCGCCGTCGAGCCGCGGTCGCTCGCGCCGGCAGAGGTCGTCCGCCACCTCGCTTCGGCTCGCGCAGCGGGGGTGGAACGCGCAGCCGGGGGGAGGGTCGTCGGGGCTCGCCGGGTCGCCCTCGAGGACGATCCGCTCGCGATCGGCCTCGACCGCGGGATCGGGCTCCGGCACCGCGGAGAGCAGGGCCCGCGTGTAGGGGTGGCGGGGATCGGCGTAGAGCTCGTCGCGCGGGGCGGTCTCGACGATGCGGCCGAGGTACATGACCGCGACCCGCGCGCACAGGTGGCGCACCACCGCGAGATCGTGGGCGATGAAGAGGTAGGCGAGCCCGAAGCGCTCCTGCAGCTCGCGCAGGAGGTTCACGATCTGGGCTTGGATCGAGACGTCGAGGGCGCTGACCGGCTCGTCGCACAGGATGAGCTCGGGCTCGAGAGCGAGGGCCCGGGCGATGCCGATGCGCTGGCGCTGGCCGCCGGAGAACTCGTGGGGGTATCGCCGCACGTGGCGCGGATCGAGCCCCACCGCGTCGAGCAGGGCCAGCGCCCGCAGGTGTCGCTCGCGCCGGGGCAGCAGCCGGTGGATCCTCATCGGCTCCTCGACGATCGAGCCCACCGTCTGGCGCGGGTCGAGCGAGGCGTAGGGATCCTGGAAGATCATCTGCATGCGCCGGCGGAAGGGGCGCCGATCGCGTCGGGAGAGCGTGGTCAGCTCGGTGCCGTCGAAGCGCACGCTCCCCGATGTGGCGTGGTGCAGGCCGATCACCGTGCGGGCGGTAGTGGACTTGCCGCAGCCGGACTCGCCGACGAGCCCCAGGCTTTCCCCGCGCTCGATCGCGAAGGACACGCCGTCGACCGCGCGCACCGGACGTCCCTTCGCGGCGCGGAAGTACTTGCGCAGGTCGGTGACCTCGAGCAGGGGCGCGCTCATCGAACCGCCTCCTCCTCGAGGTTCGGAGCCACCGGACAGGCGGTGCGACGATCCTCGTCCTCGCCGGGCAGCCGCTCCAGCTCGGGCGCGATCGACCGGCAGCCCGAGGCCTCGTCGGGGCAGCGCTCGGCGAAGGCGCAGCCGGGGGGCGGATCCTCCGGCCGGGGGGCGGTGCCCGGGATCGAGGGCAGCGCGGCGTCGGGATCGCCGTCGAGGGTGGGGACGCTCTCGAGCAGGCCCCGCGTGTAGGGGTGCATCGGCCGCTCGAAGATGCTCTTCGTCTTCCCCGTCTCCACCACGCGCCCCGCGTACATGACGTGCACGCGATCCGCGGTGCCCGCGATCACGCCGAGGTCGTGGGTGATCAGGAGGATCGCCATGTAGTGGCGGATCCGCAGGTCGCGCAGGAGCTCGAGGATCTGGGCCTGGATCGTGACGTCGAGCGCGGTCGTCGGCTCGTCGGCGATGAGCAGCGCGGGCCGGCACAGGAGCGCCATCGCGATCATCACGCGCTGTCGCATGCCCCCCGAGAGCTCGTGGGGGTAGGCGGCGAGCCGCGCCTCGGGGTCGGGGATGCCGACCTCTCCCAGCCCCGCCGCGGCCCGCATCCGGGCCTCGCGCGGGGAGATCCCCTCGTGGACCTCGAGGACCTCGGTGAGCTGGCGCCCCACGGTGAGCAGCGGGTTCAGGGACGTCATCGGATCCTGGAAGACGGTGGCGATGTCGCGGCCCCGCAGCGCGCGCAGGTCCCGGGCGGGGAGGGTGCGCAGGTCCCGGTCGCGCCAGAGGATCTCCCCGCTCTCCACGACTCCCGGGGGATCCGGCACGAGCCCCATCACCGCGAGGCCGGTGACCGACTTGCCGGAGCCCGACTCGCCGACGAGGCCGAGGATCTCGCCCTCCTCGAGGTGGAACGAGACGCGATCCACGGCCCGCACCGTCCCCTGGTGCGTGTCGAAGCGGACGGAGAGATCGCGGACGTCGAGCAGAGGCATGTGCACCACCGTGGCGAATGGTACCGTACGCCCCGGAGGTGTCTTCATGAGCTCTTCGTTGCGGTGGTTCGCGTGGATTCCGTTGCTCCTCACCGGTCCGGCTCTCGCTCAGGAGGTCGAGCCCCGGGACGTCGAGACGCTGTGGAGCATCGGCACGGTCGATCGCGACACGCGCGAGCTCGCCCTCGCGCCGGACGGGTACGACCGCTGGGAGGGGGACGCGCTCTTCGTGGTGGGGCGCTCCGATCCGGCGCGCGACTGGCCCTACGTGCACCCCGGGCCGCACGACGCGTGGGCGGGCGGGGGCGCGCATGCGTTCACCGTGGTCTTCGCGTTCGAGGGCGAGGTGCCCGCGACCGCGTGCGAGCTCCGGATCGAGCTCGTGGACACGCACGGCATCACCCCGCCGCGGGTCGGGGTGCGAGTGAACGGCGTGCCGGTGGGGGAGAGGCAGATGCCCGCCGGCGCGGGGGACGCGTCGGTGTTCGGCGAGCCAGAGAAGGGCCGGCGCGACGCCTGGACCGTCGAGGTGCCGCCCGCGGTCCTGCGCTCCGGCGAGAACGTGATCGAGATCGAGAACCGCGCGGGGAGCTGGATGCTCTACGACGCGGTGACCTTCGCGGCGCCCGCGGGGACGAAGCTCGCGACGCCCGCCCCCCGGACCTTCCTGGTCGGGGCGGCCGCCGCGCCCGCCCTCGCCAACCTCCCCGGCGCGCGCCTCCAGCCGGTGACGCTGGAGGTGCTGCACGTCGGGGAAGCGGGCGAAGCGGAACTCTGGATCGGAGGGAAGCGCTCGGGGGGGGCCCCCTCGCTCCGGGGCGGAGGACCGTGCACGGGATGGTGCCCGCGGTGGAGGAGGCGGCGGAGGTCGCGATCGAGCTGCGCTCGGGCGAGACGGTCCTGGCGAGCGGGACGATCCTCCAGCGCCCCGTGCGCCACTGGACGATCTTCCTGATGCACCACACGCACCTCGACATCGGCTTCACGCACACCCAGGAGGACGTGCTCGAGCTGCAGATGCGGCACCTCGACCTCGCCCTCGATCTGGTCGACGAGTCGTCGGACTACCCCCCCGAGGCACAGTTCAGGTGGCTGCCCGAGGGCCTGTGGGCGGTGGAGAGCTGGCTCGCGAAGGCGAGCGACGAGGACCGCGCGCGCTTCTTCGCCGCGGTGCGCGCGGGGCGGATCGGGCTCGACGCGTTCTACGGGAACGCACTCACGGGTCTCTACTCCGGCGAGGAGCTCTTCGCGCTCGTCGACTACGCGGTGCGCCTGCGCGCGGAGCACGACCTCGTGATCGACTCCGCGATGATCAGCGACGTGCCCGGGATCACCTGGGGCACGGTGTCCGTGCTCGCGCACTGCGGAATCCGCTACCTCTCAACCGGCCCGAATCCCTTCCACCGCACGGGCTGGATCAACGTGTGGGACGACAAGCCGTTCTGGTGGATCGGCCCCGACGGCGAGAGCCGGATCCTGTACTGGCAGGCGGGCAAGGACGGCTACGCCTGGTTCCATGGCTGGCGTCATCCCGACAACGCGCTCGAGAACAAGCTGACCGAGCGGCGCATCTTCGCCTTCCTCGGCGAGCTCGAGGCGGAGGAGTACCCCTACGACTACGTCCAGCTCCGCTACAACATCGGCCAGGACAACGGCCCGCCCGACCCGCACCTCGCGGAGAGCGTCCGGCAGTGGAACTCGAAGCACATGAGCCCGCGCTTCGTGATCGCGACCACGAGCCAGATGTTCCACGCCTTCGAGGAGCGCTACGGCGACGAGATCCCCGAGCACAGTGGCGACCTCACCCCCTACTGGGAGGACGGCGCCGCCTCGACCGCCGCGGACACCGCCGCGAACCGCCGCGCCGTGGAGACCCTGCTCCAGGCCCAGACCCTGTGGGCCCTCCTGAACCCCGCCCCGTACCCCGCCGAGCGCTTCGACGCCGCCTGGCGCAACGCCGTGCTCTACGACGAGCACACCTGGGGCGCCTACAACGCGATCTCCGAGCCCGACAGCGAGTTCGCCCGCGCCCAGGCCTCTCGCAAGCAGCGCTTCGCGCTCGACGCGGAAGCCCAGGCGAACGCGCTGCTCGCCGAGGCGACCGCCGGGCGTCGGAGCGACGAGGAGATCGTGCGAGCGGTCGATGTGATCAACACCACGCGTGATCTCCGAGAGGGATTCGCCGTGTTGTCCGCCGACTGGCAGACCCCGGGCGACGTCGTCCGACATGGGAAGACCGGCGATCCCGTGCCGTCGCAGCGGTTGGCGAGTGGTGAGCTCGTCTTCCTGACCGGCTGGATCAGCGCGCTGGAGTGCGTGCGTTTCACGATACATCCGGGGGAATCCGAGTTCGTCGGGACCGCCTATGCCGAAGAAACGGCCCTGGGCACGGACTGGTATCGGATCGAGATCGATCCGGCCACCGGGGCGATCGGCAAGCTCGAGATCCTGGATCGCGGTCCGGAGAACGAGCGGCCGGCTCTTGATCTCGCCGGCGAGCACGGGCTCAATCGCTACGTCTACGTCCGCGGAAGAGATCCTAAAGCCCGGGAGGGAGTGTCCTCCGTGCGAATCACGCCGGTCGATCGCGGCCCGCTCGTGGCCACGATGCGGATCGAGTCGGATGCTCCTGGTACTCACGAGCTCATGAGCGAGATCCGCGTCATCGATAGTCTCGTGGGAGTGCGGATCACCAACTCAATCCGGAAGAAGGCGGTCCGCGAGAAGGAAGGGGTCTTCTTCGAGTTCGACTTCGACGTGCCCGAAGCCGATGTCCTCATCGATCAGCCTTGGGGCGCGATCCGCCCCGAGCTCGATCAGCTCGAGGGAGCCGGGAAGAACTACTTCGCCATGCAGAGGTGGATCAGCGTTTTCGGTGATGGCCATCGCGTCACCTTGGTGTCGCCCGATGCTCCCCTCGTTCAGATCGGGGACATTCGAACCGACGAGGAACGGCCTCACAATCACCCAGAGAGCTGGCTGACCGAGATTCAGGCCTCGCCGCGGATCCTCTCCTACGTGATGAACAACTACTGGGAGACGAACTACAAGGCCGATCAGGAAGGACCGATCACGATCCGCTATTCCCTCTTCTTCATCTGGGGCAGCTCCCGGAGCCGGCGGGAGTACCCCGGCGGCTACGATCCCCACGTCCCGATCCAGCACGGCCTCGAGGTATGCCAACCCCTGGTCGTCGTTCCCGTCGACCCCGATCGATCACGTCCGCGAAGGTTCTATTCGCCTATCATCCTCGGCACGCGTCCGCTGATGATCTCGATGAAGCCCAGTCGCGATGGCAAGGCGACGATGATGCGGTTCTTCGGAGCCTCCCGCCATGGCCGCCCGATGCATCTGAGGCTCTGGTCGGACGCTGAGCCGCTCTGGACCATCTATCGCAGCAGTCCGGATGAGGAAGCCGGCGAGGTCGTGGAGGGCGCGATCGACCTGCCCTTCAACGGCATCGTCACCCTCCGCCTGGAGCGGGCCGAATGAGCGGGCTGGACGTCCTCGCGATCGTCGGGTACTTCGTCCTCGTCCTCGGAGCGGGTTTCTGGTACCGGCGGCGGGCGTCGAAGAACCTGGAGGCGTACTTCCTGGGGGGGAAGAAGCTGCACTGGGCGGCGCTCTCCATGTCGGGGGCGGTGTCGAACTTCGACATCACGGGGACGATGTGGATGGTCTCCGTCCTGATCGTGCTGGGGATGCAGTCGTGGTGGCACCACTGGATGTGGGGGGTGGTCCTGCCCGCCTTCGCCCTGGCTTACACCGCGCGCTGGGTGCGGCGCTCGAAGGTCATGACCGCGGCGGAGTGGATGAAGACGCGGTTCGGCGACGGGCCGGACGGGCGGACGGCGCGGTACGCGGCGGCGCTCATGGCGATCTTCCTCACCACCGCGGTGGTGGGCTACGCCTTCCAGGGGATCGGGAAGTTCGCCGCGGTCTACATCCCCCTCGAGCCCCTCGCCGCGCACCTGCCCTTCGGCGAGGAGTGGGTCGTGGCCCACCAGGCGGGAATCCTCGCGACGGTGGTCTTCTCGATCACCACCCTCTACGTCGTCGTGGGGGGGCTCTACAGCGTGGTCGTGACCGACGTGATCCAGACGGTGATCCTGACCTGCGCCGCGATCCTCATCGCCGTGCTCGCCTGGGCGAAGCTGAGCGCGGAGGCGATCGCCGAGCACGTCCCCGCGGGCTTCGAGAAGCTCACTCCCTCCTGGCGCCTCGACCACCTCGCGGGGGGAGACCACGCCCACTACCAGATGTTCGGCTTCCTGGTGATCGCGTGGGTGCTCAAGGGCACGCTGATGAACGCCGGGGGGCCGGGGCAGCTCTACGACTTCCAGCGCTACCTCGCCGCGTCGAGCGTGCGCGATGCCGCGAAGATCGCCGCCGCCTGGCCCTTCTTCCTCGTCGTGCGGTGGGGGATGGTCATGGGGATCGCGTTGCTCGCCCTGACCGGCTTCACGGACACGTCCGATCCCGAGAAGGTCATGCCCTACGTGCTGCAGGAGTTCCTGCCCGCGGGCGTGCGGGGCGTGGTGATCGCGGGGCTGCTCGCCGCGTTCATGTCGACGTTCAGCTCCAGCGTGAACAGCGGCGCCGCCTTCGTGGTGCGCGACATCTGGCAGCCCCTCTTCCGGCCGCACGCCGACGAGAAGCACCTGATCCGCGCGAGCTGGTTCGCGACAGTGGGGATCGTCGTCGGCGGGGTCCTCATCGGCGCTCAGGCCCGGTCCATCGCGGAGATCTGGAACTGGTTGATGATGGCCCTCACCGCGGGGGTGATCGTCCCCAACGTGCTGCGCTGGCACTGGTGGCGGATGAACGGGTGGGGGTACGCGGCGGGAGTGATCGGAGGGATGGCGCTCGCGCTCGTCGCCCTCGTCGTGGAGGGCATGCCCGACTACCAGACCTTCCCCCTGATCTGCCTCGGGTCGCTCCTGGCGAGCGTGGTGGTCTCGCTCGTCACCGCCCCCACCGACGCGGCGGTCCTTCACGAGTTTCACCAGACGGTTCGCCCCTTCGGCTTCTGGGGGCCGGTCCGGGCGAGCCATCCGCTGCCACCCGCACGCCGGGCGTGGGGGACGGAATCCCCCGCGCGAGCCGCGCTCAACACGATCCTCGGCATCCTCGCCCTGACCGGTCTCTACCTCGGGCCGATGTACCTCGTCGGCCACTGGTACGCGCGCGCCGCGATCTGCGGAACGGTCTTCGTGCTCGCGGTCGCCGCGCTCTACGTCACCTGGTACCGGAAGCTGCCCGAGGAGGAGAGCCGCCGCTCAGCGGCGGACGCAGTCCGTCCGTTGCAGCGGCGGTGCGTTGAGCCGCGAAGTCGGCCCAACGCTACTTGAGCACCCGCGCCTCGGTCGGTGCGAGGGCGAGGAACTTCAGGCCGAGGAGGAGCATCAGGCCGATGAAGCCGAACACGCCCAGGGCCTGCATCGTCTCCCAGACGCTGATCGTGTAGGTGACGAAGCCCTCCTGGAGCGGGGACTCCGTGATCTCCATGCCCGGGAAGAGGTTCGGGGGGTTCGTCTGCCCCGGGATCACGATGACGTAGCGCTCGCAGAGGATGCCGAACACCACCAGCGCGCCCGAGAACACCACCCAGGAGATCGTCTTCGATCCCTTCTTCGTGAAGAGGATGATGGTCGGGATGATGAGGCCGACGAGAATCAGCCCGCCCCAGAAGAGCAGGCTGTGCCAGCCCCCGAACAGGTAGAACATCGCCGCCTCGCGAGACTCCACGAGGTAGACGCGGTACATGTTCTCCACGAACATGAAGTAGAGGACGATCGGGAGTGAGAACGCGAGGAGCCGGCCGAGCCAGAAGATGAGGGCGTCGTCCACCGGCCGCTTGGCGAGGCGTGACAGGGCGACGAGCACGATGATGATCAGGCCCGTGCCCGAGGCGAGGGCGGCGACCACGAAGCTGGGGGGCATCAGCGGCGACTGGTGCAGCTCCCGCGGGATGAAGCCGAGGATCATCCCCGTGCCCGTGTGGACGAAGATGGCCCACAAGACCACCGTGACCGCCGAGACCTTGGTCAGGATCGGCATCTCCCGGAACAGAGCGAAGAGGTACACGACGCACAGGAGGATGTGCCCGATGTACAGCCCCGGGTTGATCGAGAACATCGAGCGCAGGTTGAAGTGCGTGAAGGGCTCGACGAAGACGCGGTCCATCCTCCCCTGGTCGGTCAGGATCGAGAGCAGGCCCGCGATCAGGAAGGTCATCGCCATGTAGGCGGCCATCCGCGCGAAGGGCTTGTACTCCATCCTCCCGAAGACGCCGTACAGGCCCGACACGACCAGGGAGCCCGCGGACAGGCCGATGTAGTACACGGCCATCGTGATCTGGACGCCCCAGGGGATCCGGTTCGTCATGCCGGTTCTGTAGAGGCCCGTCTCGATCAGCACGAACGTACTGACCAGCCCGAGCAGCAGGAAGAACGCAAGGATTGCCACGGACTGCCAGTACAGCGGTGACTTGCCTTCGATGGTCTTGAACTTGATCTCCATCAGTCTTGTCTCGGGCTAGAGGCCGATGTAGTAGACCTTCGGTTCCGTGTGCAGGTCCTCGCGGATCCGCTTCGGCGCGTGCTCGGCGATCAGCCGACTGACCTCGCTGGTCGGGTCGTCCAGGTCCCCGTGGGTCAGGGCGTTCGCGATACCCTCGCAGGTCGTGACGCACTTGGGCTTCTCCCCCCGGTCGAGGAGGTGCGCGCAGAAGTTGCAGGACTCGGCGATGCCGTGATTGCGCTTGGGATACTCCTTGTTGAGAGGGGGCCTGTTCGGCCCGTCCCCCTCGTCGTCCCAGTCCAGTTCGTGCGAGTGGAAGTTGAAGTACCGCGCGTTGTAGAAGCACGACATCACGCAGTACCGGCACCCGATGCACCGGTGCTGGTCCACGATCACGATCCCGTCGTGACGCTTGAAAGTCGCCTGGACGGGGCAGACCTGGGCGCACGGCGGGTTGTCGCAGTGGTTGCACATCAGGAGCACCGTCTTCTCCTCCGTGCTCTCTGCGTGCTTGTGCCGGATCCGCACCTTGCGGATCCAGTGGATGTCCCACCGGTCGTCGCCGTGGAAGGCGACGTTGTTCTCCTTCCGACACGCGTCCATGCAGGCGGTGCACTCGGGCAGGCACTTGTTGAGGTCGATCACCATGCCCCAGCGCGCCGTGGTCGACGCTCGCGGAGGAACGTCCGAGGAGGCCTTGGGGTCGGTGAGCAGCTTCACCCCGTAGGCGCTGGCGCCTCCCGCCAGGATCGTGCTACCGGCTACGTTCAGGAAGTCCCGTCGGTTCATCGTGGTCCTCGTTGCTCGATGATTCGCTTCACTTGTCCGGGGAGGGGCGGGCGAGGATCAGGGGTAGTAGTGGCACTCGAAGCAGTCGGGGTAGAGGTTCACCTCGATGTGACAGCGGTCGCAGAACTCCACTCGGCTCGTGTGGCAATCCCTGCACGCGAGGAAGGTCGCGGTGCGCTCCCGGCCGTCCCGCACGCCCCAGTCCCGGAGCTCCTTGAGGACGTTCATGTGGTGGAAGCGCATGTACTCGGTGTCGTGACCGAAGACGCACAGTTCCTCTTCCCCGACGGGCATGTCGAGGAACGGCTCCGCGTCGCCGACCTGGGCGGCGAGGAAAGTGACGAGGCTGATCAGGATCGGCAGGAGCACGATCCCTCCCGCCACCACCGGCGCGAGGCGCTTCGCGTCGTCGACCGGGTTCTCATTGCGACTCATCTTGCTCCTCCTCGCTCTTCTCCTCCGCTTCGGGCTCCGCCGCGGGGGTTTCCTCGGGGGCGTCCGGTGGGGGAGGTGGTTCGCTCGGGACCTCGGGCTTCGCCGCGACCGCGGACGGCGACGCTCCCCACTCCCGGCCGGTGTGCTCGGCGTAGACCATCGCCGCCGTGCGATAGATCAGGTGCGCGAGCTTGGAATACGGCAGGTAGACGAGGAGGGCGAAGACGAGGATCAGGTGGATGAAGTAGACGGCGTGGCGGTGCGGCTCGAGGCGGATGTAGTGCACCGCGTAGGTGGCCAGCCCGCTGCCGGTCACGAGGACGATCGTGACGAGCAGGGACCAGTCGGCGTAGCTGCCCACGCTGACGCGATCGGGATCCCGGAACCGGGCGATGCCCATCCACAGGCAGCCGATGATGACCGCCGCGCCGCCCGCGTTGGCGAGCATCTTCCACGGGCTCCAGAAGTCGAAGGGATAGACGAAGCCGTCGGGAACGAGGGGGTTGATCCGGGCGAACACCACCCAGATGGCCACGAGCCCCAGGCCCAGGAAGCCGAAGAAGAGCAGCAGGTGGGAGAAGAACCGCGACCCCGAGGCCGTGCACGAGGTGAAGTGGCGGTGCGAGAGGACGCTCTTCAGCACCGCGAAGACGCTCGCGCCCACGCCCTTGACCGGTTTCGCCGCCCCGCCCCGCGTGTCGGCGGCCTTCAGCGCCCGCCAGAAGCGCAGGAGCCCCGCGACGGCCCCGATCAGCGCCAGGAGCACGAACAGGCCGAAGAACGTGTTGATCAGCGTGTGCGGCAACCGGCTCGTGTAGGAGAAGACGATCCGGTCGCCGGTGTTCCGCGTGATCCCCATGGCCTCCTCGATCGGCAGCCGGATCCGGATCGCGATCGCGAGCAGCACCGCGGGGATCGCGAGCAGGAGGGGGATGTACTTCGGCTGGCTCACCCACCGCGCGAGGAACGACGGGGCGGCGTAGCGGATCACGGCCTCCTGTCGAATCGCGGCCATCACGTCGCCCGGCCGGCTGCCGCGGGGGCAGTTCGTCGAGCAATCGTTGCACTGGTGGCACAACCAGACGTCGGGATCCCCCAGGAGCCGGTCCTTCAGTCCCCAGGCGGCCCACGCCATCTCCTTGCGGGGGAAGGGGGATGCATCCGGTGACAGCTCGCACGTGCCCGAGCACGTCCCGCACTGCATGCACTTCTTGTAGGAAGCCCCGGCCTGGGCTCCGAGCGCCCGGATGAAATCCAGATCCGGCTCGACGCGAGCCGGCGTTCGCTTCTCGGCAACGACGGGAGGTGCCTGCATGGTCGCCTGCGCCTTCGACTTCGGATTGTCTCGGGAAGAGGCGGCCGCGGCTCTCTCCGCCTGCCCGTCATCAGCCTCGGAGAGAGGCGTCGGACGGCAGGCCGTGGGAAAGACTCAGCCGGCCGTCACATTCCCTTGAACGGGTTCATTCCGTACTCTTCGATCACCTCGCCGAAGTCCTCGAAGATCTTCGGGAGCTGCTCGTACTCGGAGATCTGCAGCTGGTGGAGTTCCAGCCGCTCGGTCTCCATCGACATCTTCTCCAGGGTTTCCTTGGTGTTCGCACCCCGGGTGGAGGACAGCTCACTTCCCTTGATGAAGTGGCATTGGTAGTCGTCCCCGTACTTGCAGCCGATCATGATGATTCCGTCATAGCCGGCCGAGATCGCCTCGGTGACCCACACGGAGTTGACCGAGCCCAGGCAGCGGACGGGGATGACTCGGACGAAGGGGTTCACCCGCAGGCGGTGCTGCCCCACGAGGTCGAGGGCCGGGAAGGCGTCGTTCTCGCACAAGAGCGCGAGGATCCGCGGCTTCTCCTCGTCCTCGTCCGGTACTTCGATGGCCTTGATCATGGATGCCACCATGTCCACCGAGTAATCGTTGAAGGACACGATCCGCTCGGGGCAGGCGCCCATGCAGACCCCGCACCGGCGACAGCGGGTCGCCGACAGCAGGGGATTGCCTTTCTCGTCTTCGTTGAGCGTCCCGAAGGGGCACTCCTCCGTGCAACGCTTGCACTGCGTGCACCGGGACATGAAGAAGTCGGGGTAGGACGTGTCGCCCGCGCGCGGGTGAACGGCCTCTCCCCGACTGGTCATCTCGACGCACTGGATCGCCTTCAACGCCGCGCCGGTGGCGTCCTCCCGGCTGCCGAGGCCGTCCATCGGCTGTCGGACGCATCCCGCGGGGTAGATGCCGGTGCGGCGGCTCTCGTAGGGGAAGCAGATGAAGTGCGAGTCCGGGAAGCCGTACTCGAGCGCCGGCAGGTCCGGCCCCTGACGATACGCGAGGTTGAGGATCTCGGTCCCGTCGTGGGCCGCGAGCGACTCCACCTTCTCGGCCGCGTCCTTTCGTAGCTGTTCGGAATCCCCGTCCTTGGCCACGGCCTTCGCGTCCTCCAGGGCCCGGATCATCTCGCCGTCGGCGGAGTTCGGCTTCATTCCCGCCGCGAGGACCACCAGGTCCACCTTCACCTCCATCTCCTCGTCGGGCATCGTGTTGCGCGCGGTGAGCAGACACCCTCCGTCGGCATCGGCCTTGACGTCGGTCACCTCGCCTCGCGTGAGGAAGACGCCCGGGTCCTCCTGGACCCGACGGTAGAAGTCCTCGTACTGCCCCGGAGTCCGCATGAACTCGTAGAAGATGTAGGCCTTCGCGTCGTCGTCGCTCTCGCGCAGGTACAGGGCCTGCTTGAGCGAGGTGAGGCAGCAGATCGACGAGCAGTAGGAGTG
>CAYRXS010000168.1:0-14377 GCA_964428225.1 uncultured Planctomycetaceae bacterium
ATCGTCCGCCGCAGATAGTCGGGGTGCTCGAAGACGAGGGTTTCGTCGAGGGCTGGAGCGGGATCGAGACGGAAGCGGCCCTCTTCGTCCGTTCGTCCGCCCTCGCGCTCATCTCCCGCCCCACGCCGCCGGATGTCGACGTCCGGCACGGGCACCCCATCCCCCAGCCGAAGCACGCGTCCTTCGAGGATCCGCGGCGCAGAACCGGTTTCCAGCGCCCCGCGGTTCCGGGGTGTCGTCCCGACCTCGTGAAGGGCAGGTGGAGCCGTCTCGGTCGAGTCCGTGGACGGTGGAGCGAGGGCGAGCAGTTCTTCCGTCGCACCATCCCTGCGCTCCATGGGCGTGCTCCCCTCCTGCGTCGCGTACCACACCCAACCCGCAAGCCCGGCGGCAACCACGAGGGCTGCCGCGATCTTCAACGTCTTCGTCATGGCCAAGAGCCCCCAGGGAGCAAGCGGAACGGTTCGGTGGAGAGGCGCGGTCCAACCGAGGACCGCGAGCCAGGTGGAACGGTCCCCGCCGTGCTTTGCGTCGAAATGCGCACGCAGGCGTTCGAGCCCGCGCCGGATCCGGTTGCGCACGGTGGAGCCGGGGACGCCCTGGCGCGTCGCGATCTCCTCGGGCGTCAGCTCGTCGAGGTAGCGCAGGAGCAGGGTCGAGCGGTACGGCTCGTCGAGCTCCAGAACCGCCCCCACGACCCGCTGGTGCATCTCGGCGCGCGCGACGGTCCGCGCGGGATCCTCGTCCGATGACGCGGGCTCCTCGCGCACGGCGTCGCGCTCGCGTTCGCGGCGGCTCCGCTCGCGACGGTGGTCCGTGCGCAGGGCGTTCGCGAGCACCCGGGCCAGCCATCTGCGCGGCGCACGGCCGTGGCGCAGGCGCCCCTCGAGGGCCGCGACCCATGGGTCCTGCACGGCGTCCTCCGCGCGGTGGTGGTCCGCGGCGAGGGCGCGGGCCAGGCGCTGGACCCAGCCGGCGTGGACGAGCAGGGACTCGGCCGAGGGAGGTTCGCGTTCCATCTCCATCCGGGAGGGCAACGCGCTCACGGCGGTCCGCGTCGCGTGAATCCCGGGAGTTCTTGCGAGTCTACTCCCCTTCGTGGCGAGCGGGGGGTGGTACCAGAGAGGGGACTCGAACCCCTACACCCTTGCGGGTAATGGATTTTGAATCCATCGCGTCTACCAATTCCGCCACTCTGGCCCGTCCCTCAGGATCCTATGGCGCGCGCCCGCGGGCAAGAGGACGCAGGCGAGAGTTGCGCGAAGCGTGCTACGCCTCTCCCTCGGCGGGAACGAGACCGCGGGACTCCAGGGCGAGGCCCAGGCCGCGACCCACCCCCTCCGCGACCGCGGCGTGGCGCAGGGCGGCGAGGATGCCGGGGCCGAAGGCCTCGGGGCTCGACATGTCGTGACGCAGGGACAAGGTCTCCCCGGGGGCGCCGAACAGCACCTCCTGGTGCGAGTACATGCCGGGCAGGCGCACCGAGTGGATCGGGATCGAGGACGGATCCTCGCCGCGCGCGGCCGCGATCCGCTCCGCGGTGTCGAGCGACGTGCCCGAGGGCGCGTCCGCCTTGCGCGGGTGGTGCAGCTCGAGGATCTCGCAGCCGGGAAAGTGCTCGGCCGCAAGCAGACACGCGCGCTGCAGGAGCCAGATCCCCGTGCTGAAGTTCGGCACGACCAGGCCCCCCAGCCCGCGCTCGCGAGCCGCGCGGTCGAGCGACTCGTTCTGCTCGAGGCTCACGCCGCTCGTCCCGATCACCGGACGCACGCCGGCCTCGAGCAGGGCCATGCCGTGCTCGAAGCCGCGGCCCGCCACCGTGAAGTCCAGGGCGAGCTCGGCTCCCGCGTCGCAGGGGACCGTGGACAGCTCGTCCCCGACGTCCAGCTCCGCGACGAGGTCGAAGTCCGGCTGCCCGCGCAGGAGCTCCGCGCTGAAACGCCCCATGCGTCCCCGCGCGCCGATCACCGCGACGCGATGCACGCGCTCGCTCATGGTTTCCGCCGCTTCGCGCGCCGCAGAGCCTCGGCCGCGATCCACAGGCAGAGCGTCCGGTAGTCGATGCCGTCCGTCCGCGCGGCCAGGGGCACGAGCGAGCGCGGAGTCATCCCCGGCAGCGTGTTCGTCTCCAGGAAGATCGGCTCGGCGCCGCCCGCGGGGAGCATGAAGTCCGTGCGCGAGTACCCCCGGCAACGAAGCAGGGTGTGGGCCTCCAGGGCGAGCCGGCGCACACGCGCGCACACCGCGGAGGAGGCGTACTCGGGTGGGCACAGCTCGAGGGCGCCGCTCTCGGAGTACTTCTCCTCGTAATCGAAGAACCGGCCCTCGTGGGGGCGGATCTCGATCGGGGTCAGGGGGAGCAGCCGGCCGTCCAGATCCTCGACGACGCCCCCGGTGAGTTCCACGCCCTCGACCAGCGCCTCGACGAGCGCCTCGCTCTCGTACTCGAACGCGGTCTCCAGGGCGCCCGCGAGCTCGTCCGGGGAGCGCGTCACCGTGATCCCCACCGACGAGCCGCCGCAGCGGGGCTTCACGATCCAGCCGGGGACCTCCCAGGAGCCCAGGACGTCGAGCTCCCGGTCCGGGTCGTCCCGCCAGTCGCTCCGGTCGATCGCCCGGCCCTGCGCGACGCGGATGCCGTGGGCGCGGGCGAGCTCGCGGGAGAAGACCTTGTCGAGGCATACCGCCGAGCCGCGCACGTCCGAGCCGGTGAAGGCGAGGTCGGCGGCGCCGAGCAGCCCCTGGATGACGCCGCCCTCGCCCTCGCCGCCGTGCAGGCCGGAGAAGAACACGTCGACGTCGGCCAGGACGTCCACCGCCGCGGGGGGCGCCAGGGCCCGGCCCTCGACCATCCAGCGGCCGTCCTCGAGCAGCTCGACCCCGAGGACGCGAGCCGGTCCGCGTCGGTCCGCGGGACCGTCCGGCGTCCCGAGCGCCTCCAGGATCTCGGCGCTCGAGGAGAGCGAGACCTCGCGCTCCGTGGAGCGGCCGCCCGCCAAGACGGCGACGGTGGCGTTCTCGAGCCCGGTGAGCTCGTGCATCGCGCCGCCGGCGCGCTCACTCGTAGAGGTGACCGTCTTCGCAGACACGGGGTTTCCTCCCTTCGCTCGTCAGGAATTCCTGCTTCGACTCGGCCAGGAGAGGATCCACCTCGACGGGGCGGATCCCGTCGGCGCCCGGCGGCGGCAGCTCCAGGCCCGCGGCCGTCACCCACTCGCCGAACATCGCGCAAAGGTCGCGACGCACGGTGGCGGGCGAGTCCTCTCCCTCCGCGTTCTTCACCGGGCTGAACTCGCAGGCGCGATCGACCTCCAGGATCACGCTGCGCTCGGAACGGGCGAGGGCGTCGAAGACGAACGTCTCGAACTTGTACCCCATCGCCTCGGCGGGCCGTCCCGCCTCGTCGACCACCTTCATGTTCTTGCGCGCCACGTGCCAGGGCAGGCGCAGTTCGCCGCCGGTCACCGAATGCACGAACTCCACGCCGAGGACGTGCACCGCGATGTTGCCCGCGCCGAACCGCAGCGCGCCGCCCGGCTCGCGGGCCTCGCGCAGGTCCTCGGGCAGGTCGGAGTACTCGATGCAGCCCAGCCGCCCGTCCATGCGCCCGATCACGCCGACCTTCTCGCCGGGGCCCCGCTTGACGACGACCTTGCACGACATCCCCGCCTCGGCGATGCGGTGCAGGCCGATGAACAGGGGATCGACCGGCCGCACCAGGGGGTTGTCCACCTGGAAGTAGGAGAGCTCCTCGATGCCCCGCGCGCGCATGTCGTCGAGTGCCCCGGAGCTGCGCAGCCCCAGGAGCACGCCCCCGTGGCCGTTCGGCGCGAGGAACGGGCGATCGGGGCCCGCGAACAGGATCCGCCCCGCCTCGTCGAGCGCGGGCAGCATGTCCTGGGAGAAGAAGAACACGTCCTCGCGGTCGAGCCCGTAGTAGTCGTTCTCCTCGAAGATCCGCTTCGTGTCCGCATCATTCGCGGGGGACGTCATCACGTACCAGGCCATCCGCGCCCCATACCGCTCCCGGCCCCGGCGCAGGCGGTGCGCGTGGACCTCGAAGAGGGTCCGCCCGCTGACGGGTCCCACGGGGAAGTCGCCCTTCGGAGCGTCGTAGCCCAGGCGCGAGGCCTGGCCTCCGGCCACGAGCACGAAGCCCACGCGGCCCTCGCGCAGGAGCTCCTCGCCGCGCTCGACGGCCCGGCGGGCTCGCTCCTCGTGCTCGGGATCGCGGGCGAGGGGAAAGACCTCGGGGGGCTCGAAGGCGCTCTCCCCCCCGCTCTCCACCGGCTTCGCGATCAGCGCGCCGACCTCGCGCACCTGCTCCAGGTCGATCCCCGCGAGCGTGTCGAGCAGGCGGCGGCGTCCCGCCTCGTCCAGGGAGTCGAGTCGCCGCGGGACGTGATCCTGCCCGGCGGCGACGAAGGCCTCGCGTAGCTTCTTCTCGGAGTCGTCCATGGCGCGAAAGGTGGAGCCGGTCAGTTGACGTCGATGAGGACCTTCAGGGTACCGTGACGACCCGCGCGCTCGAAGGCGTCCGGGCCATCTTCCAGCGGGTAGCGAGCCTCGATCATCGGCGCGACCCGGACGCGTCCCTCGGCGAGGGCGCGGAGGGCGGGACCGAAGGGACCGCAGCGCGAGCCGATCACGCGCACCTCGTCGACGACCAGCGGGGCGAGGTCGAGCGTGGTCGGGGCCTCCGTCGTCGTCTTGAGGACGAGCGTCCCGCGGGGCCGCACGCGCGCGAGGACTCGCGGCAGGACCTGCGGATCCCCGCTCGCCTCGACCGCGAGCGACCAGCGCTCCCGGCCCGCCGACCCGGCGAGGAGATCGCCGCGGTGGGTCACGCCGTCGGGAAGGAGGTCCGAGCGCTCGGGGTGGCGGCCGGCGAGATCGACCTCGAGCCCGTGGAGCGCGAGCGCCCAGGCCACGAGCAGGCCCAGCCGGCCATCGCCGACGACCAGGGCGCGGTCGAAGGCCGCGAGCTCGACCTGCTCGGCGATCTCGAAGGCGGCGGCGAGGGGCTCGATGAAGACGGCCTCGTCCGTGGAGAGCTCCCCGGGCACCTCGTGGAGGTTCTCCGCGGGCAGGACGAGCCGCTCCGCGAAAGCCCCGCCCCGCCCCAGGATGCCCAGGACGGTCCGCTCCGCGCAGTGGCGGGCGAGGCCCTCGCGGCAGAGGGCACAGCGGCCGCACCCCGCGTTGATCTCCCCCACCACGCGCCGCCCCGCCAGGGGCCCGTCCTCGGCGACCCCGACGAACTCGTGGCCGGGAACGCCCTGGAAACCCATGTAGCCGCGCGCGAGGGCGAGGTCCGTCGCGCAGATTCCGGCCGTCAGGACCCGGACCGCGACCTCGCGCTCCGCGGGCGGGGGAACGGGGTGGCGAGGATCGAAGAGGACCCGCCCGTGCTCGATCCGGAGAGCGCGCACGGCGCGACCCTCGTCAGAGCTTGCTCTCGGACTTACCGAGCATCTCGAGCGTCTTCGCGAGCAGGTCCTCGAGCTCCTTCAGGCGGTGCTCGAGCACGACCTGACGCTCGACGAGCTTCTCGACCACCGGGGGCAGGACGGCCTCACGCGTGTAGTTGGTGATCATGTTGATGATCTCCGCGCGGTTGGCGTCCGGCAGCTTGTGGAAGTGGTACTTGTACTTCTGCGAGAGCACCTCGCCGCAGATGTCCATGCACTCCTGGGTGATCGCGCCCACGTCCTTCTTCCCCCGCGCGAGGTGGAAGACGTCGCGCTTGTACTGGTGGAGCAGGTCCTTGAAGTCCTGGTGCACGGCTTCTCTCAGTCCACCTGGCCGATGCAGATGGAGACGTTGTGCCCGCCGAACCCCAGCGAGTTCGACAGGGCGTTCCGCAGCTTCCGTTCCTGGGCCTCGCCGGGCACGTAGTCCAGATCGCACTCGGGATCCGGGTTGGTCAGGTTGCGGGTGGGATGGACCGCGCCGTCCCGCACGGACAGGGCGGTGGCCACGAGCTCGATCGCCGAGGAGGCTCCCAGGAGATGCCCGACCATCGACTTGGTGGACGAGACGCAGAGCTCCTTCGCGTGATCTCCGAACGCGCGCTTGATCGCGCGGGTCTCGATCACGTCGTTGTACTGGGTGCTGGTGCCGTGGGCGTTGATGTAGTCCACGGTGTCGGGATCGATCCCGGCCTGCTTCATCGCGAGCAGGAAGGCGCGGGCCGGTCCCCCGCCGTCCTCCTTGGGCGCGGTGATGTGGAAGGCGTCGTCCGTCGAGCCGTAGCCCTTCACCTCGGCGTAGATCTTCGCGCCGCGCGCCTTCGCCCGCTCGAGCTCCTCGAAGATCAGGATGCCGGACCCTTCGCCCATGACGAAGCCGTCCCGGTCGACGTCGAAGGGACGCGAGGCGTGCTCCGGCGCGTCGTTGCGCGTGGACAGGGCCTTCGCGGACGAGAAGCCGGCGATGGACAGGGGGATCGTCGCGGACTCCGACCCGCCGGTCACGACCAGGTCCGTCTCGCCCGAGCGGATGGACATCAAGGCCATGCCGATGGCGTGTCCCGCCGAAGCGCAGGCGCTGGACGTCGTGAACGCGGTGCCGAGCAGACCGTGCGTGATGGCGACCTGGCCGCTCACGGCGTTGGCCATGATCCGGGGGATGAAGTGGGGCGTGACCCGACGCGCTCCGCGGTCCTGCAGCACGAGGTGCTGCTCCACGATGCCCTGGATCCCGCCGATTCCCGTGCCGATGATGGCGCCGAATCGCTCGCGAACCTCCTCGGGCTCGGAAGCGGGATCGAGCCCTGCATCCGCCAGGGCCTCCTCGGTCGCCTTCAGCGTGTACATCACGAAGGGATCGAGCTTGCGGAAGTCGGGCCCGCTGAACTTCTCCTCGGGATTCCATTTCACCATGGCCGCGAAGCGCACGGGGAGCGCCTCGGTGTCGAAGGCCGTGATCGGCTCGACGCCGTTCTCTCCGGCGAGCATGCGGGGCCAGGTGGAAGCAACGTCCGGGCCCAGGGGACTGACCGTGCCCAGGCCGGTGATCACCACTCGACGCATCGGATACCTCGCGGTGTCAGGTGACGGGGGGTGGTTGGGAGAAGGCAGCGAGGACCACGAGGGCTCCGCGACCGGCGCTCCGAGAGACCCTCGGCCCGAACGCGGCATCCCCCCGGAGGAGGATGGATCCGGACGACGGCCTCCGGCGCGCGATCTCCCCTAGACTTTCGACTCGATGTAGGTGACGGCCGCGCCCACGGTTTGGATCTTCTCGGCGTCCTCGTCCGGGATGGATATCTCGAACTCGTCCTCGAACTCCATCACCAGCTCGACGGTGTCCAGGGAGTCGGCGCCGAGGTCGTTCACGAAGGAGGTCTCCATCGTGATCTTCTCGGCGGAAGCGCCCATCTGGTTGCAGACGATGCGCGTCACGCGCGCTGCGATCGTGTCTTCGCTCATTGCTCGAAATCAGAGGTTCGTGCCCCCGAGCGAGGAGCGGGAAGGCCCGTGCTCCTCGGGGGGTGGGATCTGGGTTCGGTATGGGGTGTCGGTCGTCGGTCCCGACGCGCGGGGCGCCGGTCCGTGTACGGGTTCTGCCAGGGGCAGGCGGGGCGACTATAGTCGGGGCAGAGGGGGGGTTCAACCGACCCGAAGCGGGCCGGCCCGGGGGGGGCCTTCAGGTCACTCCAGATCCTCGGGAGCCGCGAAGGAGCGCGC
This sequence comes from uncultured Planctomycetaceae bacterium, assembly GCA_964428225.1. GTDB lineage: Bacteria > Planctomycetota > UBA1135 > UBA1135 > JBFMCU01. Next base: position 7,692 of record CAYRXS010000168.1, read on the forward strand.
GGCCACCTCCGTCTTGGTGGTCTTCGCGATCCGCCGGACGAGGCCGGACAGGACGCTGCCCGGGCCGGGCTCCAGGAAGCTGGTGATCCCCTGCTCGAGGGCCCAGCGCATGCTCTTTTCCCAGAGCACGGGGCTGCACACCTGCCGGGCGAGCAGGGAGCGGATCTCCTCGGGCCCGGAGACGGGCGCCGCGCTCACGTTGCTCACGACGGGGAAGCGGGGGTCGCGGATCTCGACCTCCGTGAGGGCGTTGGCGAGCCGATCGGCCGCGGGGCGCATGCACTCGGAGTGGAAGCCGCCGGCCACCGTCAGCCGTACCGCGCGCTTCACGCCGTGCTCGCGGGCCACGGCCTCGACGGCGTCGAGGGCCGCGATCTCGCCGGAGAGCACCACCTGCCCGGGGCCGTTCAGGTTGGCCACGTTGCAGATGCCGACCTCCGCTCCGACGGCGGCGAGCCCCTCGGCCTGCTCGCGGTTCGCCCCCATCAGGCTCGTCATCGAGCTGGGGGTCGCCTCGCTCGCGGCCTGCATCGCCTCGCCGCGCAGGCGGACCAGGCGCAGGGCGTCCGCGAACTCCAGGGCGCCGGCGCACCACAGCGCCGTGTACTCCCCCAGCGAGAGACCCGCGGTCATCGGCGCGCCCGAGGTGTCGAGCCCTCCTTCCCGCAGGACGGAGAGGATCGCCACGCTCGTGGTGAAGATACCGGGCTGGGCGATGTCCGTGCGGTTGACGGTGTCTCCCTCCTCCCAGCAGGCGCCCGACAGGGAGAAGCCCAGGATCTCGTCCGCCTCCTCGAAGACCCGGCGCGCGCTCGGGTGGGCGTCGCACCAGTCCTTGCCCATTCCGCTGAACTGCGCTCCCTGGCCGGGAAACAGAATCGCTTCGTTCGTCATCGCATCCTCCCTGGGTCGGCTCCGGTCTACCAGCGAATCAGGCTCGCTCCCCAGCTGAGCCCCGCTCCGAAGGCGACGAGCACCACCAGCTTGCCCTTCTCGATTCGTCCGTCGCGCAGCGCCTCGTCCAGGCCGACGGGAACGGTCGCGGCCGAGGTGTTCCCGTAGTGCTGGATGTTGATGAGGACCTTCTCCTCGGGGATCTCGAGTCGCTCCAGCGCGGCGTCGATGATTCGCTTGTTCACCTGGTGCGGGACGATCAGGGACAGGTCCTCGGGGTCCGTGTCCTCGAGCATCTCCTTGATCAGGTTGCTCATGTAGGTGACCGCGAAGCGGTACACGTCGCGGCCGCGGAGGCGGATGCTGTGGTCGTGCGCGTCCACGGACTCGTGCGAGGCCGGGGCACGGGAGCCGCCGGCCGGCATGTGGATGAAGTCCCAGCCCCCGCCATCCGAGCCCAGCGTCGACTTCAGGATCTCTCCCTGCTGGCAGTCCTCCCAGGGGGTGAGCACGACCGCTCCCGCCCCGTCGCCGAAGATGACGCAGGAGCCACGGTCGTCCAGGTCCATGATCCGCGAAAGGGTCTCGCCCCCGATCACCAGCACGCGGCGAGCCCGTCCCGACCCGATGAACGCCTCGCCGGTCGACAGGGCGGTCATGAAGCCCGTGCAGGACGAGTTGCAGTCGAAGGCCGCGGCGTCCTTGGCCCCGAGGCGATCCTGCAGGAGACAGGCGGTCGAGGGCAGGGGGTAGTCCGGAGTGACCGTGCCGACCACGATGAGGTCGAGGTCCTCGCCCGCGATCCCCGCGTCGGCCAGGGCCTTCGTCGCGGCCTCCATGCAGAGATCGGAGGTGGCCTGGTCCTCGGCCGCGAACCGCCTCTCGTGGATTCCGGTGCGCTGGACGATCCACTCGTGCGAGGTATCGAGGAACTCCTCGAACCACGCATTCGGGACCACGCGCTCGGGCACGTAGGATCCGACGCCGGCAATGCCTACACGGACTCTGGTCGCCATGCTGTGGATCTCGTTCGGGTCGGGTGGGTGAGGGCTCGGGCGGGAATCGCCTTCCCCTAGGAGAAGCGATCCACACGCTACGGGGGAAGCCTACGAACGTGCCGTGCTCAAGGGCAGCGATACGAGCGGTTTTTGCGCTCGGTCGCGGGGGAAAGGGGGTCTGGCGAGTGTCGGAGGCGGCCTCGGGGGTCGGGATCCCTTCAGGAGCGCGCGCCCAGCCCCTGCTCGATGTGCTCGTTCACCTTCGCGTCCACGGCGCGACAGGCGAGGGCGATCGCGTTGGCCACCGCCGTCTCGTCCGACCGTCCGTGGCCGATCACCACCACTCCCCGAACGCCCAGGAGCAGCGCGCCCCCGTAGGTGGCGTAGTCGATGCTGCGGCGCACCTTGCCGAGGGCCTCCTTCGCCCAGTCGACCTGGTGCTGGGCCAGCTCCTGCCACACGAGCCCGAGCAGGAAGCCGGAGAAGTGCTCGAGGAGCTTCAGCACGACGTTGCCCGTGAAGCCGTCGGTGACCACGACGTCGCAGACGCCCCGGAACAGGTCGCTGCCCTCGACGTTGCCCCGGAAGTCGAACGCGCCGTTCTCCATCAGGGGGTAGGCCTGCTTCAGGATGTCCGTGCCCTTGCCCGGCTCCTCCCCCACGTTCAGGAGGCCGACGCGCGGCTTGAGGACGCCGAGGCAGTCCTGCATGTAGATCGACCCCATGGCCGCGTACTGGTGGAAGTCCTGCGGCTTGGGAGCGGTGTTCGCGCCCATGTCGAGCAGGGTGACCGGGTTGCCGGTCAGCTCGAGGGTGACCGCGATGCCGGGGCGGCGCACGCCCTCCAGCGTGCGCAGGCGCAGGGTCGAGGCCCCGACGACCGCGCCGGTGTTGCCCATGCTGACCAGGGCCGCGGCCCGTTCCTCGCGCACCGCGTTCACGCAGCCGGCGATCGACGAGTCGGGCTTGGCCCGGAGGGCCTGGGCGGGGGCATCGCCCATCTCGATCACCTGGGAGGCGTGGAGGATGTCGAATCCGGGATTCCCCCCGCGCTCGTCGAGCATGCTCGAGATCCGCGCCTCGTCCCCGACGAGCACGATGCGGTCGGGGGCGATGCGCAGCGTGCCGAGCGCGTCGCAGGCAGACAGGGCTCCGGAGATGGGGACCTCCGGGGCGAGGTCGCCGCCCATCACGTCGAGCGCGATCTTGGGTGCGGGCATCGGGTCGAAGACGAGGGTAGGGAGGACGAGCGGCCTAGAAATCTTCCTTGCGGATGATCTCCTCTCCCTTCATGTCGTTCTTCTTCGAGAATCCGTAGTACCCGCAGGTGTCGCAGACGCGGTGGGGCCGAATGGGGGAGCCGCAGCGCGCGCAGTGGTTGAGCTGGGGCGGTTGCTCGGCCAGATGCGAGCGACGAATCCCCTGGCGGTGGCTGGACTGTCGGCGCTTGGGGTGAGGCATGGCGGTTGAGGACCGTGGCGGTCCGGCTGGTCGGGGAGATGCAATGGGCGGGGAGCTCGCACGACACCTCGCCGTCTTCGGGCAGATTCCGTCTTCAGGGCACGAGGGGCCCCCGCCGGTCGATTCGACCCGCGAAACGAGCAGAGAATGCTACGGACCACTCCGTAGCGTGTCAACGCGCGCCAGGAGCTCTCTCGGGGATCCTCTCATCCCCCGAAGACCGCCTCCGGGGACTCCTCGTAGGCGGCGGCCGCCGCCTCGCGCCCCGCGGGATCCTTGCCCTGGCCCTGGGCGAGCTCCGGGCGCCCGCCCCCGCCCCCGCCGAGCTTCTCCCGCAGGAGCCGGGCGACCTCCCGGGCGTCGAGGCCCCGGTCGAGGGCCGCGCCCTGGCAGAGGGCGATCCAGGGGACCTTCTTGCCGTCGAGACCCACGAGCACCGCGGCGAGGTCCGCCCGCAGCCCCTTCACCCGCGTCGCGAGGTCCCGCAGCGCGTCCAGGGGCAGGTCGAGGCACGAGAAGGTGAAGCCGACCCCCTCCCGCTCTTGGAGGTCGTCGCGGACCCGGGCGAACGCGCTCTCCACGTCCGCCGCCGCGTCCTTCGTCGCCTTCTTGCGGGCCTCGCGGATCCGGGCCTGGAGCTGCTCGATCCGGCCCGCGAGCTCCTCCGGCGAGCTCTTCAGGGCCCGCGCCGCGCCCCCGAGCAGGCGCCGCCGCTCCTGGATCCACTCCAAGGCAGCGGCTCCGGTCATGGCCTCGATTCTCCGTACCCCTGCTTGAATGGCGCTCTCGGAGGTGATGACGAAGAGGCCGATCTCTCCGGTTTGCTGCACATGTGTGCCGCCGCAGAGCTCCGCAGACCAATCCCCAACCTCCACGACACGTACCTTCTCAGCGTACTTCTCCCCGAATAGAGCAATAACTCCGCGTGCCTGCGCCGCCTCCAGGTCCTCAGTCGACCTGGTGACCGTGTGATTCGCGCGAACATGGTGGTTCACGAGCGTTTCGACTCGCTCGATTTCATCCGAGGTCAACGCCCGAGGGTTCGCGAAGTCGAAGCGCAGGCGATCTGGGCCCACGTATGAGCCCTGTTGCACAACATGATCCCCCAGGACCTCGCGCAAGGCGCGATGAACGAGGTGGGTGGCGGTGTGGTTTCCTCGAACGCGTCGACGATGCTCCTCGTTGACCTTGAATTCTGCTTGCTGCCCCTTTCTTGGCTCCCCGTCCAGTCGCCCTCTGTGAAGTACGACTTCCCCTCGCTTCTGTACGCATTCTACCTCAAGGTGGAAATCCCCAGCGCCAATGGTCCCGATGTCGCCGACTTGCCCACCGCCCTCGGGATAGAAAGAACTGTCAGCTCCCGTAAGAGTCGCCGTTCCGTCCGGGTGGAGATACACGGTCTGGATCACTGTTTCCACCTCGAGGCTCTCGGGTACATCCAGGAAGTGGACGTCCAGACTGAGGTGCGGGCTCCTCGTCGGGGCATGCCCCGCCAGCGTCTCCGCCGGGACAGTGTCGGTGAACTTCTCGTCTGAGCGACTGGCGAGTTGGTGCGCTTGTGCTGCAGCTTCCCAGCCGTCCTGGTCAACTTCCATTCCCCGCTCGCGGGCCATGAGTTCGACGAGATCCTGGGGGAAGCCGTAGGTTGCATACAGCTCGTAGGCTGCCTTGCCCGGGATCACCTTCCCAGCCGCCTTCTCCACCCGCTCCGCGAGCTCCGCGAAGCGCACCAGGCCCCGCCCGAGGGTCTTGCCGAAAGCCTCCTCCTCGGCCCGGATCACGGTCCGGACGTGCTCGAGGCGCTGGGCGATCTCGGGGAAGGTCTCGCCGAGGTTCTCCGCGACCGCGGGCGCCACGTCGAAGAGGAACGGCTCCTCGCGCCCGAGCGCCTGGCGCCCGTAGCGCGAGGCCCGGCGGATCAGGCGGCGCAGGACGTAGCCCCGCCCCACGTTCGAGGGCAGGGCGCCGTCCGCGAGCGCGGAGGTCACGGCGCGGACGTGGTCCGCGATCACCCGGAACGCCACGTCCGCCGCCCCGTCCCCCGCCCCGTAGGCGCGGCCCGCGAGCTCGCCGATGCGCGCGAAGATCGGGGAGAAGACGTCCGTGTCGTAGTTCGAGCTCTTGCCCTGCAGCACGGAAACGAGGCGCTCGAAGCCCATGCCGGTGTCCACGTGCTTCGCGGGCAGGGGCTGCAGGGAGCGATCGTCCTGGCGATTGAACTGGATGAAGACGAGGTTCCAGATCTCGATGAACCGCTCGTTGCCCGCGTTCACCCCGATCTCCCGATCGGCCCCATCCGTCGGATTCGCGTCCGCTCCGCCGCGGTCGATGTGGATCTCGGAGCAGGGACCGCAGGGACCGGTCTCCCCCATCTCCCAGAAGTTGTCCTTGCGGTCGAAGCGCAGGACGTGCGAGGGATCGATGTCGGTCTTCTCGCGCCAGATCCGCTCGGCCTCGTCGTCCGCGGGCAGGCCGTCGCCCTCGTCCCCGCTGAACACCGTCACCCACAGCCGGTCCTTGGGCAGCTTCCAGACGTCGACCAGGAGCTCCCACGCCCAGGTGATCGCCTCCTCCTTGAAGTAGTCCCCGAAGGACCAGTTCCCCAGCATCTCGAAGAAGGTGTGGTGGTACGTGTCGACGCCCACCTCCTCGAGGTCGTTGTGCTTGCCCGACACGCGGATGCACTTCTGCGTGTCCGCCGCGCGCGACCAGTCCCGGCGGCCCGTGCCCAGGAACACGTCCTTGAACTGGTTCATCCCCGCGTTCGTGAAGAGCAGGGTGGGATCGTCCTGGGGGAACACCGGGGCCGAGGGCACCACGCGGTGCCCGCGCTCGGCGAAGTAGTCGAGGAACTGTCGTCGGATCTCGGAGGCGTTCATGAGTGGGGGCCCCGCGGTGCACGGAGGCGGGGGAATCATACGCCGTGCCCCGCCGCGGACCAGCCGCGGGAGGGAATCCGGGCGGGACCTCTCCGACCGGCTACTTGGAGGGCGAGGGCTTCTTCCGCGGGACCGGCGCGACGGTCTCGGGGGCCTTGGCCGGGGGCTCGGCCACCTCCGGCGCGGGAGGCGGGGGGGCGACCTTCTCGCGGATGCCCGCCGTCAGCTCGTCGGCGAGGTCGGGGTTGTCGCACAGGAACTGCCGCGCGCGCTCGCGGCCCTGTCCGAGGCGGATCTCGCCCTCCTTGGGGTGCTTGAACGAGAACCAGGTCCCCGACTTCAGGACCATCTCGTGCTGTATGCCGAGGTCGATCAGGTCCCCCTCCCGGCTGATGCCCTGGTTGTAGAGGATGTCGAACTCGACCTTGCGGAAGGGGGGGGCGACCTTGTTCTT
>CAYRXS010000169.1:0-14266 GCA_964428225.1 uncultured Planctomycetaceae bacterium
GTATCTCTTCGACGAGGAGCAGGAACTGCACCTCGTCGAAGAGATACCCCTCGGGGCGCAACACCTCGCGCAGCAGGTTCTCCGACGGGGAGATGGCGTCGTCGAACCGGCGCAGGTAGGCGGGCATGCCCCCGAGGATCCCGTAGGCGAGGACGCGCTCGCCCATGGGCCAGCGCGGGAAGAAGGCCAGGGTCTCGCGGGGGGTGAGAGGCTCGAGGCGGCGCTGGCCCGTGCGGCGGCCGAACAGGGGAGAGCGCTCGGCGAGCACCTCACGCTCCATGAAGGAGATCTGGCTGCCGCAGAGCACGAGCATGAGGCTCGAACGCTTGCCGTGCTGGTCCCAGAACCGCTGGACGAGGGAGGGAAGACCCTTGTTGCCCTCGCACAGGTAGGGGAACTCGTCGAGCACCACGATCAGCCGCTCGTCCCCCGCCCGCTCCGCCGCGTAGCCGAGGGCGGCGGACCAGTCCTGGAACTCGACGCTCTCCAGGAGCGGATCGTCGAGGGCCTCCTGGAGCACGGCCCGGAAGGCGGCGAGGTTGTCGCGATCGCGGACCTGGGCGGCCAGGAAGTAGACGGCGCGGCGGTTCCGACAGAGGCGCTGGAGCAACTCCGTCTTCCCGACGCGACGGCGCCCGAACAGGACGAATAGCTCGGGATTCCCGGAGTCGGCGAACTCCCCGAGCACGGCGAGCTCGCGCTCCCGACCGATGAACGACTCTTCCATGGCCGGGAGTATACTGGCCGGTATTATACTTTCAAGTATACTCCGGGCGGTTCCAGGGGGATTCCAGGGCGCTCTCGGGGCCTTGGGGCGTGGGTGGGGCGCAGAGGTCCCGCCTCCGCGCCGATCGGCACCAACTCGCGCACCACGACGAACTTGCGACGCACTGGGACGAAAGCTGGTGAGAAACCCGGGCTAGACTCGGGCGCGAGATGGGGGCTTCTGCTCCTGATCGCGCGGAGCATGACGGAACGCAACGACACACCGCACTGGCTGAAGGCCATGGGCCGGGAGGAGCCGCCTCCGGAGATCGAGCTGGAGAGCGGCCGCTACCGCCTCGAGGAGGTCTTCAAGCACGATTTCTTCGCGATGACCGCGCTCTATCGCGGGGAGGAGGAGCGGGTCGTCCTGAAGATCGGTCGCAAGGCGGGCGTGTTCGGGCTTCCCCTGGGCTGGATCGGCCGCATCCACGCGTGGCACGAGTCGCGGGTCTTCGAGCGCCTGGAGCACCTGGAGATCGTGCCCCGCTTCACGGGTCGCTATGGCAAACACGGCCTGACCCACGTCTACGTCCAGGGGCGTGACCTCGACGAGCGGGAGCCGGTGCCCGACGACTTCTTCGACCAGCTGCGGGCGGGTCTCGCGGAGATCCATGCCCTCGGCCTGGCCTACGTGGACCTCGAGAAGGCCGAGAACATCCTCGTGGGCGACGACGGCCGGCCCTTCCTGTTCGACTTCCAGATCTCGTGGTACTGGCCGAGGCGGTTCGGGGGTCGGCTGTGGCCGGTCACCCTGCTCCGCAACCGTCTCCAGCAGGCGGACCGCTACCACTGCCGCAAGCTCCAGCGCCGGATGCGCCCGGACCAGATGACCGACGAAGAGATCGCGGCCTCGCGGCGCCGTCCGTTCCACATGCGCGTCTACAGCGTCCTGACTCGTCCCTTCACGCGCATGCGGCGCCGCCTCCTCAACCGGATCGACCCGAGCCAGAAGCGCGGCGAGCGCGGCCGGATCCACTCGCGCCCCGATTGACGGGGAGCTCGGTTCCCCTCCGCGCCCTCGCCCCCCGTCGGAACGAGCCCCGGATTCCGCGCAACCGTCGTCCGCGCCGGATGGTCCCCGGGTGGGTGGGGGCGGTGGTGGCTGGAGAGACCGAGGACGCCAGGCGAGCCCCCCCTCACGGCAACAGCGGCCAGGGCGCCTTCACCGCCGCCAGCACGATCCCCCCCCCGATCTCCGGAGGCGCGATCCGCCGCCACCGGCCGTCGCGCCAGGTGAGGAAGCGGATCCGCTCGGAGTCCAGGGACTCGCGCATCCGGACGGTGAGGAGGGACACGCCCGAACCGTCGATGACGGTCACCTCCACGGTGAACAGCGCCGTCTCCCACCGGTGGCCGAGCGGAGGCACGCGGGGGTCGCTCAGGAAGACCGGCTCGAGCATTCCGGTCAGGAACGGAGCATCCATGCTCGCCAGCTCGAAGGTCCGGTCGTCCAGCCGCTTCCACACCAACTCGCGGCGGCCGAGCTGCATGGGCCAGAAGCGAACCCCCTCCTCGCCGCCCTCCATGCCCCAGGTCGCGATCGGATGGAGGCCGGCGATCTCGGTGGGGGACTGCAGGATGATGAGCTCCCGCCCGCCCGGCACCGGCGGGCCCACCTCCGCCTCGACCACCGTCCGGCGGGCGAAGTCCGCCATGGGCACGAAGGCGATTCCCCGGTACAGGAGGGTTGCGCCGGACAGGAAGATCGTGCTTGCGATCAGCAGCCGGGCGAGCCAGACGGTCGCTCGCCCGCGCGCCGTGCCCGCGGCGTGGAGGAAGAGACCGATCAACCCCGCCGCCCCGATCGACGCCACGAACAGGAGCCGGTCGGACAGGGGAGCCCCCGCCTGGGGCAGCAGGTTCACGACGACCCAGACCGCCAGGAGCCCCGCGGCCGGGTGGTCGCGAACCGCGCGCCAGACGAATGCGCCCACCGGCACGACCACGAGGAGGGAGATCGCCGCGGCGGGGAGCGACGCCTCCGGGTACAGCAGCAGCAGATCCGTGGGAACCGGCCCGAGCAAGGACAAGAGGCCCGTGGGGATCGCGACCACGAGCCGGCCCGCGAACGCCCCGGGCTCCTCCCACGGCGAGGGATAGTAGACGCTGTTCGCCCCGTGGCCGCTCGCCACCCAGAACACGAGATAGCCCACGGCCAGCAGCAAGGCCCCGGCCGCCGCGACGAGACGTCTGCGCCCGGCGAGGAGCGCCGATTGCCGTCCCGGCCCCCACCACAGGTAGAACGCGACGAGCAGCAGCGCCGTGATCCCCGACTCCTTGGCCAGGGCGGAGGCCAGCGCCAGCCCGAACGCGATCGGCAACAGGGACGGGCGGCCCCGCCGGAGACCGCGCGCGAGGACCAGCAAGGCCGCGGTCGTCAACAGACCCTCGATCGGGCCGTTGCGGTTCGCGGGCCAGCCCACCGCCATCACTCCGCCGTCCTCCAGACCGAACACGAGCAGCGCGAGCAACGCGGCGGGCGGAGGCAGGCCCAGCTCGCGATACAGGGCGAAGACGAGGAAGAGAAGCAAACCGAACAAGAGGAGCCCGCTCAGGTGGAAGCCCGGCGCCCACTCGCCGAAGAGCGCGCTGTCCAGCCAGAGACTCATCGAGGAGAGGGGACGGAAGAAGCGCACCTTCCAATCGGGGGAGAGCCAGAAAGGGAAGGCCCCCGTCTCCTCCTGGATCTCCGCGAGATCGTCGTACGTCCCGAAGTCGTAGAGGTTCCACGGCTTCATGGTCGGGTGCTCCACGTGTCCCTGCAGGACCATCTGGAGACCGTAGTCGTCGAGGAAGAACCCCCACGCGAGACAGGGCAGGTGGAGGACGAACGCCAGGAGGACGATCCCGAAGCACCTCCCGCGCACGGTCTTCGGCCAGGACACTAGTGCCATCCTCGCCCGACGAGGTCCTCGTGCCGGCTGCGAACGATGCGCCACCCGTCCTCGCCGCGCTCGAGCTCGGCCCAGATGCGCACGCACCAGACCGTCTTCCACTCCTCCTCGTTCCGCTCATCGAAGATCGCCTCGCACTCGACGCGCGCGAAGTCCTCCTCGACCGTGATGAGGAGGAGCTCCTCGGGTATGGCGACGCGATGGGGGAGCTCACCCGATCGCGAGGTCCGCGCGGAGAGGACCTCGCGCGCGAGGACCTCCCGCAGGAGGTCCCGGTCCACCCGGGAGCCCTCGTGGCGCCACTCCGCGGCGAGCCCGCCGACCGCGGTCCCCGCCCGACCATCGTTGAATCCCTCCGCCATGTCCTCGATCAACCACGTGATCTTCGTCTCGTCGGAGGCCAGGGCGCGGATCGCCGAGCGCACACCCAGGAATCCGACGACGAGGACGAGAACGACGACGAGGATTCGCTTCAGCGACACGCGCTCATGGTAGCGCTCGGGAGCCGGCGCGCGAGCCTCGCTCTCGATCGCCTTCCGCCGGTACACTGCGCGCCGCTCTCCGCCCGCGATCCCTCCGGAGGTCCACCATGCCCTCGTCGCCGCTGCGCGCCCTGCTCCTTCTTCTCGTCCTCTCGGCTTCCCCCGCTCTCGCCCAGGAACGGGTTCCTCTCACGTCGCTCGACCTGTCGAAGCTCCGCCAGGGGTGGGGCGAGCCGCAGATCGACGTCTCCATCGAGGGGAAGCCCCTGAGCATCGGGGGAACGGCGTATGCAACGGGCCTCGGCTCGCACGCCGGGAGCCTCCTCTACGTCGACCTGTTCGGCGACACGGAGCGCTTCACGGCGTGGATCGGCATCGACGACGACACGAGCGGTCGCGGCACGGTCGTCTTCCGCGTGTACGGCGACGGGCGCAAGCTCTTCGACAGCGGCGTGATGACCGGGGGAGATCCCGCGAAGCGCATCGACGTGAGCCTGCGAGGGATGAAGACCGCGGCCCTCGTGACGACCATCGCGGGAGACGACGACCACCACGACCACGCCGACTGGGCGGAGGCGTACTTCCACGTGCGAGGGCGCCGTCCGCAGGCCGCGGATCCGCCTCGCGAGGAGAAGGTCCTGCTCACGCCATCCCCCGGACCCGAGCCGCGGATCAACGGTCCCATGGTCCAGGGCGTGCGCCCCGGGCGTCCCTTCCTCTACCGCATCCCCTGCACGGGCGAGCGCCCGCTCGGCTTCGCGGCCGAGTACCTGCCGCCCTCGCTGCACCTCGACTCGGGGACCGGCATCATCACCGGGACGGCGCCGGAGACTCCCGGCGCGCACGACGTCGTCCTGCACGCGGTGAACGACCACGGCACCGCGACCCGCGACTTCCGGATCGTCGTGGGGGAGCAGCTCGCCCTGACCCCGCCGATGGGCTGGAACAGCTGGTACATCCACTACGACCGCATCACCCAGGCCGGCATGCAGGCCGCCGCCGACGCGATGGTCGAGTCCGGCATGGCGGACTTCGGGTACCGCTACGTGAACATCGACGACTGCTGGATGAAGAAGAAGAGCGACGAGCCCTACCGCGACGCGGACGGGGCGGTGCTTGCCAACGCGAAGTTTCCAGACATGGCGGGGCTCGCCGACTACATCCACGCGAAGGGGCTGCGCGCGGGCCTGTACATCTCACCCGGGCCGTGGACCTGCGCGGGGTACGTGGGGAGCTGGGAGCACGAGGAGATCGACGCGTGCAAGTTCGCCGAGTGGGGGTACGACTTCCTCAAGTACGACTGGTGCTCCTACGGGGGCGTGGCCACCGGCGAGGGCGCGGAGCGGCTCCAGATTCCCTACCGGCGGATGGCGGATATCCTGCGCACCCTCGACCGCGACATCGTCCTGAACCTGTGCCAGTACGGCATGGGCGAGGTGTGGTCGTGGGGCGGCGACGTGGGGGGGCACTGCTGGCGCACGACCGGGGACCTCGGGCTCCAGCGCGGAGGGCTCCTGCCCGGCTTCTACGCGATCGGGCTCGCCAACGCCCGCCACTTCGAGCACGCGCGGCCGGGGCGGTGGAACGATCCGGACTACATCCTGATCGGCTGGGTGGGCTCCGCACACGGGATGGGCGTGGGCGAGCCGACGACCCTCACCGGTAACGAGCAGTACTGCTACATGTCCATGTGGAGCCTGATGGCCGCGCCGCTGGTCTTCTCGGGGGACATGGCGAAGCTCGACGAGTTCACGCTGAATGTCCTCTGCAACGCGGAGGTCATCGAGGTCGACCAGGATCCCCTCGGCGTCCAGGCGCGCATCGTCACGCAGACCGAGGAGGAGCTGGTCCTCGCCAAGCCGCTCGCCGACGGTTCGCTCGCCGTGGGGCTCTTCAATCTCGGGGAGTTCCCGCGCGAGATGGTCGCGAGCTGGGAGCCGCTCGAGCTCGAAGGCAAGCGACGCGCGCGTGACCTCTGGCGGCAGAAGGACCTTGGGGTGTTCGAGGATCGACTGCAGCTCGGGATTCCACGCCACGGAGTCGCCATGCTGCGCCTGTGGCCCGCGGAGTGACGTCGCCATGAGGAACGCGATCTCCATCCTGCTCGCCCTGCTGTCCTTCGCGGCCTTCGCGACGGGCCAGACGGCGGAGACCCGACTCGATCCGGCGCGCTCCCACCGCTCGCTCGCCGGGGAGTGGACCCTGGCCCTCGATCCGCAGGACGAGGGAGAGAGCGCGCACTGGTTTGCGTCGGACCTGCCCGCGAATCCCATCGCCCTGCCGGGAACGACCGACCTGGCGGGGAAGGGGTACGCGCTCGACGAGAGCACGATGACCTACCCCGTCGAGTTCCTCGACTCCACGTGGCCCGGGCGCGGTGCCGTGGAGCGCCTCGACGAGTCCGGCCACCTCGTGCGCAAGCACATGTACATCGGCAAGGCGTGGTACCAGCGCACGATCGACGTCCCGCCCGCGTGGGCCGAGCGGCACGTGCAGCTTCTGCTCGAGCGCGTGTGCTGGGGCACGAAGGTCTGGCTCGACGACCGCTTCGTCGGCGAGCACGACAGCCTCGTCGCCGAGCATCGCTTCGACGTCGGTCCTCTCGCGCCCGGCCCGCACCGCCTCACCGTGCTGGTGGACAACGGCCTCGTCCACGACATCGGCATCATCGGTCACGCCTACGGTCCGGAGACGCAGTCGCGCTGGAACGGGATCGTCGGCCGGATCGAGCTGATCGTCACCGACCCCGTCTACCTCGCCGGCGTGCAGGTGTATCCCGCGCCCGATCGCGGCTCGGTACGTGTGAAGGCCCGCATCGCCAATGCGACGGGGATCCCGCAGTCCGGCACGCTGTCGCTGGCGGTCCGGGACGACGCCGGCCGGGAAGAGTACGGCGCGAGCGATTTCGTGGTGGAGCTCACGCCGGGCGAGCAGGTGCTCGAGCGGATCTTCACCCTGGAGCGTCCGGCGCGCGGCTGGAACGAGTTCGCGCCCCTGCGCTACACCCTCGTCGCGGAGGTCCGGACGGGCGAGCTGCGCGACGAGGTGCGCGAGACGTTCGGCTTCCGCCACGTCCGCCGGGACGGCCGGCACGTCCTCGTCGACGGCGAGCGGATCTTCCTACGCGGGACGCTCGACTGCTGCGTCTATCCGCGCACGGGCCATCCGCCGACGAGCGTGGAAGAGTGGCTCGAGGTACTCGGCACGATCCGCGACCACGGCTTCAACCACGTGCGCTTCCACACCTGGTGCCCGCCGGAGGCCGCGTTCGAGGCCGCGGATCGGCTCGGCGTCTACCTCGCCCCGGAGACTCCGTTCTGGGTGGACAACTGGACGGCGGGTCTCGGTCTGAAGCCGGATCTGATCGGGGCCGACGATTCGATCACCGACTGGGTGCGCGCCGAGATCCGCCGCATCAGCGAGGCCTACGGCAACCACCCCTCCTTCACGTTCTTCTGCATCGGCAACGAGTTCGGCATGTCGAGCGACTGGGAGCTCGTCAACGACGTGCTCGCCGAGGCGAAGCGCGAGGATCCGCGGCACATCTACAACGCCACGACCGCTCGCAAGGCCGTCGCTTCCGACGACTTCTGGGTGACGCACCGCACGGACGTGGGAGTGCGCGGAATCGGGCCGAGCCACACGAATTGGGACTTCTCCGCGGGGACCGCGTGCACCGACCTGCCGGTCGTGTCCCACGAGACGGGACAGCGTCCGGTGTTCCCGGACTACGACGTGCTGCTCTCGAAGTTCACCGGCCCGCTCGCCCCGCATAACTACGTTCGCCTGCGCGACGAGCTGGCCGCGGCGGGCATGGCGGATCAGGTGCAGGACTTCGAGCGCGCCTCCGCCCGCTTCCAGCTCGTGCAGTACAAGGCCGAGCACGAGGCCTTCCACCGCACGCCGGATCTGCTCGGCTACCAGCTCCTGATGCTGAACGACTTCACCGGGCAGAGCGAGGCCCTCGTCGGCATCCTCGATCCCTTCTGGGAGCCGAAGGGCGTCGTGAGCGTGGAGCAGGTCCGCCGCTGGAACGCGCCCACCGTCGTCCTGGCGCGCTTCGATCGGTTCACGTGGACTTCGGACGAGACCTTCACCGCCGAGATCGAGGTCGCTCACTATGGGCCCGAGGACCTGCCGGAGCAGGAGATCCGCTGGAGCCTCTTCATGCCGGATCGACAGGTTCTCCGGACGGGCGTGCTTCCGAGCCAGAATGTGCCCCGCGGTGGTTTCACTCGTCTTGGTCGCGTCGAGGTACCTCTGACCGCAGTGGAGGAGGCCACACCCGTCGACTTCTCCGTGAGCGTCGGTGACATATGGAACCGCTGGAACCTCTGGGTCTATCCGCCCCTTGGGGACGAGACGGATGCGGGCGACGTGCTCGTGGCCGATGGCTTCGACGACGAGGCCCGTGCAGCGCTCGCCGAAGGCCGCGACGTCCTGCTCCTCGTGCACGGCCTCCAGAACGAGAACGCGAAGCGCACCGGTTTTGCCTCCGTGTACTGGTCCGCGGGGTGGTGGGGCGATCGGTTCTCGTCGCTGGGCATCCTCTGCGATCCCGAGCATCCTGCGCTCGCGCAGTTCCCCAACGAAGGGCATAGCGACTGGCAGTGGTACGAGCTGACCGAGGGCGCGACGACCATCCACCTCGACGGCGCGCCCTGGGACTACCGGCCGATCGTCCAGCCGGTGACCGACTTCCACCACAACCGCCTGCTCGGCCACGTGTTCGAGACGCGGGTGGGGGAGGGGCGCCTGCTCGTGTGCGGGTACGACCTGACCACGGATCTCGAGAACCGCCACGCCGCGCGCCAGCTCCGCCGCAGCCTCCTCGCGTACATGGGCTCGGATGCCTTCCAGCCTCCCCACGCGCTCGACCCGGTTCTCCTGAAGCGCTGGCTCGCCCCTCCGGCCGAGGCGCACTGGATCACCGTCGACGCGAAGACGCTCGACGCCGCCGCGCTCCACGTGAAGGCCGCCACCCGTCTCGAGTCGCGGAACCAGGACGTCCCTTGGTCGCGGGAGAACGACGAGATCGTCCGCACCGCCGACGGGTACTCCTGGAGCGTCGCCGGCGGGACGTGGAAGGACGAGACGGGCGCCGCGTGGCACGGGAATCCCCTCGAGCTCACGATCGACGTGCCCCCGGGCACCGCGGGCGATCTCCTCGTGCACCTCCACGACTGGAACGGGCTCGATCGACGCGGGACCGTCTCGATCGAAGGCCCGGCAGAGGTGATCGGCGAGCACGCCGGCGAGGGAAGTGGTACTGGTTCCTCGTCTCCTCCGAGGCCTCGGCGGACGGGAAGATCACCCTCGTCGCCACACCGACCGCCGGGCCCAACCTGATGATCACCGAGCTCGCGTTCGTTCCCCAGGAATCGGAATCCCCGCATGGAGCTGAACTTCCTCGACGTCGCGGTCTTCCTCGCCTTCTTCGCGGTCGTCATCGGCCTGAGCCTCTGGAAGAGCCGTCGGGGCAAGGACACCGAGGACTACTTTCTCGCCGGCCGCGGGCTGACCTGGCCGTTGATCGGGCTCTCGATCGTCGCCGCGAATCTCTCCACCGAGCAGTTCGTGGGCATGGCGGGCCAGGGCGCGGGCGGCGTGGGGCTCGCGGTGTCGTCGTGGCAGCTCACCGGCTCGATCGGGATCGTCCTGATCGCGTTCACGCTCCTGCCCCGGTTCCTGCGCGCGGGCATCTACACGATGCCCGAGTACCTCGAGTTCCGCTTCAACCCCGCCGCCCGCGCGATCATGGCGGTATACACGGTGGTCATCTACGTCACGGTGACGATCACCGCGGTGCTCTACTCCGGCGGGCTGACCCTGGCCACGATCTTCGACCTCGACCTGACCCTCGGGGTCTGGATCATCGGCGGCATCGCGACACTCTACACGGCGTGGGGAGGGCTGAAGGCCGTGGCGTGGGCGGATCTGGTGCAGGGCACCGCGCTGCTCCTCGGCGGGCTCGCCACGATGTTCCTCGTGTTCCGCGCGACGGGTGGAGTGGCGGAGTTCTTCGAGCAGAACGCCGACCAGCTCCACATGGTCCACCCCGCGGACCACTCGACCCTGCCGTGGACGGGGATCGTGCTGGGGATGTGGATCCCGATCGTCTACTACTGCGGACTCAACCAGTTCATCGTGCAGCGGACCCTGGCCGCGAAGAGCCTGCGGCAGGGCCAGCTCGGCGTGATCTTCGCGGGAGCGCTGTGGCTCATCGTGCCCTTCGCGATCGTGATCCCCGGGATCGCGGCAAAGCAGCTCTACTCGCCCGAGCTCGCCGCGGAGGCGGACAAGGACAACGCCGCGGTCCTCGCCGAGCTCGATGCGATCGGCCCGGATGAGGCGGTGGTCTTCGCCATGGACGAGGCCTGGCGCGCCCGCGAGCCCGAGCGAGCCGTGCGCATCGACACCCACAACGAGAGCGTCCAGGCGAGCCTCCCCCCGGGCGAGGAGCCCGCCGCCACCCGCCAGCTCGTGGGCTACAAGTCCGACGCCGCGTACCCGGTCCTGATCTGCAAGCTGATCTCACCGGGCATCCGCGGCTTGCTGTTCGCGGCCATCGCGGGAGCGGTGATCAGCTCGCTCGCCTCGATGCTGAACTCCGCGTCGACGATCTTCACCATGGACCTCTTCAAGCGCCACATACGCAAGGGCGCTTCGCAACGGGGCCTGGTGACGTTCGGACGAATCATGACCCTCGTGTTCGTCGTCGTCGGCTGCCTCCTGGCCCCCGCCCTCGGCCACCCGCGCTTCAAGGGCGTGTTCAACTTCATCCAGGAGTTCCAGGGTTACATCTCCCCCGGCATCGTGGCCGCGTTCCTGGTCGGGACCGTAGTCCGCCGCGCTCCGGCGTGGTCGGGAGCGGTGGCGCTCCTGGCCAGCGCGCCGATCTACGGGTTGCTGCACGTCACCTGCGGGGGCACGCGATGGAGCGCCTTCGACGTGCACTTCCTGATCCGCATGATGATCACCTTCGCCGCGGTGACCGTGATCGTGCTCGTGATGACGGCGATCAGGCCGCTGCCCGCGCCGCGCACCATGCCCGCCAAGGAGGGCTTCGACGCGCGCTCGTCACCGATCGCGATGTTCCTGGGCGGCCTCGTGATCCTGGGAGCGCTCGCCTACTTCGTCGTCTTCTGGTAGCGGGTTCTCCTCTTCGTCCTCTTCCTTCAGCTCGTGCCGGCTCAACAGGGGGAGCAGGGTGATGGTGAACACGATCGTCAAGGGCATGATCCCGAAGACCTTGAACTTCACCCAGAATCCCTCGGAGAAGTTGCGCCAGACGATCTCGTTCAGGAGGGCAAGGAAGAGGAAGAACAGGATCCAGCGGTAGGTGAGCAACCGCCAGCCCACCTCCGTCAGTTTGAACGCTGGCCCGAACACGAACTTCAGGAAGTTCTTCCCCATCAAGAGGCCGGTTCCCAGGAGGAACGCGAAGAGCACGTTCACGACCGTGGGCTTCACCTTGATGAAGACCGATTCCTTGAAGTAGAGCGTGAGGCCTCCCAGCACCAGGACGAACACGGCGGTGGCGAGCGCCAGGGGCGGCCATCGCCGCTCGAGCAGCCGGGAGGCGATCAGGGACGGGATGATCGCCACCATGAAGGCTCCCGTCGCCACGAAGATCGCTTTGTCACCTTCGCCGATGACGTAGGCGATGAAGAAGACCGCCAGCGGTCCCGCCTCGATCACCAGCTTGACCAGCGGATTCGGCTGGCTCGGAGAGGATTCGGTCGGTTCGGTGGGACGGGAGGACGGGGGGTTCGTAGGGGCATCCGACATGATGGCGCGGTACTCTACCCGCTGATCCTCCGAACATGAACACCTACGCGATCATCATTCTCGTGGCGCTGCTCGGCGAGTTCGTGCTGAACCGGGTGGCGGATCTGCTCAACCTGCGGGCATTGCGGCCCGAGCTCCCCGAGGAGTTCCGGGACGTCTACGACGCCGAGAAGTACCGCCGCTCCCAGGAATACACGCGCGCCCGGACCCGTTTCGGATTCGTCCCGAGCTCCCTGGATCTCGTCCTCGTCCTCGTCTTCTGGTTCGCGGGGGGCTTTCGCTGGCTCGACGACCTCGTGCGCGGCTTCGGGTACGGCCCGATCCTCACCGGGATCCTGTTCATGGCGCTGCTCGTGGCGGCGAAGGTGGTCATCGGGCTTCCCTTCTCCTGGTACTCGACCTTCGTGATCGAGGAGCGGTTCGGCTTCAACAAGACGACCCTGCGCACGTTCGTCCTCGATCTCGTCAAGGGGCTGTTCCTCGCGGTGCTCCTCGGGGTTCCCCTCCTCGCCGGGATCCTGTGGTTCTTCGGAGCGACCGGCGGCTACGCGTGGCTGTGGTGCTGGCTCTTCACCACGGTGTTCGCCCTGGTCGTCCAGTTCGTGGCCCCGACCTGGATCATGCCGCTCTTCAACAAGTTCACGTCGCTCGAGGAGGGCGAGCTGCGGGACGCGGTGATGGGCTACGCCGACAAGGTCTCCTTCCCCTTGCGCGGCCTCTTCGTGATCGACGGCTCCCGCCGTTCGACGAAGACGAACGCCTTCTTCACCGGCTTCGGTCGCAACAAGCGCGTGGCTCTCTTCGACACGTTGATCGACAAACACTCGACCGACGAGCTCGTCGCGGTGATCGCCCACGAGGTCGGCCACTACAAGCGCAAGCACATCCTGAAGAACCTCGTCGTCGGGATCCTCCACATGGGGGTGATGTTCTTCCTCCTGTCGGTCTTCCTCGAGCACCAGGGTTTGTTCGAGGCCTTCAGCGTCGAGCGGCCGTCGGTCTACGCCGGCCTGATCTTCTTCGGGTTGCTCTTCTCCCCGATCGACCTCGTCCTCTCGTTCCTCATGCAGGTCTGGTCCCGCAAGCACGAGTTCGAGGCCGACGCCTTCGCGCGGGAGACCACGGAGAGCGGCGAGAACCTGGTCACGGCGCTGAAGACGCTCTCCTCCGAGAACCTCTCGAACCTCACCCCGCATCCGTTCTACGTGCTACTGCACTACTCACACCCGCCCCTTCTGCAGCGGGTCGAAGCACTCAGGGCGTGACGAGGCTCTCCATCACCTCGACGAGCTGCGTCGCGGTGGCGAGGGCGATGGCGGAGGGGTCTTTCGAGGCTCGCGACACGCCGATGGGGCAGGTGACCGTGTCGATCTTCTCTTCCGGCACGCCCCGGGCGAGCAGGCGCTTCTTGAAGTTGGCCCACTTGCGCTCGGAGCCGATCATCCCGACGAACGGGAACGTGCCCCGGGCGAGCGCGCGCTCGACGATCTCGAAGTCGAGCTGGTGGCCGTGGGTCATGACCAACACGAGCGAGTCCGCGGGGATCACGTCGATCTCCGCCTCGGGAGCGTCGATGCAGCGCAGCTCGAAGGGGGGATCGTCGGGCGGCCTCGGCACGAGCTCCTCCTCGTGACGGTCGTCGATCACCATCACGTGCGCCTTCATCCACGGGGCGAGCTTCGCGAGAGCCTGGCCGACGTGGCCCGCGCCGAAGATGGCGATCGTGCGACGGCTCCACCGAAAGGTCTCGAAAAAGAGCGTGGCCTCGCCGCCGCAGCACTGACCCGCCTTCTCCGCGAGCGGGAAGGCGACGGTCTCGGAGACGGGGGCCGGGCGATCGAGCAGCTCGTTCGCGTGCTCGAGAGCCAGCTTCTCCAGGTTGCCGCCGCCGATCGTGCCCCACGCGAGGGAGCCGTTCGCCACGATCATACGGGCGCCGGCCTCGCGGGGCGTGCTGCCTCGCGTGGCGGTCACCACGACCACCGCGCAGGGAATGCCCGCGTCCCGCAGCTCGGAGAGCCTCTCGATCCAGGCCTGGGAGGGATCCATGGCCCGGATCTTATCAGGCCTCGACCAGCTCTCCCTCCTCGGGAGCGATGTCCTTCTCGCGCGGCCTCACCTCGAGCGCGAAGCCCTCGTCGCCGAAGTCGACGAACGCGGTGCCGCCGTGGCCCAGCGCGCCGGAGAGGATGGCGTCGGCGAGGCGGTTCTGGATGCGGCGCTGGATCACCCGCTTCAGGGGGCGCGCGCCGTACTCCTCGCTCCAGCCCTCCTCGGCGAGGGCGTCCATCGCGGCGTCGGTGACCTCGAGCGCGAGGTCCTGCTCGGCCAGGT
>CAYRXS010000170.1:0-14034 GCA_964428225.1 uncultured Planctomycetaceae bacterium
TATGCCACAAACGGCGCTTCACAAATAGGGGCTTGGTGAGGGATTCGGGCTAGCGAGCTCCGCAACGGGGTACTCGGCAGGACCGAAGCTCGGAGAGGATCTCTTCGCACTCGGATTCGAGAAGATCGCCGGGCGGAATGGCGCCGATCGGCCATTCCCCATCCGTCCTCAGCCTACGGGCTCGATCTCGAGGATCGGATCGCCGGCGTTCACCTCGCCGCCGTCGTCGACGAGGACCCGGGCGATCTTGGCGCGGGCGGGGAGGCCCTCCTCGGCGGCGTAGTGGAGGTGGGTGAAGGTCTTCATCACCTCGATCAGGCCGATCGTCTCGCCCTCCTCGACCGCGTCGCCGTCCGAGACGAAAGGAGGGTCGTTCGGAGAGGGGCGGTGCCAGAAGCGGCCGCTGTAGGGGGCGCGGAACACCAGGCCGCCGTCGGTCGCCGAGGCGGCCTCCTCCGCGGACGAGACCCCGGCGGAGCCCTCCTCCACCGGAGCGAGCTCGTACAACACGGTCCGGTAGCCGACCGGCTCGAGCACGCGGCCGGGGCGGTCGGTGACGACGCGTCCCACCGCGCCCGCGGGCGCCACGAGCCGGTAGGAGACGCCAAGGGTTTCGAGCACGCCGGCCGGGGCGCCGGAGGCGAGGATCTGGTTCTTCTCCACGGCCTGGCTGAGCAGGCCCACCGACGGCGACAGGAGCAGGACGCGACCTCCGTCCTTCTCGGCGATCAGCTTGAGCTCGCGGGTCGTCTCCATGGCCTTCGCTCCGTCAGCCCCGCGGGCGACTCAGGGCCGCGATGTCGTGCAGGGACCAGATCCGCGGGTTCTTAACGCGCCGGTAGCCGATCGACTGGTACGCCATCTCGGCGAGCGCGTGGATCCACGCGTGCAGCTCCCGGAAGCCCACGATCTCGTCGGTGTCCATCTGGGCCGCGGACTTGTACGGATCCATGTCGCCCTCGATGCGCGCCTCGACCGCCTGCATGCCCTCCTGGATCTTCGCGCGCTCCTCGGGATCCTCGGTCATGATCTCGAAGTCGTCGTCGAGCTTCGTGTTGAACGCGGCGATCGAGAGCGTGCGGCCCTCCATGACGGAGAGGCGCGTGATCGGCGTCGAGAGCTGGATGACCGGCTCGTAGGGAAGACCCGCCATCGCGTAGTAGCCCGCCCCCGACGCCTTGCGCAGGAGGACCGTGAACATCGGAACGCGGTTCGTGCTGTTCGTGTAGATCAGGCTCGAGCCGTAGCCGAGCAGCCCGAGCCGCTCCGCCTCGACGCCGATGTCGAAGCCCGAGATGTCCTGCATCCACACGAGCGGGATCCCGTCCGCGTCGCACGCGCGGGAGAAGGCGGCGACCTTGGCGATCCCGTCCTTGTAGAAGATCCCCGCGGGCTTCTTCGCCCCGTGGTGCTCGGGATCGTCGACGAGCCCCTGGCGGTTCGCCACGAAGCCCATGTACAGCCCGCCGACCCGCCCGACGCCGACGACCATCTCGGTCCCGCGGTCGGGGAGGATCTCCCAGAACAGGCTCTCGTCGACGAGCCGCGCGAGCACCTCCTCGACGTCGTAGGCCATGCGGTGGTCGCCGGGGATGATCGCGGTCATCTCCGAGGGCGCGAAGTGCGGCGGGGCGGAGGCCGCGCCGTGGCGGTAGTACTCGGTGCCGCTCGTGGGGAGCTTCGCGATCTCGCCGCGGATCAGGGTGATGGCGGTCACGTCGTCGGGCACGCGCACGTCCGCGCAGGCGGAGCGGGCCACGTGGATCTCGGGGCCGCCGATGTCGAGGCTCGAGAGCTGCTGGCTCTTGGCGCCTTTGATCAGCGCCGCGCCCGCGATCACCATGTACGCCTGCTCGGTCATGTACACGCGATCGGAGATGATCGGCATGTAGCCCCCGCCCGCGATGCAGTCGCCGAACACCCCCGCGATCTGGGGCACGCCCTCCGCGGAGAGCAGGCTGTTCTTCTTGAAGATGTGGCCCGCGCCCCAGCGTCCGGGGAAGGACCGCGACTGCTCGGGCAAGTACAGGCCCGAGCAATCCACGAGGTAGATCACCGGCAACCGCAGCCGCAACGCCATCTCCTGCGCGCGCTCGATCTTCTCCGGGGTGAGCGGCCACCACGAGCCCGAGGCGACGGTGTTGTCGTTGGCGATGACCATCGTCCAGCGACCCTCGACCTGGGTGAACGCGGTGATCACGCCCGCGGCGGGGCTCTCGACCTTGCCGAACTTGCGTCCCCAGTTGATGAAGGTGCCGACCTCGAAGCTCTCCGTTCCCTCGTCGCGGAGCAGGTCGAGGCGCTCGCGGGTCGTCAGCTTGCCCTTGTCGTGGACGCGGGCGACGTACTTCTCCCCCCAGCCCGCCCGCACGCGGCCCCGGCGCTCCTCCAGGGTCTCGATGCGCTCGCCGTGCGCGGCCTCGTTCTGCTCGATCTCCTTCGAGCCCAGCATCGCGTCGAGAGGACGGCCGATCGGACGGAGGGGAACCTTGGCCATCGCTCACTCGCCTCCGCGCCCGGACCAGCCGGGGATGGTCGAGGTGTCGTATTCACCCCGCCGGAACTCGTCGCTGTCCAGAACGGCCAGGTGAAGGGGAATCGTCGTCTTCACGCCTTCCACGCTGGCGCCGGAGAGGGCGTCGAGCATCGTCGCGATCGCCTGGTCGCGCGTGTCGCCGTGCGCGATCACCTTGGCGATCAGCGAGTCGTAGTACGGCGTCACCTCGTCGCCCGCCCGCAGGTGCGTGTCGACGCGCACCGTGCCGGGTCCGCGGTCCGCGGCGAACTCGAACGCGTCCAGCCGTCCCGGCGAGGGGCGGAAGTCGTCGGCGGGATCCTCGGCGTTGATGCGACACTCGATCGCGTGCCCGGACAGGGCCACGTCGTCCTGCGTCAGGTCGAGGGGATGGTTCGCGGCGATCGCGACCTGCTTCGCCACGATGTCCACGCCGCTGATCATCTCGCTGACGGGGTGCTCGACCTGCAGGCGCGTGTTCATCTCCATGAAGTAGAGCTCGCCCGAAGCCGCGCGCAGGAACTCGATCGTGCCCGCGTTCGTGTAGCCCACGCGCGCCGCGGCGTGGGCGGCCCGTTCCCCGAGCGCCGCGCGCTGCTCGTCGGTGAGGGCGGGGCTGGGGCTCTCCTCGATCAGCTTCTGGTGGTTGCGCTGGATCGAGCACTCGCGCTCGCCGAGATGGATCGCGTTCCCGAAGGCGTCGCAGAGCACCTGCACCTCGATGTGCCGCCCCGCGGTGAGGTAGCGCTCGAGGTACATCGATCCCGAGCCGAACGCCGCCTCGGCCTCGGCCGATGCCGCCGAGAACGCCTCGCGCACCTCGGCCTCGTCGTGGCAGAGGCGCATGCCGCGCCCCCCGCCGCCGTAGTCCGCCTTGAGGATCACGGGATAGCCCGCCTCGTTCGCGCACGCCGCCGCCGACTCCACGTCGGGGAGCGGCCCGTCGGAGCCGGGCACGACGTCGAGCCCCGCGCGCCGCATGGCGTCCTTGGCGGGGGACTTGACGCCCATGAGCGCCATCACGGAGGCCGGGGGGCCGATGAAGACGATCCCGTGCTGGTGGCACAGGGCGGCGAACCGCTTGTTCTCGGCGAGGAAACCCCAACCCGGGTGGAGCGCGCTCGAGCGCGTCTGGCGGGCCGCCTGGACGATGCGCTCCATGTGGAGGTAGCTGTCCGCCGCGGCCGCCTCGCCGATGCAGACGACCTCGTCCATCGCCTCCGTCCAGCTCCCCCGGAGGTCGGGCTTCGACGCGATCCCGATCGGGGAGACGCCGAGCGCACGAAGGGTACGCGCGATCCGGACGGCGACCTCGCCGCGATTGGCGATCAGAACTCGGTGAAACATCGAAAAGCGGGGCCGCACAGGGTAACGACGCGGGGGGCGTTTGTGGACGCTGGTGTCGCGTTCCGCCGCTCGTGCGCCCGGATCGTGTTCGCGACGCCTCCTGGCAAGGCGTGGTCGACCCGCTACCCTGGGCGTCCCATGATCCTGGCCGTCCTGCTCCTGACGACCCTGCCCCTCGCGTCGGGTGCCGTCTCCGACTCCGAGGAGACGCTCCGGCACCTCGAGGCGCTGGCCTCCCCCGCCAGTGCGGAGCGCGACCGGGCCGAGCGCTGGCTCACCGCCCACCTGGGGCCGGACGACTACCCCCTGCTGCGGGAGACGGCCCGGGGCTCCGACGCGGAGGTCCGCCGCCGGCTCGCGGGAGCCCTCGGCGCGGCCGACCGCCACCTGGGCCTCGCGATCCGCCTCCTCGTCGAGGGGGATCCCGCCCTGCGACGGATCGGGGAGGAGGCGGTGCGGGCCGGGCTCGCGCGGTGGAGCCCCGAGCTCGCCGCCCCCGCCCTGCTCGACGAGGACCTGCGGCGCTCCCTCGACTTCGTCGGCGAGAACGTTCGCCCGGACGTGCTGCAGGTGGACCTGGCCCTGCCCCTCGAGCGATCCCTGGAGATCCTGGGACGCAATCCGGGTCTTCCCGTGGCCCTGGTGATGGAGCCCGAGCTGCCCACCCGCTCCGCCTTCCCGCCGGGGGAGGGACCCGTGCCCGCGAACGGACCCTGGTGGGAGCTCGTCGTCCGGCTCGCCGGCGCCCACGGAGTGGCCGTGGAGGGCTTCGGCCTCCCCGAGGAGCGCGGGAGCCTGACCCGGCCGGACCTCCTCCTGCACTTCACGCCCCGGAGCGAGGCGGGTCGAACCCCGGCCGGCGACCTCCTCCTGCGCTGGTGCCGGACCCTCGGGGCCGCCGACGACGGGCCGCACCGGGCCGCCGCCGCCCGGGCGCTGGCCGCCGCGGCGTGGCCGGCCGCTCTCGCCCACCTGGAGACGAGCTGGGCGACGCACGGCGACGAGGCCGCCCTCGAGGGGCTGCTGCTCGCCGCGGGGCGGGGGAGGATCGCTCCGTCCCTCCTGCGCCCCGAAGCCCTGCGGTCCCTCGTCGCGCGGGCGGAGGCCGAGCTCGACGGCGACGACCCCGCGGGCCACGAGCGCGCCCACCGCATCTTCCTCGCCTACGGCCGGGCGGGCTGCCTCGGTCCGGGGGGCGAGGACCTCGCGGGCCCGATCCTCGACGGGTGGGAGGAAGCCTCCTTCCGGGGTCGCTGGCTCCGCCTCGCGTTCCTCGAGACCATGCGCTGCGGCGGGACGGCGCGCGCGGGGGATCCCACGGGGCTCGCGCGCGGCCTCCTGACCGATCGGCCCGGCTCCGTGCCGCCCGAGCTGCTCGTGCAGGCCCTGCGCACCTGGAACGTGGTGTCCGGCGGGGGGGAGGAGCTCGTCCTCTCCGACCCGGCCGGCCTCCTGAGCGGCCCGCGGACCCCCGAGGAGGTCTGGGAGCTCGTGTCCCTCCTCCTGCGGGGCCGCGTTGTCCCGCCCGTGACCTGGCGCTCCCCCGCGGATCTCCCGGAATGGCTCGGGCTCCCCCCGCGCCTGATCGTCCTCGCCTGGTGGTTCGAGCTCGACGAGGAGACGGCCGCCGTCCACCTCCGGGCCTTCCTCGCCGGGGACGGGGCCGACGCGCGCGGCCGGGGAGAGCTCGCCGCCGAGGTCCTGCGCCGCGGGGTCTTTCGGGGGCAGCTCGCGCGGGCCCGGGCCGTGATCGAGCGGACGCACGGCCTGCTCGCCGACGAGGACGAGGCCTACGCCGTCGATCGCGTCTCCTTCCTCGCCGAGGTCATGCCCCCCGAGCAGGTCCCCGACTTCCTCGAGCGCGTGGTGGGGGAGCCCACCTGGCCGGAGTCCGGCCCCGACCTGCCCCTCCTCGGCGTCGCGGCGGGGCTCCCCGTGGCGAGCGGACCGCCCGCGGCCGCGCGCGAGGCCCTCCTGGCCCTCCTGCGCGGGCTCCTCTCCTCCGATGCGGAGCCGGCCCGGGGGGCGGCCGTGCTCGCGGCCCTCGAGCGGGCCCTCGAGGGACTCCACGCCCGCGGGGAGCGGACGGGGGGACCGGGAGACGCCCTGCTCTCGGAGCTGGAGAGCCTGCTCCGCGAGCACCGGGAGGCGAAGCTCGTCCAGGAGATGCGACGCCGGAGCTGGCCCCTGCCCCCGCGCGTGGAGCTGCGACCGCCGGGAGCGGACGAGCGTCGCCTCGACCCCGCTCGCCTCGGTCTCCGCTGAGCGCCCCTCGTCGCGAAAGCGGCGAATCCTCGCGCCCGCACGCCGGTTCCTACGGTCTGGAACGGATCCGACCGATGAGCATGATGGTAGTGTGGGAGCACGACGCCCCGCCATGCCCCAAGGCCCGCGCCCATGACCCTCTTCCGCAGCAAGGCCTCTCACGGGAAGCTCGAGCCCGCCCCGCCCGACGAGGACCGCGAGATCCCCGTCGCCCGCGAGGAGCTCGTCGTCATCCGCGATCCCTACTCCCAGATCGCCGAGCAGTTCCGCAGGCTCAGAAACTCCCTGCAGGCCCTCAACCCCGACGGGGCGGCGCGCTCGATCCTCATGACGAGCTCGCTCGAAGGAGAGGGTAAGACGGTCGCGACCCTGAACCTGGGGCTCGCCATCGCGGAGCTCCCGCAGATGCGCGTGCTCGTGGTGGACGCCGACTACGACGATCCCGCGGTGGAGCGCTATCTCGGCCTGCCTCGTCGCCAGGGCTTCTCCGAGCTGCTCATCGGTCGCCTCCCCATGGACCAGGCGATCCGCCGCACCTCCGCCGAGCGTCTCGACATCGTCGCCCCCGGCGAGCGCCCCGGCAATCCCGCGGAGATCCTGAACGTCGATCGCATTCGCGCGGTCCTGAACGCGATGAAGCGGCGGTACGACTACGTCCTGATCGACGTTCCCCCGGTGCTGACGATGAACCACCCGAGCGTGCTCGGCTCGATCGCCGATGGCGTCCTCCTCGTCGTCCGCCTCGGCAGAACGCCCAAGCCGCTCGTCGAGGAGGCCTTCACCATGCTCGAGAACCTCGGCGGCAACGTGCTCGGCACGTGCGTGACCGGATCGAGCGAGACGGACTTCGGAGGCTGAAGCCTCAGGCAATCTGGCGCAGCAGGGACACGCCGACCGAGAAGAAGCGGTCCGCCTGGAACGTGACGGGGATCTCCTCGATCTCGAACTCCACGGAGACGGTGCTGACGCCCCGCGTGTAGTAGACGCCGTAGTTCGCGCCGAGGATGAGCGAGGGGACGGAGATTCCGGTCACCTCGTAGCTGGTCTCCGCCAGGCGCTCCTTCGTACATCCCGCGATCATGTTCCCCACCTCGCAGATCGCGTCGAAGGTCTCCTCGTTCACCTCATGCTGATCCTCCATGAGGAGCCGGCTCGCGAGGTGGAGCATCCCCTGGTCGCTCATGTTCAACATGAGGGTGCCGTTGCTCTTGCCGACCAGCCCCACCATCACGGAGGTCGAGCGAGTGCACGTGAAGAACCTGGAGGCGCCGACGGGCGGGGGATCGATGCCGGTCATCTCCAGACCGTCGATCGTACCCTTGATGACACACTCGAGAATGACATCGTCGATTGCGAGATTGGCAGACACGGGGTCTCCTGGGTGGGGAGTGGTTCGCGGAGCCCTGGGGTGGGGTTCCGCCGGTGACCCCTAGGATTTCGGCCGGATCGGGAGCGGCGCTTGACCGGAAAGCGGACCGGGCGGAGATCTCAGACGGGGAAGAGGAGGCCCTGGATGCCCGTCGTCAGGGGGCGAGACCGCCGTTTTCGCCGCAGGGGGTCGCCGGTGCGGGCGGAGCGGATGAGGGCGGAAAGGTGCTCCTCTTGCCACGCCACGGCTCGCGCGTAGTCCCGGTAGGTCCGCTCGCGGCGCCGGAACGCCGCCCCGTGGTGGACCCTCCGCTTCCCCGCGGTCGGCGTGGGAAGGACGGCGTGCAGGAGCTCGTGGAACAGGACGTAGCGCACGAAGAAGCGCGGCACCGCGTCCTGGTCGAGGACCGGGTGGATGCGGACGACGTCCGTCTGCGGATCGTAGCTCCCGAGCTGCAGGCTGTGCCGGGCCGGTCGACGACCGCGGCGCCCCCACGTGACGTCGGGGGCCGCTCCCGTCGAGAAGGTTTCGCCCGAGAGCTCCGCGTCGAGGAGGGTGCGCCGGAGCTCGCCGAGGTCGTGGGCGATGCCCCGCGGAGCGATCTTCGGTCGGGGAGGATCGACGCGATCGAGCTGCTTCGCGAGCACCTCGATCCACTCGTCGAGCACGCGGCAGGCGCGGCGCGCGCGTCGCCCCGAGCGCAGCCATTTCGCCACGGCGTCGCGAACCTCGAGCGGCGCTCCACCGAACCGGGAGTTCATCCGCACGTGGAGCGCGTCGCCCCGCTCGCCTGCCACGAGGACCTGCCGACGCGCTCGTCCGTACCTCACGATCACGGGGCGTCCCAGCTCTCGGGAGAGCAGGGCCGACCACTCGGGGGCCGAGAACGTCCTTTCCTGGGTCATGGAGACGGGGCGCACCACGAAACGCGGACATCACTCTATACTTTCAGTTAGCGGAAGTTCATCCCCGGCCTGCCACCCCTCGCTTGCGCGAGCGAGGCCGTTTCGACCCACCGACCCCCCCCTGACGACATGAAACGCTTCCTCCTCCTCATCGCCGCCGCGCTGACGCTCTCAGTCGTCCACGCCCAGACCGCCACGCTGACTCGCTCGGGCGGCATCCTCGGATCCACCGCCGACTTCGCCCTGCAGGGAGATCCGCTCGAGATCTTCATCCTGATGCCCTCGCTGGAGAACGGCCCCACGCCGCTCGCGTGGTTCGATCCCGGGGATCCCCGCTCGCTCGACGTCGGAATCGACCAGATCGCGATCTGGACCGCCGGCATGCTCAACGGCTCGGGTCAGGCGAACGTCTCCTACAACGTCCCGGCCGACCCCGTTCTCCACGGTTTGGCGGTGTACGCGCAGTTCGTCACGTGGCCCGGCGCCACGTACAAGGTCGACGACATCTCGAACTGGGTCGCCTTCCCCGCCAGCTTCGCCGCGGACTCCGCCTACACCGTGGGCGACGTCTCGAAGCAGGTCTCCGGCCACGCCCAGACCCTGCTCGCCGACGGGAGGGTGCTGATCTCCGGCGGCGTGAAGACGGTGGGACCGAGCTCCTTCGCCGTGAACGAGCTCGAGATCTTCGACCCGCAGACCTACACGTTCTCGAAGCCGCCGCTCCTCATGTCCCAGACGCGCACCACCCACACCGCCACCCTGCTGGCGGACGGGCGGGTCCTGATCTGCGGCGGAGCGGACAACGCGGGGACCATCACGAGCTCCGTGGAGATCTACGACCCCGTCCTGGGCACGATCACCCCCGCGGATTCGATGGGGTCCGCGCGCACGGTCCACACCGCGACGCTGCTCGCGGGCGGGCGCGTGTTCGTGGCGGGGGGCACGTCGGACTTCGACTTCTCGGATCCGCTGGGCGCCCTCGGAGCGATCCACCAGTCCACCGAGATCTACGATCCGGTGGCGGATTCGTGGTCGTCCGGCCCGAACCTGCCCCGGCCGCGTGTGATGCACAACGCCTCGCTCGACGACGACGATCGTGTCCTGATCACCGGCGGCATCGACGTCACCTACATCCTCGGGATCCCCATCCCGGGCTTCACGAACGACTGCCGCGCCTACAACCCGTCGTCGGGCGCGATGCAGGACGTGAGCGACTTCAATGGCGCGCGCGCCGCCCACGGGCAGCTCACCCTGGCCAACGGCGACGTGCTGGTCGCCGGCGGGGCGGACGGCAACCTGATCACGCAGGTGATCAACCCCATGGCTTCCTGCCGCCTCTACTCGGGGGGCAGCTGGACGAACGTGGGCACGATGGCCAACCCTCGCGTCTATCCGAACCTGCTCGATGCGGGCGGCACGATCATCGCCATCGGCGGGCTCTCCTCGTTCGACCTGGTCAACTTCACGGGGACGCCCGTCCTCGACGTCGAGACCACGACCCAGTCGGCCTCGTCCTGGACGACGAACGGCTCGATGCTCGTCGGCCGGCTCCTCTCGCTGAGCACGCCGATCGACGGCGGTCAGCGCGTGCTGTCCGTGGGGATGGACGGAATCGGCGAGTCCGCGGAGGCCTACGCCGTCCAGTAGGACACGAACGCGATTCGACGGACGCGGACTCGTCCCTCGCGAGGGGCGAGTCCGCTCGTCGTTACCTGCCGCCCATGTAGAGGTCCTGGACGTACTCCCCGCCGTCCACCACGTCGATCTCCACCATGGACTTCTGCGAGTCCACGACGCCGAGCAACGGGCTCTCTCCGGGCTTCACGGCGCCGCGGCACGAGAGCTGGTAGCGACCGGCGGCCACGTTCTTCAGGATGAACCGACCGTTGGCGTCGGAGCGAATGCTCGCGCTGTTGTGGAGCTGCTGGCTGTCCATCGGACGGAGCCCGACCATGACGTGCTCGGCGGGCTCGCCGGTCGCCAGGTAGGCGGTGCCCGTGATCGTGGCTCCCACCGTCAGCGCGATCGTGCCCACGTCGGTCACAACGTCGGGGTCGACCTGGATCTTGTTCATGTACAAGGTCGTGAACCCGTCGCGCCGGAAGCTGAGCTGGTACGCGTCGGGGGTCACCAACTTGATCTCGAAGCGCCCCTCACGATCCGTTCTCACCGTGACATCCGTCAGAGCCGAGGGAGCCAGGGCGCCGAGGATTTCGGTGAATTCGCTCTCGACCCAGCCGGTGGCGGCAGTCTTCACCTTCACGCCCGCGATCGGCTCCTTGGTCGACTGGTCGATGACCTGGCCGATCAGGGTGCCGCCCTTGGACATGCGCACCAGGACGTCCGGGGTCGTGATCCCCTCCTCGACGACGACGGGGTCGCTGAAGCTGGAGGCGTAGCCGCGGACGTCGGCCTGGACGACGTAGGTGTCCGCCTTCAGGCCCTCCACCAGGAACGAGCCGTCCTTCTGGCCGCTCACGGTCTGCTTGGCCTGGATGTGCCCGAAGGAGCGATTCGTCGGGTGGGAGACGCGCACCGTCAGGGCGAAGCTCGGCACGGGCTCGCCCTCGGCGTTCACGACGACTCCCCGCAGGGCGCCCTGGGAGCGCAGCTCGATGAGGATGTCGCGCTCCCCGGCATCCGCCTGGAGCGGGTCCACGTCGTAGCCCTGGGCCTCGACCCGCAGCGTGTAGCGACCCTCCGCGAGGTCCGCGAGGAAGAACTCGCCGCCCTCCGTGGACACCGTCTCGCCGCGTGAGCTGGTCGTGGGACCGTTGCCGATCGCGTCGATCAGGACGTTCTGGACCCCCACTCCCTTCGAGTCCACCACGCGCCCCGCGATCGCGAAGCCCGGCTCCATCAGGATGTCGATCTTCTTGCGCCGCTCCGCCGCGCCGCCGAACGTCACCAGGCTCGTGTCGACCCGGGTCGCGTAGCTCTCCATGTGGACGGTCACGGTCCGATTGTCGCCGGGGATGTTCTTGATCGTGAAGGAGCCGTCCGCCCCGCTGACCGTCTCGATGCGATCCGGGCTCTTCCGATTCGACGGGAGGAAGGCGGCCGCCGGGTTGTCGAGGATGATCTGGGCGCCCGCGAGGGCCATGCGGTTGCTCGCGTCGAGCACGTAGCCGTAGACCTCGAAGCCCGGATCGAGCTTGATCAGCTCCTTCGCGGTCCCCTCCTGGTGGACGGCGATCGGCCCGGCGACCTTGCGGCTGAACTCATCGTGGTTCGCCACCAGGTGCCAGTCCTTGCCCGGGCGCACCCGCTCGAACCGGAAGAATCCCGCCTCGTTGGTCATCATCTCCTTGACCGGCCGGGGCGCGGGCTCGTTCGAGATGAGCATCCGGATGCTCGCGAACTGCCCGGCTCCCTTCTGGCGGATGAGCTGGATCAGGGCGCCGGCCACGGCCTGGCCATCGGGATCGACGACGGTCCCCTCGATGCCCCCGATCGCGCCGGGCTCGGATCCGACGGGGACCTCCAAGGCGGTGCGGTCCTCGCCGGGCCCTGCGAGCGCCCGGGCCGGATCGACGACCGGCATGTCCCCGATGTCGGTGTTCGCGATGACCTCGGGCTGCTGGTCGGCAGGTCCGACCACGTTCGTCTGATCGAGATCGTCCCCGCCGCCGGTGAGCGCGGTCAGGGCGAAGATGAGCGCCGCCACGGCGCCGATGATCAGGATGAGAACGGCAAGGGGTCGCATGGTGGTCGAGATGG
This sequence comes from uncultured Planctomycetaceae bacterium, assembly GCA_964428225.1. Lineage (GTDB taxonomy): Bacteria > Planctomycetota > UBA1135 > UBA1135 > JBFMCU01. Next base: position 12,122 of record CAYRXS010000170.1, read on the forward strand.
GTGGGGGAGCGGTTCGCTCCGCGGTTCGAGGGGTGACCGATCCGGCCTCGGGATCCCGAAATCGTACCCTGGGGCAGGGTCTCGGGGATGAAGTCGGCCGGATGGGGCGAAGGGACGTAGGGCTGACGCCGGAAAACCGGCATTCTTCCCCGAATCAGGCCCTCCTGGTCGGAGAGGGATCCCTACGGCGCGGGGCCGGGAGGTGTTGGTCAGAGGGCTCGCAGGGCTCCCGCGACCTCGCTCACCCGGTCCACGGCCGCGTCGATCTCCTCCTCCGTGGTGCGCCAGGACAGGGAGAAGCGCAGGCAGGAGGCGGCGGCCGCCTCGTCCAGGCCCATGGCGAGCAGCACGTGGGAGGGGCCGTGGGTCCCCGCGCTGCAGGCGGCGCCGGCGGATACCGCGAGGCCCTCGGCGGCCAGGGAGGGCAGCAAGAGCTCGGCCGCGACGCTCTCGAAGCGCAGGTTCGCCGTGTTCGGGAGGCGCGGGGCCTCGGCGGCCACCACGCTCACCCCCGGGATCCGCTCCGCGAGGCCCCGCTCGAGCCGGTCGCGGAGCCCGGCGACGCGGGCAACCTCCGCGGGGTTCGACACGCGCTCGAGGGCAAGCTCCGCGGCCCGGCCCAGCCCCACGATCCCGGCCACGTTGGGCGTCCCGGCGCGCCGCCCGCCCTCCTGGGCTCCTCCGGCGAAGAGCGGGGTGAATCCCTCCGCCGCCTCGTGGGCGGCCCGCACGTACAGGGCGCCGATCCCCTGGGGCCCGTGGAGCTTGTGGGCGCTGATGCTGGCGAGGTCGATCCCGAGGCCGGCGACGTCCATGGGGAGCTTCCCCGGGGCCTGGACGGCGTCCACGTGGAAGGGAGCCCCCACCCGTCGGCAGGCCTCTCCGACCCCCCGGAGCTCCTCGTCGGCGAGCCGCACCCCGGTCTCGTTGTTCGCCCACATGATCGAGACGAGGGCCAGCTCCTCCCCGAGGGCCTCGATCCGCGCGTGCAGCCGGTCGAGGTCGACGGCCCCCCGGGGATCGACCCCGATCCGCTCGACCGCGAAGCCCCCCCGGTCCGCGGCGGCCTCGAGGGGGCGCAGGAGCCCCGCGTGCTCGATCGCGCTCGTGAGCACCCGCCCGCGCCCACGCTCGGCTCCTCGCGTGAGAGTCGTGTGGATGGCGGCGTGGTTGCTCTCCGTGCCTCCCGAGGTGAAGACGATCTCCCGCGGGGACGCGGCCCCCACGAGCCGGGCCACCGAGGAGCGGGCCGCGCTCAGGCCACCGGCCGCTCGCTCGCCGCGGGCGTGGAGGCTCGAGGGATTCCCGTGCCCCTCCCGCAGCCAGGGCAGCATCGCCTCCAGGACCCGCTCGTCGAGGGCGGTGGTGGCGTTGTTGTCGAGGTAGATCTCCTCCATGGCCGGGGGATCCTACGCTCGGGAGGCGCCTTCGCGACGCCCCGAGGGCTCAGAAGAGGGCGCTCAGGTCTTCCGGCAGGGGATCGCCGGTGCCCGGGCAGGGATCGCAGTAGTTGTTCTCGGGCGTGGGGACGACCTGGCACGCCTCGCAGCTCCCGAGCTTCTCGAAGGCGATCTCGATCCGCTCCCGCTGCTCCTTGAGCTCCTCGATCCGCTCCCCGAGGAGGCGGTCCTGCACCACCAGGGCCCCCCGGACCCGCTCGAAGAAGCTCGCCTTGCCGGAGTCACCGTTGCGCGCGGACATGACCTCGCAGATGCGGTCCAGGTGCAGGCCCAGGCCCTGGAGGGTCTGGACCATGGTCAGGCGGTTCGCGTCGGACTCGCGGTAGAAGCGGAAGCCACCCTTGCTGCGCGCGGCGGGGGTGAGCAGACCGATCTCCTCGTAGTAGCGGAGGGTCCGCAGGTTCGTGCCGGCCCGGCGGGCGAACTCGCCGATCTTCAGAAGACGGGGCTCCT
>CAYRXS010000171.1:0-13997 GCA_964428225.1 uncultured Planctomycetaceae bacterium
TCTCGCCGCGGCGCGGTTACGCCCACAACACCGGAGTTATTGTTGCGCGGGCCCTTAGGACGGGTTCGAAACCGGAAAAAACGGGGGAAACCAGGGAACACTTTCCGCCGCGGGTGCAAGCGTCCGAAAACCTCCGGCCCCGATGGGCCCCTCGCCGATGCGGGAAGCGCGGACTCCGCGCACGACGTCACTGCCCGTCGACCAATCCGCTCCAGCCGTCGTAAACCCCGGGACGCCGATCTCGCAGGAAGAGACGCCGGGCGTGGGACGTCTCCGTTCGCCGCAGGTCCAGCTCGCAGGTGAGGATCTCCTCGGTGCCCTGCCGCGCCTGCGCGATCACCCGCCCCGCGGGATCGCAGACGAAGGACTCGCCGGCGAAGGTCAAACGCGGCTCGGGACCGACGCGGTTGCACAGGGCGGCGAAGTACCCGTTCTGGAAGGCGGCGACGCGCATCTCCGCCTCGTAGAGCCCCTCGGGCCACTCCCCCACCGCGCCGGCCTGGGGAACGACGACGACCTCCGCGCGTCCGAGGGCGAGGGCGCGCATGTACTCGGGGAAGTGCCGGTCGTAGCAAATCGCCACTCCGACTCGACCGACCGCGGTCTCGTAGACCGGCGCGCCGCGATCGCCGGGCGTGTAGTAGCCCTTCTCGTGGAAGCAGGGGTACTCGGTGATGTGGACCATGCGGGTCGCGCCGAGCACTCTGCCGTCGGTGTCGATCACCGGGGAGCTGTCGTAGCAGTGCTCGCCGTCGCGCTCGAACAGGTTCAGCACGATCACCACCCCGAGCTCCTTCGCGACGGCGGCGAACAGATCGGTCGTGGGACCGGGGATCGGCTCGGCGAGCGCCCGGAAGTCCCCCGAGGCGGGATCCTGAGGCCAGAATGGATCGAAGGCGAGCTCGGCGAACGCGATCATCTCCGCTCCCTCCGCGGCGGCCTGGCGGACGGCCGCGAGCCCCTTCTCCCGGTTCGCCGGCCGGTCCTCGCCGGCCAGCTGCTGCACGAGTGCGATCTTCATCCCCTGCTCCTCCTCGAGGCGTTTCGCCCCGACCTCCGCGCCTCGGGGAGGCGAGGAGATCGGGGAGAACGATCGTGGGGAATGGGACCTACATCGTCAACCGCGAGAGGGCGATCAGCGCGTAGGCGGTGCCGTAGGGCTTGTGGTAGCTGTACAGCGGGTAGTCCCAGAACGAACCGTCCGGCTGGCGCGTGATCAGGACGGCCTCCGCCATGAGGGGAGACAGCACCTTCTGCTGCTTCTCGGAGAGCTCCTCGGCGAGGACGTAGGCCGCGTAGGCGTGACCGTACAGGTAGAAGTACCCCGAGATCGCGTACCACGACTCGTGCGGAATCGGGCGGCGCAGGCCGACGATCTGGAAGCGCTTGTACTTGACGAGCAGGCCGCGCAGGTGCTCGACGTACGCCTCCTCGGTGACGTTGCCGCGAAAGAGATCGATCGCGTACTGGCAGGCGGGGGTTCGGCAGGCGGCGCCCTTGGGATGGTTGATGCTGGTGGCGGGGTTGTTGTTCCACAGCTCACCGTAGGTGTAGACGCCCAGGGGGGTCTCGCACCTCTCGATCGACTTCAGGGCCTTCTCGAGCATCTTCTCCGGAATCTCGATCCCGACGTCCGCGGCCCGCTTCAGCCCCACGACGATCGTGGCGGTGGTGAAGCTCATCGAGGTGAACGAGGGCTTGTACGTCGGCACCTCGTGGAGGCTCAGGTATCCCCAACCGCCGTCGGTGCACTGGTAGCGCTGGAGCTTGTCGATCAGCGCTACGCAGACCGCGCGCATGGCGTCCGCCCGCGGATCGTCGGGGAACTTCGCCAGACGCTCACCGAAGCACTGCATCACGTAGCCGAAGGCCCACACGTTGTAGTGCTCGAGCCCGCTCATGCGCTTGACGTTCCAGTCCTCGAGGAGGTAGTCGATGCCGCGATCGATCGCGTTGCGCACCTCCTCGGTGTCCTTCCCCGAGTCCATCAGCGCCATGATGGAGAGCCCGGTCGTCCCGAGGCGGAACGCCTGGTGGCTGCCCGGCGGAGTGCAGAAGACCTCGATGGGACGCGGCGAGTGGTGCGAGCCCCATGCGCCGGTCTCGCGCTGGTTCTCGACCAGCCACGCCACCGCGTCGTCGATCGCCTTCTCGACCATCTCGGGGGTGGGCGGAAGCTCGTCCTCCGCCTGGAGGCCGGGCGGCTCCCCCGCCATCGCGGCGACGGGGAGCACGCCGGCGGCCAGGACGAGCGTGGCTCGCCCCGCCATTGCTAGGTAGCGCTTCACTTCTGCGGCTCCTCGAGGAGGACCTGCGTCGTTTCGTCCAGCTCGCCGCTGACCATGATGCGATCCCCTTTCTCGGGGCCGATCCGGAGCTGGACCTTGCGGTAGCCGCCGTCGTCGGTCGCGACCCAGCAGTACCGGTCTTCCCCGGAGCCGAACACCACCTTCGTGGGAAGGGTGAGCACGTCGTCGTGCGACTCCTTCACCAGCCCGAGCTTCGCGCGCATGCCGACCACGACGCCGTGCAGCTTGGCGTCGATCGCGACCTGGGCGTCGAAGCTGCCCTCCGCGCCGTGGGCGCTGCCTGCGGACGGGTAACGGTCGACGCTCAGGATTCCGATCACCTTCGCGTCCTTCGTGACGAGCGCGGTGACCTCGACGGCCATCCCCTCGGTCACCTCGGAGAACTGCGATTCGGACACCGCCAGGGCGACGGCCAGGCGATCGGGATCGGCGACGCAGAACAGCGGGGTGTCGAGGCTGCCCCGGCCGCCCACTCGATGGACGGGTCGCGTTTGGCCGGGCAGGTAGCTGCGCTCGCCGCCGTGGAGCACGATCCCCGCGCGGGGGGCGCGCACGACCAGGAGCTCGCGGTCCTTCTTCAGGTCCTCGAGGTGCTCGCGCTTCTTGGCGAGCCCGACCTCGCTGTTCGCGACTCCGTCCGCGCGCGAGAGCCGATCGAGCTCCTGGCTGCGGACGAGCCGATCGAGAGAGCCCTCCTGCGACTCGGCGGCCCGGAGCCTCCTTTGGCCGGTCTGGACGGTGTCGTACTCGTCGTCGTAGGCCTGGCGATCCAGGAACAGCTTCTGGCTGGTCTTCGACGAAGCGAGCGCGCGCCGGGAGCGCTTCAGCACGATCTCCTCGGTGGCATCGACGAGCTCGTCGTCGCGGTACATCGCCTCGAGCTGGGCGAGCTCGTCCTCCTGATCCTCGATGCCGTACCGGTAGGCTTGACGGGAGATCTCGTTCGATCGCTCGTGGAAGGGCAGCTCGTACTTCTCCCAACCCTCGAGAGCCTTCCTGGCGCGCTTCATCGACATGATGGCGTCCTTCAGCTGGGACTGGGCCGCTTCCTCGGCGATCTTCGCGCGCTCGACCGTGGCCTCGTGCTGGATCTCGGTCGTGCGCAGGCCGCGCCCGGCGGTCTCGATCTGGTCGTCGATCGTCTCCAGGTCGAAGCGAGCGATGACGTCACCCGCGTTCACGTAGGAGCCGTGGGCCACGACGTCGAGGAAGAGCAACGGTCCGGCATAGGCATCGGCCTCGATGGAGATCTCCTCGAAGTCCGCGGGGATGAAGCGGCCGTTCAGGTCGATGGTCTCGGTGACGTCCTGGCGCTGCGGAGTGATGGCCTTCTCGTCTTCCTGCGGCGGGGCCAGGGGCAGGAGAGCGAGAAGGGGGGCGATGGCGAGAGGGGCGATGAGTCGCATGGCGAACTCCTGGGTTCGGGATCAACGGACGTTTTGGGGTGATCGGCAGGATAGCCCGACGACCCCCCGGGGACGTAGCAACGGAGTCCGTCGCGTGTAAGAGTTCCTATTCCGACCGCACGATGACGCGGTCGGGGATCTCGTTGCGGTCGCCTTCCTCCCAGGGGAAGTGCTCCTCGAGGACCTCCGCCGCGCTCCGGATTCCCCCAATCACGCCGTCCTTCAGCGAGCCGGCGGCGACCCCCTCGAGGATCGCGCGATCCGTCCGCTCCCATCGATCGGCGTCGACCTTGGCGTCGATCCCCTCGTCGGCGAGCACGATCGCGCGGTGCTCGAAGAGACTGATGAAGAGCAGGACGCCGGTCCGGGCCTCGGTGAGGTGCAGGCCGAAGCGATAGAACTCCTGGAAGGCCTGCTCCTCGGCCATCTCCGTGGCCCGCGACTCGCGGACGAAGGCTCGCTTGTAGCCGGGCAGGAGTGTAGCGAGCCCGTACCCGAGCGCGCCGAGCAGCGATTGCGAGGCGAGAAGGAGAACCGGCTGCTCCCAGGGCAGCCACGACGCGAGGAGCGACGAGCCGAGCAGTATGAAGAAGAGCGCGGAGAGCCAGCTCGCGGCGGGGTGCCGGTCGGAACGCTCGACGATCACGGGCAGGATCTCGCCCACCGTCCGTCTCTCCGCGGCGGCGATCGCCTCGTGGATCTCCGCGACGTCCGCGGCCGAGAGGACCTCGACCGCGCGGTAGCGGGAGCGACGAAGGATCCCCTTGATCATCACGAGCAGGAACCAGGCGAGGAGCACGAGGCCCCCGATGGCCCCGACGTACTCCAGCCACGCCCAGGAGATCGAGTGGCCGGCGCCTTCCCAGCTCTCGCCCTCCGTCACGAGGGCCACGACGATCGAGGATCCGAGCATCACCAACCTCCCGAGGAGCCCCCGCCGGAGAAGCCGCCTCCCCCACCGAAACCGCCGAAGCCGCCTCCGCCGAATCCTCCGCCGCCCCCGAAGCCGCCACCCGAGACACCGCCTCCGCGGCGACCGCCCGCCATGCTCCCCAGGATGATCCAGGGCAGGACGCTTCCGACGCCGTGGCGTCCCCGGCCCCTCATGATGGTGAGGAGGAAGATCAGGAAGATGATCGTGCTGAAGCAGCCGCTGGCCGCGCCCCTCGAGCTCTTGCCGCCGCCGCTGCGTCGGATGGGCCCGTAGTCGCCGCCGATCGCGGAGTGCATGGCGAGGATGCCCTCGTGCATGCCCTCGTAGTAGTCCCCTCGCTTGAAGTGCGGAGTGATGACGTCGCGGATGATCCGCCCGCTGATCGAATCGGTCAGGTTGCCCTCGAGGCCGCGTCCCACCTCGATCCGCATCTTGCGGTCGTCCCTCGCGACCACGAGCAGGGCGCCGTTGTTCGCATCCACGCCCCCCACCCCCCAGGCGCGGCCCACCTCGAGGGCGAACCGCTCGATGGGCTGGCCGTCGAGACTGGCGACGGTGAGCAAGGCGATCTCGTGGGTCGTCCCGCTCCGGTAGGACTCCATCAACGCCTCGAGCGAGCTCTCCTGCTTCGCGCTGAGCATCGCGCCGAGATCGGTCACCCAGCCGTCGTTGGCCGGGACCTCGACCTGCGGGGCGAGGAGCAGGAGACCGCTGAGGACGATGGAGAGCACGGCGGGCCTATTCGTCGTCCGAGAAGTCGATCTTCGGCGCCTCGGTCAGGTCTTCTTCCTCGAACTCGAGCTGCGGCAGCTTCTCGAAGCCGAAGGTGCTCGCGATGAAGTTGTTGGGGAACTTCTTGATCGAGACGTTGTAGCTCTTGACCGCCTCGATGTAGTCGGTCCGGGCCTGGGCGATGCGGTTCTCCGTCCCCTCGTACTGGTCCTGGAAGGAGAGGAAGTTCTGCGTGGCCCGGAGCTGCGGATAGTTCTCGACCGCAACGAGCAGCCGCGAGAGAGAGCCGCCGAACGCGGCCTGAGCCGCCATGTACTCCTCGAGGGCCGCCGGATCGCGCGCCACGCTCTCGGGGAGCTGCAGCCGCCCCACGGACGCCCGCGCCTCGGTGACCTCGGTGATCGTGGACTTCTCGAAGTCGGCCGCGCCCTTGACGATCTCGACCAGCTGCGGGACCAGGTCGTAGCGGCGCTTGTACTGGTTGTCGATCTTGGTGAGCGTCGCCTCGACCTTCTGTTCGTTCTCGATGATCGAGTTGTACTGGCCAGCGGCGCATCCGCCGAGGGCCACCAGCAGGACGAGGACGACGATCACTCCGATCAAGCAGCCCTTCGCCATGGAGCCGCTTCGCCCGGTCGACGGGGCGCGGCCCGCGAAGCTCGTGGTTTGCATTCCGATGGATCTCCTTCTCTGGGGCACGTCCAGCGCGGCGATCCTATGCCCTCCCGGGCCGGATGTTCAGCGATTCTTCACTTTCGTGGCAGGGCCTCGGGCAGGTCCGCCACGAGCCAGACGATGGCGGTGATCGCCGCCGCGCCGAGGTGCATCTCGCGGCGGTTCACCGCCTCCAGGGTGTCCAGCGGGGAGTGGTGCACGTCGAAGTAGCGCTGGCTGTCCGGAACGTAGCCCACCAGCGGCACTCCGCTCTGCGCCATGGGCCCGATGTCGGCTCCGCCGCCGCCGGGGACCATGTAGGTCGCGCCGGTCTCGGCCACGAGCTCGACCGCGTCCTGCAGGATGGCCAGGGCCTCCTCGCCGGCGTCGGTGGTGAAGCCGCGCGGAGTGAACACGCCGCGGTCGGATTCCACGGCCATCACGTGGCGGTCCATCTCGTCCCGGTGAGCCCGCCAGTAGGCCGGCCCCCCGGTGGTCCCATACTCTTCGTCCATGAAGAGGACGACGCGAACGGTGCGCCGGGGCCGCAGGTCGAGCACGTTCAGGAGCCGGACGACCTCGAGAGCCTGGCAGCAGCCGCCCCCGTCGTCGTGCGCCCCCTGCCCGACGTCCCAGCAGTCGAGGTGCCCTCCGACGACGATGATCTCGTCGGGATGCTTGCGCCCTACGAGGTCGCCCACGACGTTGAAGGACTCCGCGGGCTCCATCTGCTCGCAGTCGAGCTCGAGCCGAAGGCGGACGACGCGCCCCTCGGCGAGGAGAGCGGCGATGCGATCCGCTCCGTTCGTGCTGACCGCCGCGGCGGGGACGCGCTCCACCCCGTCCGCATAGCGCATGAGACCGGTGTGCGGAGCGTCGTTGCGCAGAGTGGTCATGGAGCGCACGATCGCCGCCACGCTTCCGGCCTTCGCGGCCTCGACGGCGCCGCTCACGCGCTGCCCCACCGCGCCTCCGTAGGCGGGGAACGAGGTGCGTTGCCTGTCGTCCATGGGGCGGTTGAACAGGACGATCTTGCCGGAGGCCTCGTCGCCGAGTGCGGCGAGCTCCTCGAAGGTCTTCACCTCGACGACCTCCGCCTCGACGCCGCTCGCGGGCGTGGCGATGCTACCCCCGAGGGCGAGAACGGGTAGCGCCTCGCCGGCGAGCTCCGCGGGGGCGGTGAACACGAGCCGTTCGACGGAGCCACGCTCCCAGTGCGGCACGATGACCGGCTCGAGTCGCACGTTCTCGAGCCCGATGGCGAGCATCTCGTCGCGCGCCCACCGCACGGCATTCGCCGCGCCGTCCGATCCGGCGAGCCGGTGCGGTGCGACCTCGCAGAGCGACGCGAGCATGTCGTATGCGCGCCCCCGGGCGAGCGCCTCGTCGACGATGCGCTCCACGTCGGGCCTCTTCGCGAGGAAGACGTTCTCGGGGGCGGTGAGCAGATCGGCATCTGGAGCCGCGCTCTGGCACGCCATGACGCCGAGCCCGAGCATCAAGGCGCCGAAACGGAGGAGCGACGGATGCGAGATGGTCTGGGCGTTCATCATCCCGATACCGTACCGCGGTCTCCCCCCGCTTTGCGAATCGGACCCCGTACCCGTTCAGTCATCACCGTAGCCGATGGCGGCCAGGCGAGCGCGGGCCTCCTCGTCGAGCTCGACCGAAACCGCCTGGGCCACCGGCTCGAGAAGGGGCTCCAGCGTCGTCGCCCAACGTCGCCACTCCCGCGCATCCACGCCGCCGGTGATATCGGAGAGATCCCGGGTTTCGAAGGGATCCTCCTCGACGTCGTAGATCCCGATCGTCTCGCTGCTCTCCAGATCGTCGAGGTCGATGGAAACCAGCACCTTCCTCGACCCGTCCAGAATCGAGATGCACGCCTCTTGCCCGGTGCGATTGACGGCGAACAGAGTCCGCTCCGCCTCGAGCCGCAGGAGCGAGCACCCGCGCCATTCGGGTGCGGGGGCGATTCCCGCGAGGTCCGCCAGGGTCTTGGGGACGTCGAGCAGGCTCGCAGGATGAGAGACCCGCGCCGGTTCGAGGGAACCCCCGTGAATGAGGAGAGGAACGTCGATCCCCTCGCACCACGGTGAGCCGCGGTGCCCGTATTCACCGTGCTCTCCGAAAGCCTCGCCGTGGTCGCTGGTGAAGACCAGATAGCCCGTATCGAGAACGTCGCGTTCTTTCACCGCTCCGATCCACCGTCCGAGCTCCTCGTCGAGAGCCCGTACTCCGTCGTCGTAGAGCTCCCGGTATTCGCCGACGTACTCCGGGAGCAGGGCATCGAGGTGCTCGAGGGGATGCGCTTGCTCACCTCCTTGCTGGCGCAGCGAGCGCAGGGCTCTCGAAGTCAGCTCGTTCCATGCGGTGGCGTCTTCCGTGGCTCCCTGTCGGTAGGGCATGTGAGTCCGGTACGTCTGCACGAAGAGGAAGACCGGACGGCCGTCGTCGCGATCCAGGAAGTCGAGCGCGGTCTCGAACGTCCCACGAAGGCTCCAATCATCGGTCTCGCAGAACCACTCGAATCCCTGATCGAAGCCGTAGGCCGCCGAGACGAGCGCCGAGTCGGTCGCCGCCCCCGTTCGATACCCGTACTTCGCGAATTGCTCCGCGATGGTCGTCAGCTGCCGGGGCATCGCCGCCTCGTACGAATCCGCGCCGTGCTGTTGCGGGTACAGCCCCGTCATCATGGAGGCCTGCGAGGGAAGCGTCCACGTGGCGGGGGCCCAGGCCCGGAGCAGGCAGAACGACTCCGCGGCAAGACGATCGAGATTCGGGGTCTTGCCGGCCGTGCCGCCGTACATCGCGAGACTGTCGGCGCGGAAGGTGTCCGCGAGGAAGACGATGACGTTCGGCCGGGATCCGCCCCAGGGTCTCGACGAGTAGGAGCCCTTGTCACCAGGGCCGATTCGCGGATTCACGAAGATCCCCACTCCGAATGGCCCCTCGACCGAGAAGCCGATCCGGCGGGATGCTCCTCGCGATCGGGGAAGCGCGACCTCGTGCCAGGTCGTCGACGCCGGGGAGGACGGACTCTTCACGTCATCGAAGACGACCTGTCCGTCGAGATGGACGCGGAACCGAACCTCGGCCTCCGGGCCACTCGCGTCCCCGTCGATGGATCGAAAGGCGGTGCCGAACCGAAGGATCGAGCCGGGGGGGAGATCGACGGTGAGCTCCTCGGCACGTCCCGGCCACACGCAGACCGCATCGGCCGTCTCCTGTCCGAACGAGACGCGCCAGACTCCCTCCTCGGCTCCTCCCATGTGGACGAGGGCCGCGATCGTCATCTCGTTCGCGGGCGCATAGTCGCTGCCGGTGCAGACGTTCATCCGGCCTTCCGCCAAGTGGAATCGCCCCGGGTCGAGGCGATTGGGCAGGGAAAGAACCCGCGCGAAGGCGCGATCACCTTCGCGGAGTCTCACCTCGTTCCGATCGGCGGTCTCCGCCAGGAACGCGAGGGGGTTGGCGGTCTTCCATTCCCCCGATCGGCGGCCCGGCTCCCACGCGTCCGCCGGAATCCCGGTCTCTACCCACCACCCGCCCGCGTCCTCGTCCGCGGTGACGGACACCCCGGGCGGGACACCCGTGAATCCGAGGTCGGGCGCGAAGGGTTGCGGCGAGAACCCGCTCGCCAGGGAGATCCATCGATCGGGCGCCGCCACTTCCCCTTCTCGTCCACAGCCGAGAGCGAGTCCGAGGGCCGCGATTACCAGAACCGTCCACCGACATCTCCGGGCTCCGTTCGGGGGTTCCGGAGCAAGGCGGGACGAAACCGAGTGCGAGCTCATTCCGTTCGAGGCGGGATTCGCTCCCGCAGTCTCCGAGGATAGGCGATTCCCTCGATTCTCGCCGAAGCGGTATCTCGAAAACCGTCCGGGCCACTAGCCGGGAAGTCGCGGCGAGGGAGGCTCGCGTCTATCCCTCCTGCAGGTAGGTCTTGCCCTTGTAGAACCAGGCCAGGACCGCGAAGACCACGGCCGCGCCCGCCATCAGCCCGGAGAAGAGCCAGAAGAACTCAGAGAGAGCGAGGGTCTCCTGGAGCGGAGCGAGGAAGGCCACGATCAGGTTTCCGAACGTCACGCAGAGAAGCCAGAAGCCCATGATCGTCGACTTCATCGCGCGCGGTGCCTGCGTGTAGGCGAACTCGAGGCCGGTGACCGACACCAGCACCTCGCCGGTGGTCATGATCAGGTACTGAGCCACCTGCCACAGCACGGGGACCTCGCCGATGCCGACCTTCTCGATCTGCATCTGCAGCAGCGCGGCGACGACGAAGGCCACCGCGGCCAGGAACATGCCCCCGGTCATCTTCTGCAGCGGCCGCACCTCGATGTTGCGCCGCTTGAGCGGATTCCAGACGGCCACGTTGAGCAGGGGGATGATGATCATGACCATCAGCGGGTTGAGGGCGGCGAGCTGCGCGGCCTCGAGAGCCACCTCCCTCGTGTTCTGCAGGATCAGATCGAGGACGCCCGCAACGGCCAGACTCGCGACCAGGACGCCGACGACCGCGAAGCTGATCATCCGCGGAATCGCCGTGTTGGAGACGTGGAGCATGAGCCAGGTCAGGCCGTACACCGCTCCGACGACGACGCTCGCGATGATGGCGTACCAGAGGACCGAGGGGACGATCAGGACCAGATCCATCTCCTTGGCCTGCTGGATCCACGTGGAGGAGTGCTGGTCGAACAGGGCCCAGAAGAAGCTCACCATCGAGAAGACGAGCATGATCCGGAGCACCGCGGGCGGACCGTCGCCGGCCTCCTGGCCGAACTTCTCCCGCGCGACGTCGAACATCGATTGACCGGCCTTGCGCTCCCGGCGCTTGCGCAGCGCGTAGATCAGGACCGCCAGGAATCCGGCGTCCGGTCGCATCGCCTGGCGGCGGCTGAACAGCAGGAAGCCGCAGGCCATGGCGACGGCGACTCCGAGCAGCAAGGGCCAGTAGTAGCCGAGCGCGGGCACGAACAGGGCCAGCCCCTCGACGCCCTCGGGCTTCGTCCATTGCTCCCACATGACGAAGTAGCCGTAGATCAGAGCGAAGAACGGGCTGAACAGGAGCACCGTCGCCGTGAAGTCGATGGCCCCCACCTTGCCGCCCGGATTCGGGGGCTGGAGCACGAACTTCTTGCGGCCCATCCAGAACACGATGGTGGCGATCCCCATCAGGATGCCCGGAACGCCGAAGGCGATCTCGGGTCCGACGTATTTGTAGAGGAGCGGCGTCGAGAGCGTGGAGAAGAACGACCCGAAGTTGATGATGAAGTAGAAGATCTGGAAGACCTTCGTGACCAGGTGTCCGTTCTCCTTGGTGAACTGGTCGCCCACGTTGGCCGACACGCATGGCTTGATACCGCCCGAGCCGAGAGCGATCAGGCTCAGGCCGATGTACATGCCGATCTCGGCACCGCCGTAGTTCTCCATCTCGCCCAGGCGGCCGGCCACCGCGAGCACCCCGTGTCCCAGGCAGTAGAGGAGGGACACGAAGAAGATGACGTTGAACTTGCCGAGAAGCCGGTCCGAGAGCACGGCCCCGATCAACGGGAACAGGTACACGCCCGCAATGAACAGGTGCGTGACCTCCGTCGCATCGGCCTTCGCCGCGGCCATCTCCGCCTCGGGCACCATGCCCTCCTGGGCGAAGCGCACGAAGAGCGCGGTGACGTAGATGTACAGGATGGCCTTCATCCCGTAGAAGCTGAACCGCTCCGCACCTTCGTTCCCCACGATGTAGGGAATGCCGGACGGGAATCGATTGCTCCTGGGAGTCGCGGTCTCCTGATCGGAGGGGGGTTGCGTGGCGCTCATGTTCCGGTGCTCCTCGGAAAGTGGCGGGGGCCGGCGACGAGGGTGGAGATCCTAGCAGATCCCCGGCCCCGCCCCTCTCCACCCCTCGTGTACGACCTGGGTCCGCGCCGCTACGTGATGCACGACGCCTCTCGCCGGTCTTCGCGGCGCCCTACGGCCAGATCTCGATGGAGCTCACCTCGTCCGAGGTGAGCTCGTCGATCACGACGATGCGGAGCTTGTCGGTGAAGCGCCCCTGGATCAGGGAGAGGGAGTAGGTCGCGCCGGCTCGAGCCGCGAATCCGATCGAGTACGGGGTTCCCTCTCGGCTCTGCCCGAAGCCCCGGGCACGTCCGGACAGGACGCGGTGCCCGGGCAGGATTCCCACGCGATTGTTGGCTTCGGCGTCGATGCGGCGGTCGTCGACGGTCTCGACCGTGATGAAGTGGCCCTTCGGGTAGTAGGGCACCTTCAGGACCGCGATCTCCTCGCGCGAGCGTTTGTCGCCCTCGTAGCCCTTCGTCGTCCGGCACGAGGAGGCGACGAGCGTGGCCGAGACGAGGGCGAGGAGCAGGATCGCGATCCGGGCTGTCGGGCTCATCGGGGTGTCTCCTGGTAGACGGTCAGTGCCCGAGGACCCGACCCAGCTGCTCGCGGACCTGGGCCAGCCGTTCCGCGCCGCCGCCGCCGACCTCGGCGGTGGCCCAACCGGTGAAGCCGATCTCGCGAAGCGCCTTGCAGATCTCCGGCCAGTCGATGTCGCCCTCGCCGATGTCAGTCCAGCCCTTCTCCCGGTGATAGCCCTTGACGTGGAGCTTGACGATGCGACTGCCCAGCGTGCGCACCCAGTCCGCGACCGTCGCGTACTTGCGGTGGTTGCCGAGGTCCAGGTAGAAGCGGACCCACGGACTGTCGATCTCGTCGATATAGGTGGCGAGCTTGTCGGCGGACTGTCCTACCGGCCCGTCGTGGTCGTAGCCGAAGCGGTTCCAGACGTTCTCGATGAGGATGAAGATGCCGAGCTCGGCGGCCAGCGGGAGGACCCGCCGGATTCCGTCGATCGACCGCTCCCAGGCCTGCTCGGGGCTGACCTTGCCCCCCACCGTGGCCGGCACGAGCAGCACGTCCGAGGCGCCGTAGGCCTTCGCGCCGCGGATCGCCGCCTCGAGCCCCTCGACCCCCTTCTCGCGCTCGGCGGGATCGTCGTGGGACAGGGTGCTCTTCCAGTGGACCGAGTCGACGACGCTGTGAACGGGAATGCCGCTCGCCTTCACCGCGCGGACGACCTCCTCGTCCGGTGACGAGTTCGGGCAGTTCATCTCGATCCCGTCGAAGCCGGCCGCCTTCGCAAGCTCGAACTTCTCGAGCATCGATCCGTCTCCGCCGATCATCCCGTAGCCGAGCGCGAGCTTCAGCTTCAGCCCCGATGCCTCTGGCGCTCTCCTCGCGCTTTCTTGCGGGTCGGCGCACGCGGCGCTGCCGATCATCCCGGCCGCGACCGCGGCCCCCGTTCCCTGAAGCAGAGTCCTGCGATCCATCTTCATGACGTCGCTCCTTGCCTTCGACACCGACTAGAAGAACCTCGTCTTGCCCGGCATGGGGACCGGTCGCATCGGGCAATCGCCGAGCTCCATGACCTCCGGGCTGAGGTCCTCCTCGGAGCTCAACGCGTCTTCCCAGGTGATCGTCTTGCCCGTGTAGGCCGACATCCGCAGCATGATCGCCAGCATCGTGCTGTGCGCCATCCACGGGGAGTCGTTGATCGGCTTGTCCGCGCGGATCGCGGCGAAGAGCTCGTCGTGCTCCGTCTGGTACATCTGGGCGGTGTGGTTGTAGTCCACCGTCGGCAGCTCCAGGGGATTGTCCCCTTCGATCTTGTGCCGTCCGGACCAGGGGTTGATGTCCGCCCAGCCCGTCGTGCCCCAGAAGTAGGCCTTGTTCTCGCCCGAGCAGTTGGGGATCTGCCGGCTCTGGTGGAAGCCCTTTACCCCGCCGGGATAGTCGAAGGTCGCGGCGAAGTGGTCGTAGATGTTCCCGCTGCCCTCGCCGCTTCGCACCTGGCGTCCGCCGCTCGCGGTGACGCGGAGGGGATTCACGTCCTTCATGGCCCAGGCCATCATGTCCAGGCTGTGGATCGCCTGCTCGACGACATGGTCGCCCGACAGC
>CAYRXS010000172.1:0-13947 GCA_964428225.1 uncultured Planctomycetaceae bacterium
ACACCGAGCTGATGACCCAGACCCGCAAGGTCATGGCCGAGGGGCTCAACCACCTGGACAAGCTGCTCCGGATGCAAGCCCGGCCGAAGATCTTGCGTGCCAGGAACTACGAGGAGGCCATCTCCCTCTTCGATCGGTTCGAGCGGTACATGCTGGCGGTGATCTCGGACATCCGCTTCCCGCGCGACGGGCAGATGGATGCCGAGGCAGGCCTGCGGTTCCTGGGGGAGATCCGCGCTCGCCGCCCCGTGCTGCCGGTTGTGTTGCACTCCTCGAAGCCGGACAACCAGCCCCGGGCGGTCGAGCTGGAGAGCTACTTCCTGGACAAGAACTCGCCCACGTGGTTGCAGGACCTGCACGAGTTCTTCATCGACTGGCTCGGGTTCGGGGACTTCATCTTCCGCCTCCCCGACGGGACGGAGGTGGACCGCGCTCGGAACCTGCGGGAGATGGAGAAGAAGATCCACGAGGCGCCCGACGATTCGCTGACGCACCACCTCTCTCACCACCACCTCTCCACCTGGCTCCGCGCACGGGGCGAGCACGGCCTGGCGGAGAGACTGCGAGCGATCCTGCTCTCCGAGTTCGAGGACCTGCAGGCCGCGCGGGACTTCTGCGCCGGAACCCTGCGTCAGCTGCGCGTCGAACGACGGAGCGGGACGATCACGGACTTCAACCGCGTCGACGTCGATCCCGCGGAGCCCTTCATCCGGATGGGGCGCGGCTCGCTCGGAGGGAAGGGGCGTGGCCTCGCGTTCCTGGTCTCGTTGCTCGACAAGCTCGGGCTCGCGGACCGGTTCCCGGACGTTCGGATCTCGATACCTCCGAGCACGGTGATCGGCACGGACGTCTTCTCGGACTTCCTGGAGAGAAACCACCTTCACAAGTTCGCGATGAGGTGCGACGACGACGCGGAGATCGCACGTCGGTTCCTCGAGGGCGAGCTCGCCCCGGAGCTCGTGGAGGATCTCCGCGCGTTCCTGGCGGAGGCGACGTTCCCCCTCGCCGTGCGTTCCTCGAGCCTGGCGGAGGACTCGCTCTTCCAGCCGTTCGCGGGGCTCTACGCCACGTACATGATCCCCAACAACCACCCGGACCTCGAGGTTCGGCTACGGCAGATCATCGACGCGATCAAGCTCGTCTACGCCTCCACCTTCAATCAGGCGCCGAAGTCCTACATGCGCTCCACTCCCTTCCGGATGGAGGAGGAGAAGATGGCGCTGGTCATCCAGCGTCTCGCCGTCACTCACTTCGGGGACGTCTGCTACCCGAACTTCGCGGGCGTGGCTCAGTCCCACAACTTCTACCCCGTGGGGCGCCTGAAGCCGGAGGAGGGCCTCGCCCACGTCGCGCTGGGGCTGGGCCGCATGGTCGTCGAGGGCGGGAACGTGCTCCGCTTCTCGCCCTCGCGTCCCGAGGTTCTCGTGCAGTTCTCCAGCGTCCGCAACGTCATGCGGAGCTCCCAGACCGAGTTCTACGCGCTAGACCTCTCCGATCCGGAGGTCCAGATCACCGCCGATTCGGAGGGTCCGCTCGTGACCCTCGACCTGGATCGCGCGGAGCGGGACGGAACCCTGGCCCCGGTGGGCTCGGTGTACGTCCGGGAGGACGGCGTGATCCGGGACGGCATCTTCCACGACGGGCCGCGACTGGTGACCTTCGCGCACGTCCTCAAGTCCGACCGGTTCCCCCTGGCTCCGATTCTCGAGAACCTGCTCGCACTCGGCCGCCAGGTCATGGGCATCGACGTCGAGATGGAGTTCGCGGTGAACCTGTCACCCGAGGACGGCGATCGGCCCGAGTTCTCGTTGTTGCAGTGTCGTCCGGTGGCCGTCGGAGAGGACCACCAGTCGGCGACCCTCGACGGCGTGGATCCCGGTCAGGCCCTGTGCTGGACTCGCCAGAGCCTGGGGAGTGGAACGATCACCGACGTGCGGGACGTGATCTACGTCGGCCCGTCGCGCTGGAAGTCCGACAAGACCGTGGAGATTGCGGGAGAGGTGGGCCGGCTCAACCAGGCCATCGAGAAGCAAGGGCGCCGCTATGTCCTGATCGGGATCGGTCGGTGGGGGACGGAGGATCGATGGCTGGGCATTCCCGTCCGGTGGGACGAGATCTCCCAGGCGAAGGTCATGGTGGAGGGAGGGGTGGACGGTCTCACGGTCGAGCCATCCCAGGGCTCTCACTTCTTCCATAACATCACGGCCTTCCAGATCGGCTATCTGACGATTCCCGAGGAGCGCGAGGACGCCTGGATCCGGTGGGACCTGCTCGACGAGATGGAGGCCGTCAACGAGACGGAGCACGTCCGCCACGTCCGGTTCGAAGAGCCTCTGCAGATCCTGCTCGACGGCCGCCGGGGGCACGCAGCCATCCTCGTGTCGGACGGCCGGCGGGAGGCCGAAGAGGAGGAATAGCTCTCGCTCTCCCCTCCCTTCCCGGCCGCGTGCGTCAGCCGGCTTCGGAGGCGAGGAACCGATCGTGGAATTCGATCCACGTCGGGAGCACCTCGGCCAGGAGCTCCATCTCCGGCAGGAAGGCGATCCGCAGGTGCTGCGTCCCCTCCTGCTGTCCGAAGCCGCTGCCGTTCACGGTGCAGAGTCCGGTCTCCTCCAGGAGCGCCATGCAGTAGTCGAAGTCGGTCTTGCCCGTCGGCAGCATCCCGAGTCTCGGGAAGAGGTACATCGCCCCGATCCGCCCGAAGCACTCGACCCCCCTCATGTCTCCGAAGGCCTCCCTGATCATCGTCGCCTTCGCGTGCAGGGACGCGAGGATGGCTTCCCGCTCGCGGGCGAAGGTCGCGTGGGGCTCGCTTCCCTCCGGAGGGGGGTTCACCATCAGGTACGTCAGGGCCTGCCCGACCGTGTTCGGACACAGGCTGACGGAGGCCATCTTGTAGAGCACGCCCGCGAAGCCCGCGTCCGTGCCCCGGATGCTCGGCGGGTTGCGCAGCTCCACGTAGCCTCCGCGGTGTCCGCATTCCCCGTAGTAGCCCTTCGAGGTGCTGTGCATGCTGAACAGCGGGACGTCCCGGCTACCGAGCACCTTCGCGAAGGACACGAACTCCGAGCCGTACACGTTCTCCTGGTAGACCTCGTCGGCCATGACCACCAGCCCGTGGTCACCGGCGAAGTCGAGCACCTCGCGGATGCTGTCCTCGGGGAGGATCGCCCCCGTCGGGTTCCCGGGGTTGATGACGACGACTCCCTTGACGTCGACGCCGTCTCCCCGCGCCTTCTCCAGGGCATCCTCGAGCGTCGCGCGGCTCAGGGTCCATCCGCTCTCCTCGTCGGGGAAGTAGCCCACCTGGGTTCCCCCGCACTTCCTGATCGCCGCCGAGTAGAGCGGGTACTGGGGGATCGGGATCATGATGCCGTCGCTCGGCTTCGAGATCAGGACCTCGATGACGTACTTGACCGCCTCGCTCGCCCCGTTGGTGAGGAACACGAGCTCGGGATCCGAGGGTACGCCGCCGGACGACGCGACCCCGTCCCGCCGGTCGACAAACTCGGCCACGGCCTCCCGGATGAAGGCCGGCCCGTTGCTATCGGAGTACGCGCCGACTCCCGTGCCGAGACCGGCGAGCATCCGGTCCGCGACCTCGAGCACGTAGTCGGAGAGGAGCTCGACGTCCTCCGACGCGTTCGCGAGCATCCCCTTCAGCTTCCTCTCCCGTGCGATTCGGGAGGGATCCTCCAGGAGGCCGAGTACCTGGCGGTAGAAGGACATCGGCCTCTGCCCCAGGGCCTGGGGGTTGCCGATGTTGCAGGGGATGATCCGCCTGCCTGCCTTCTTGAGCTCGGCGGCCCGCTGGGGAATCGGTCCCCGAACGGCGTATTCCATCTCGATGACGTTCGCGTTTCCGATCAGCTCCATCGCGTTCCTCGCGGTTGGGTGGGGGGGCATGATATCGGTGGGCGGAGGCGATGTCCCGCGCGGGGCGCCCGTCCCAAACCCCCTCCCTCCCAGGGGCTGCACCCGACGGACCGCCTCGGTCGCGGTCCGGTTGCAGGCAATCCGGGAGATCCTCGGGGCGACCGCCCTCGACCTCGTGCGGGGGGAGGCCGGCCCTCCGTTCGGGCCCGGTCGCGGGTCGCCACCTTCACACCCTTTACATGCGGTTTCCCCGCTTTTTCCGCCTGCCCCCGCCGCCTCGGTGAGAACCTGCACGGCGCGGACGCGACG
The DNA here is from genome assembly GCA_964428225.1 of uncultured Planctomycetaceae bacterium. Classification (GTDB taxonomy): domain Bacteria; phylum Planctomycetota; class UBA1135; order UBA1135; genus JBFMCU01. The sequence continues at coordinate 4,186 of CAYRXS010000172.1, forward strand.
CGCGCCCTGCCGCTCCACATCGACGAAGCAGGGCGCCTCGCGCCAGGGAATCACGAGGGGCATCCATGATTCGATCGCTGTCGAGGAGACACGGCCGTGGGGTCGTCTCCGTCCTCTTGCTCGGCCTTCCGCTCGCGGGCTGCGGGGTCGGCGACCCCGAGGCTCCTCCGAAGCGCGTCCACCTGTTCGACCTCATGGCCGAGGCCGAGCTCCAGGGGCCCGCCGAGACCGACGCGGTGACGGCGACGGTCACGACGACCGTCGACTTCGACGCCCACGTGCCGGAAGACATCCGCTTCGCCCGCGTGGACGGCCGCCGGCTGCGCTACGAGGAGGAAGAAGGGCAGGGGGTGAGCGTCGATCCGGAAGGCGGCGTGACCGGAGCGGGGTTGAAGCTCGGACCCGCCGAGCCACAGGACGAGAGCCGGGCCCTGTTCCGCACGCCCGTGACCGGTCCCTCTCGCGTCAGAATCACCGGGAGGGTCCGGCTCGAGGACAATCCCCACGCCTCGGACACCACGACCCGCGAGGTGCTGCGCGTGATCGAGAGCTCTTCGAGCATGGAGCGACGCTGGCGAGCTTCGCGCTGGGCCCGCGCGTACTCGTCGACACACCGCGCCTCCCGCCGCATCGATCCCTCGGGATGGGACTCCTTCGAGCTCGAGCTCCTGACGGAGGCCAAGACGCGCTCCCTCGAGATCCAGCTCCTGCACCGCAGCGGGGACTCCGATCTGGCCGTCACCCGCTTCGACGACCTCGTCGTCGAGGAGATCCCCCTCACCAACGCCGAGATCGTCGAGCAGCTCTCCCAACGCTACCGCCCCCGCGATGGCCGGGAAGATGCCACGCCCTGGCGGCTGCGCGTGCCGCTCCGGGCGGCGGAGGGACGGCTGAGCGAGACGCGCGACGCCGTCCTGCTCAACGCGCCCGCCACCCTCTCCCTTCCGGTGCGCATCCCGGCCGCGGAGACGGCGCCGCGCCTTCGCTTCCAGTACGGCATGCTCCCCGAGGCCTTCCGGATCGACGGCGACGGGGCGGTGATCGAGGTCGGCTTCCGGAAGGCCGACGGCGAGGTCCTGTGGATCGGCCGCGAGGAGCTCGACCCGAAGGGCGAGCGAGATCAGCGTAAGTGGTTCGAGACGCGATTCGACCTGACGAAGGTGGCCGGCCTCGAGGGCCGGCTCGAGTTCACCACCCGCGACGTCCCGGACAGCGAGCCGGACGAGCTGGACGCCGTCCTGCTGTCCTCGCCGCGCATCGAGCCCGCCAACGAACCTCCCACGGCCTTCAATGTCCTGCTCATCGGCGTGGACACGCTGCGCGCCGATCACCTGAGCGCGTTCGGCTACGAACGCCCGACGACGCCCCACCTGGAGGAGCTCGCCGCGGAGAGCATCCTATTCCCGCAGACCCGCGCGCAGGCTCCCTGGACCCTGCCGTCGTTCGCCTCGATCCTCACCTCGACGTATCCGTCGCGACACGGGGCGGGACGCGGCGGCCACGACGAGTGGACGCCGATCGATCCCACCACGACGTCGCTCGCCGAGGTGCTCGCGCGCGTCGGGTACGAGACCTTCGGGCTCGTGGCGAACCACCTGATCTCCTCCCGCTACGGCCTCGACCAGGGCTTCGAGGCGTTCCGCTCGTCCTGGTCCATGGAATCGGCGGAGGGCGACGCGAGCTCGGTCGCCGCGTTCGTCGACGCGCACCGGACCACGCCGTGGCTCGCGTTCTGGCACATCATGGACCCGCACCTGCCGTACGTGACCGAGGCGGACTTCCGCGAGCGATTCACGGATGCGGAGTACGACGGTCGATTCGCGGGAGGGAGGACGCCCTACGTGCCGTTCGAGGTCCTCGATCCCCGGCCGGGACGACGGTGGTTCGCCCACGAGGGGCCGCCGCCGGCGCCGGATCTGTCCGAGGCGGATCGCCGCTTCGTCAGCGACTACTACGACGCGGAGATCGCGGAGATGGACGAGGCCGTCGGCCGCGTGCTCGACGCGATTCGGGAGAGCGGGCAGTGGGAGCGCACGATCGTGGCCTTCGTCGCGGACCACGGCGAGGGGCTGGGGGATCACGACCACTACCACCACGGCTACACGCTGTTCGACGACCAGGTCCACATCCCGATGATCCTGCGCATTCCCGGGCGGGACGAAGGGCGGGTCGTCGGCCGTCCGGTGGCCTCGATCGACCTCGTGCCCACGATCCTCGGCGGGATCGGGCTCGACGTCCCCGCGTTCTACCAGGGCGTCGACCGCCTCGCCGCGGGCGCCCCGAGCGACGACGCCGTCTTCGTCGAGTATCCGACCTACGACAGCTCCGCGCAGAAGGCGTGGATCCTGGGGGACTTCAAGTACCTGCACGATCCCTGGTTCCGCACCGAGGCCCTGTACCACCTCGGCGAGGATCCCGCCGAGAAGCGGAACGTGGTCGCCGAGTACCCGGACGTCGTCTCCCGGGCGCGGGCGGAGCTCGACGCCTTCCGGTGGGAGCAGCTCCAGAAGGGCCGGATGCACCTGCGCGTCCGGGCCGCGGTCGGCGGGCGGCTGCAGGTGCGGATCGAGACCGACGATCTCTTCGACGCGAACTTCGCGAGCCGGCCGCTCCTGCCCGAAGAGCGGTTCACGATGGAGGTCGATCGCCGGGCGCTCGAGCTGGACACCGTGCTCGAGGAGGAGGCGGTGGAGCTGGTCTTCTGGTGTCGGGGTCGCATGCTCGACGTCTCCGTCGTCGTCGACGGCGAGCCGCTCCCCGGAGGGCTGCTCGTCGGCGTCGAGGCGGCGTCCCGGGAGCTCCCCGCCCGCCTGGAGATCGACCGCGACCTCCCGCGGCATCCGAGCGAGGACATCCCCTGGCCCGCGAAGGGGCGCGCGTGCCTCTGGGTGGAGACCGGCGTGGCCGACGTGATGCCCGTCGTTCCGAGCCCCGAGGAGCTCGAGTTGCTGCGCGACCTCGGCTACGCGCGTTGACCCCCGCCGTCCGGCGCCGTACGGTGCCGGATCCAGACTCACGCAACCCGGCAGAAGAGGAGTAACCGAAGTGGCCGACGCAACCCCCGCCATCGAACGCCTCCGCGTTCCGAAGCCGGAGCTTCGCTGGTACTGCGAGGACGAGCATCTCGAATTCGAGACCACCGCCGACGTCGATCCCATCCAGGGCGTCATCGGCCAGGACGACGCCGTGGAGGCTCTGCGCTTCGGGCTCGAGATCGACGCGCCGGGGCAGAACATCTTCGTGCGTGGCCTGGTCGGGACCGGTCGCCTGACGCTCGTCAGCCGCTTGCTCGAGCAGATCCAGCCCCAGTGCAGCCCGTCGCCGGACCTCGCCTACGCCCACAACTTCGCCGACCCGGATCGGCCGCGGCTCATCCGGCTCGAAAGGGGGCGCGGCGCGCTCTTCCGCCGCCGCATCGACGAGCTGGCCGACTACATCCGCGACAAGCTCGCCCCGGCGCTCGCCAGCGATGCTCTCCGCGAGAAGCAGACCGCCCTGGAGGAGAAGGTCCAGGCGGACATGGAGAAGATCGGCAAGCCCTTCGAGGAGGAGCTTCGCGAGAACGGGCTGACGATGATCACCATCCAGGTGGAGGGAGTTCCCCGCCCTGCCATCCTCCCCCTGATCGAAGGGGAGGCCATCCAGCCCGATCGCCTCGCCCAGCTCCAGGCGGAGGGGAAGGTCTCCGAGGAGCAGGCGCAGGAGCTGCGCGACAAGGTCAACGAGTTCGTCAAGCGGTTCCAGAGCCTCGGCGAGGATCTGCAGAAGCTGCGCGAGACACACCGCGATACGGTGCGCGGGCTCTACGAGAAGGAGGTTCGCGCCCTCCTGCAGTACACGGTGCGCGACATCGAGACCCTCTTCCCCGCCGACGAGGTCGGGATCTTTCTCGGGGAGGTCGTCGAGGACGTCGTCGGCCGTCGCCTCGCGGGGCAGGAGAGCTCTCCGGAGGTCGACCGGCTGTACCGCGTGAACCTGATCATGGAGCACCGCGGCGACGCTCCGTGTCCGATCGTGGTCGAGAACACGCCCACGCTCCACAACCTCCTGGGGACGATCGGCAGCAAGATCCTGCCCCAGGGCATGGTGCACTCGGACCATACGATGATCAGCGCCGGCTCGCTCCTGCGCGCCAACGGCGGCTATCTCGTGATGGAGGCGCGCGAAGTTCTCAGCGAGCCGGGGGCCTGGAAGGTCCTCATGCGCACGCTACGCACGGGGAAGCTCGAGATCGTGCCCCACGATTCGGCGTACTTCGGGATCGTCTCCCCGCTCAAGCCGGAGCCCATCGAGATCTCCGTGAAGGTCGTGCTGCTCGGCGATCCGCACATGCACCACCTGCTCGACGCGCACGACGAGGACTTCGTCAACCTGTTCAAGGTCCTGGCCGACTTCGACTCCTCGATCGAGCGCGACGAGCACGGCCTGATGTTCTACGCGGGCGTCCTCGCGAGGATCGTGAAGGAGGAGGGTCTGTTGCCCTTCAGTCGCGGAGGAGTCGCGGCCCTGGCCGAGCACGGGACGCGCATCGCCGCGCGCCGGGATCGCCTGACCACGCGCTTCGGGCGCCTGGTCGACGTCGCCCGCGAGGCGGTCTTCCTCGCGCGGAAGGACGAACGCGAGATCGTCGAGCGGGACGACGTGCTCGAGGCGGTCCGTCGCAGCAAGCGGCGCGCGGACCTGCCGGCGAGGCACTTCCGGCGGATGATCAGCGAGGGCACGATCCGCATCCAGACGACGGGCGAGGCCCTCGGGCAGGTCAACGGCCTCGCGGTAACCCGCTCCGGCGCGCTGACCTACGGCTTCCCCGCCCGCATCACCGCCACCATCGGCCCCGGCACGGCGGGCACGATGAATATCGAGCGCGAGGCCCAGCTCTCCGGCGCCATCCACACGAAGGGCTTCTACATCCTGGGCGGGCTCATGCGCCATCTCCTGCGCACGGATCACCCGCTCGCCTTCTCGGCGTCGGTCGCCTTCGAGCAGAGCTACGGCGGCATCGACGGCGACTCGGCGTCCGGGGCGGAGATCTGCTGTCTGCTCAGCGCCCTCACCGGGATTGCCCTCCGCCAGGACCTCGCGATGACCGGGGCCATCGATCAGCACGGACACATCCAGGCGATCGGAGCGGTCAGCGAGAAGATCGAGGGCTTCTTCGACACCTGCGCCGCGGTGGGCGCGACCGGATCGCAGGGCGTGATCATCCCCCGGAGCAACGTCCGCGACCTCATGCTGCGCCACGACGTGGTCGAGGCCTGCGAGAGGGGCGAATTCCACGTCTACGCCGTGGAGACGATCCAGGAGGCGCTCGAGATCTTCACGGGATGGCCCGCGGGCGAGCTCGACGATCAGGGCGAGTATCCCGAGGGTACCGTCCTGCACGACGCCGTCGAGATGGCCGGCCGCTACTGGGCGCTCATCTCCTCGAGAGGTGGTCTGCCCGAGGCGGGGGAGGTCGAGGAAGAAGAAGAGGAAGCTGAGGTCGATCAGGCCGCGGAGTGATTCACCAGCCGAGGGAACGTCAATGAGCCAGTCCACGGGTCCGAAGGGGGTCGGGACCACCCGACGGGAGTTCCTCGAGGGGACGGGAGGCGTGCTCGCGGGAGCCGCGCTGACCGGAACGCTGCCGATCGCGAGGAGCGCGCACGCCGCGGGGAGCGACGAGATCCGCGTCGCGCTCGTCGGCTGCGGCGGTCGCGGGGGGGGGGCGGCGTTGCAGGCGCTGAACAACGCGGCGGGGGCGAGGGTCCGGCTCGTGGCGTTGGCCGACGCGTTCGAGGATCAAGTGACGCGGTGTCTCGAAGGCCTGCTCGCGCACACCGGTGGCGATTCGCGGATCGACGTCCCGGAGGAGCGTCGCTTTGTCGGGCTCGACGCCTACGAGAGAGCGATCGCCTCCGACGTGGACATGGTGCTCATGTGCACGCCGCCCGGTTTCCGGCCCGCGCAGTTCGAGGCCGCGGTCGAGGCGGGCAAGCACGTGTTCATGGAGAAGCCGGTGGCGGTCGCCGCTCCCGGGGTGCGCAGGATCCTCGCCGCGAACGCGAAGGCGAAGGAGAAGGGGCTCGTGGTCGGAGTCGGCCACCACCTGCGCCACGAGACGAAGCACATCGAGGTGGTGAAGCGGATCCACGACGGGGCGATCGGGGGTCTGAGCTACATGCGCGCGTACTTCAACTCCGGCGGCGTCTGGGTTCGGCGGCGTCGACCCGAGCAGACCGAGATGGAGTACCAGGTGCGCAACTGGTACTACTTCACGTGGCTGAGCGGCGACCACATCGTCGAGCAGCACGTCCACGACCTCGACGTCGCCAACTGGATCCATGGCGGCCACCCCGTCGAGGCCCAGGGCGTGGGCGGCCGTCAGGTTCGCAAGGGCAAGGACCACGGCGAGATCTTCGACCACCACACCGTCGAGTACACCTATGCCGACGGCGTCAAGCTCTTCAGCTTCTGCCGCCACATGCCCGGCTGCTGGGGCAGCTTCTCCGAGCACGCTCACGGCGCGAGGGGCTTCGTGAACATCGAGGGCCACGGCTCGAGCCTCCTGCAGGTGACCGGCGAAGAGCCCCGGCGCTGGGACCGCGGTCCGGACGGCCACCAGGTCGAGCACGACGACCTCTTCGCCGCGTTGCTCGCCGGCGATCCCTACAACGAGGTCGACTGGGCCGCCGACAGCACGATGACCGCCATCCTCGGCCGCATGGCCACCTACTCCGGCAAGATCGTCCCCTGGGACGAGGCGATCGCCTCCGACCTCGACCTGCAACCCGCGAGCTACGCCTGGGACGCCGAGCCGCCGGTGAAGCCGGGCGAGGACGGCATCTACCCCTGCGCGATCCCCGGGGTGTCGCGCGCCTGGTGATCGACCGAGGCAGTCGCTCGCCTCGAAATCCGCGGGCCGGTAGACTGCGCGCTTCGCGCCTGTCTTCCCCTTCGATCACGCTCGTCGAGGTGTCGTCATGAGAAACGGAAGGTCCGCACGTCTGCTCTCGGGAATCGCGTCTCTCCTCTTCCTCGCGTTACTCGCGAGCGGTTGTCAGGTCGTCGACGAATGGGCGTCGGCGGAGAACGGGCGAGACTACAACGGGCCGTACTCCGGCGAGCATCTCGACCGCGTCGCCTTCCCCATCGGCGGGATCGGGGCGGGGATGATCTGCCTGGAAGGGACCGGGGCGATCTCGCACGTGTCGGTGCGAAACCAGATGCAGGTGTTCCACGAGCCATGCTCGTTCGCCGCGGTCTGCGTCAAGGGGACGGACGGGAACACCGCGAAGGTGCTCGAGGGGCCCGTGCCGGGGTGGAAGGTGTTCGGGTCGACGCGGACCGGGAACGGAGCGCCGGGAACGAGCTACGGGTTGCCGCGGTTCGACGAGGCGACGTTCCTCGCGCGCTTCCCCTTCGCCACCGTGACGCTCGAGGACGAGGAGATCCCGCTCGGGGTGGAGGTCACGGGGTGGAGCCCGTTCGTGCCCGGCGACGCCGACGCGTCGAGCCTGCCAGTAGGGGCGCTCGAGTACCGCTTCACGAACGACACCTCGAGAACGATCGAGGCGGTGTTCTCGTACAACACGAAGCAGTTCATGGGACTGGGGAGCTCGGGCAGCACCGTGCTGCCGATCGAAGGCGGCTTCGTGCTCCACCAGGAAGGCACCGCCGAGCACCCCGAGCACCAGGGCAGCTACGCCGTCTTCGTCGACGACGAGGCGGTCGTCGACCACTGCTGGTTCAAGGGGGGCTGGTGGGACGCGCTCACCCTCGCTTGGCGGAACGTCGCGCGCGGGGCGCTCGTGGACAATCCGCCGCCCGGCGGCGGCGCTCCCGGCGCGTCGCTCTTCGTTCCCCTCGAGCTCGCGCCGGGCGAGGAACGGACCGTTCGGCTCATGATCGCGTGGTACGTGCCGGAGACCAGGCTCCGCCTCGGGCAGGACGGGACGACGACCGTGGCCGGTCCCGCCTTCGGCTACGGCCCGTCCGCGGGCACCGCGATGAGCCAGCAGCCCGTGTCCGGCTTCCAGGGCGCGGGGCTCGTCAACAGCTACGACCCCTCCGGCGACGGTCTCACGGGAACCCTGACCTCGCCGGAGTTTGCCGTGGAGCGGCCCTTCCTCCACTTCCTCATCGGCGGCGGGAGCGACGCGGAGGTGACGTGCTTGGAGCTCCTGCTCGAGGGCGCGGTCCTGCGCACCGCGGCGGGGAAGGACCAAGAGGAGCTCGAGCTCGCCGTCTGGGAGGTGCAGGACCTCATCGGCGAATCGGCGAGGCTGCGGATCGCGGACCGGGCCACCGGGCCCTGGGGGCACGTCAACGTCGACCTGATCGTCGCCTCGAACCGACGGTACGACAGCGCGACCGAGCTCATCGCGGCCGTCGGCGACGCGACGAAGGGCGAGAGCGGGAACGACTGGACGGTGCTGCACGACTTCGAGGGAGGTGACTTCGGCGACTGGATCGCCGAAGGCCCGCCCGCGCCAACGCCGGTCGAGGAGAGCTGCTGCTCGTCCCCCTACTTCAAGCCCTGGTACGCCGGCCGCTTCGGCAGCCTGGACGAGCTGGCGGACTTCTGGCGGCTCGGCTACGACGCGCTGCGCCGGAGATCCGCCGTGTTCCGCGACGCCTTCTACGACACGACGCTTCCCGATGAGGTCGTCGAGGCGGTGGCCGCGAACCTCACCATCCTCAAGTCGCCCACGGTGCTGCGCCAATGCGACGGCAAGCTGTGGTGCTTCGAGGGATGCTCGGACAACACGGGCTGCTGCCACGGCTCGTGCACGCACGTCTGGAACTACGCGCAGGCGATTCCGCACCTGTTCCCCGCGCTCGAGCGCTCCCTGCGCGAGACGGAGTTCCTCGTGAGCCAGAACGAGGAGGGACACCAGACCTTCCGCTCCTGCCTGCCGATCCGCCCCGTCGCCCACACCTACCACGCGGCGTCGGACGGTCAGCTCGGAGGGATCATGAAGGTGCACCGCGAGTGGCGCATTTCGGGTGACGCCGAGTGGCTCGCCTCGCTGTGGCCGGCGGTGAAGCAGAGCCTCGAGTACTGCATCACCACCTGGGATCCGCGGGGCGCCGGCGTGCTCGAGGAGCCGCACCACAACACCTACGACATCGAGTACTGGGGACCGGACGGCCATTGCTCCAGCTTCTACCTGGGCGCGCTCGTCGCCGCCGCCGAGATGGGCGCCGCGCTCGGGGAGGACGTCACCCGCTATCGCGAGCTCGCCGCGGCGGGCCGTCGCTTCCTGGAGACCGAGCTCTACAACGGCGAGTACTTCTTCCAGAAGATCCAGACCGAGGGCCTGGACGCCGAGTTCCACCCGCTTGACGCCTCCGCGAACGGCGTGGGCTACGCGGACATCATCGCCGCGCTCAACACCCAGGGACCGAAGTACCAGTACGGCATCGGCTGCCTGTCGGACGGCGTGCTCGGCTTCTGGATCGCGCGGATGTGCGGGCTCGAGCAGGACATCGTCGACTCCGGAATGGTGGAGAGCAACCTCGCCGCGATCCACCGCTACAACCTGAAGCACGACCTGTCCGACCACGCCAATCCCCAGCGCCCCTCCTTCGCGCTGGGTCGCGACGGAGGGCTGCTGCTGTGCACGTGGCCGCACGGGGGAGAGCTCGGCATCCCCTTCGTCTACAGCGACGAGGTCTGGACCGGCATCGAGTACCAGGTCGCCTCGCACCTCATGCTGGAGGGGATGGTCGAGGAGGGGCTCGACGTCGTGCGCGTCTGCCGCGATCGTTACGACGGCC
>CAYRXS010000173.1:0-13890 GCA_964428225.1 uncultured Planctomycetaceae bacterium
ATGCCCTTGCCGTTGTCGCCGTTCGCCGCGGCGCAGCCGGTCGTCATCGTCCCGTGCGGGTGGACGGCACCGATGTTGCCGCCCTGCGATTCCCACTTGCGGTTGACGGCGTTGTAGCCCTCGAGCCGGTGGAGCTGGAACTCCTCGTGAGTCGTCCGGATGCCCGTGTCGCAGATGCCCACCGCAGCGACGGGAGTACCGGTGTGAATGTCCCAGCCGTTCCGGGAGTTCATCCGGTTGGCATTGTGGTGCCACTGGTTGCCGAGCCGGGGATCGTTGGGGGTCCGGAGCGGATAGAGCATCCAGTCCGGCTCCGCGTACTCGAACAGGCCGGTGGACATCAGCTCCTGAGCGAAGGAATTCTCCGTGTGTCCGTCGGGCACGTACATGATGTAGATGTCCGTCTGGGGCACGTGACGGAGCATCGAGTAGTCGCTCAATACCTGCTGGGCGAGCGCGTGGGGCGCGTCGTCCTGCAGGGGGCGAACGAGCATCCGTCCGGTGAACTCGCGTTGACCGGGGATCTCGGAGTACATGGCTTGGTCGACGCTCTCACTCTGCTTCGTGGAGGCGAGCAGAGGAAGCATGGCGGAAACGGCCAGCAGCCAGAGTGCGGCGCTTGACTTCTTCATCATGATGTCTTCGGTCTTGCCTGTGGATCAGGAGGGGGATTCGATGGTGGCTAGCACCCCCCCGACCACCCGCGTAACGACGGGTGGCGGACAGCCGGCGGAACAAGGGGAGACCCGCGCAGTCGGAAGGAGGGGGGACGCGACTGTGCACAGAATTGTAGCACGGGTCGTAAAATGCAAACACTCATCCGCGTTGCCCCGAAAAGCCCTGTTTCGGTGACGAAACGTCCCCGAACTTCGGGCGAATAGAACGGAACATTCGTCGGACGGCAGCCGTCTTTATTCGTTTGCCGCAACGCGCAGTTGTCCTGGTATCCATCCGCTTTTCGTCGCTGGACTCGCTCACTTTCTCTCCTTGCCGCGAGCACGACAATCGGTCTTCTTCGTCCCCCGAGCGTCGTTCTCCGGGCGTATTGCCTGCGCCGGACTTTTGTTCCCCGGGACGGGCGGATCCGCGATCAAAAAAATCGCGTGCCCGCCGGTTTCCCGGCGAGCACGCGAAGTAGAGGGTCGATTCTCCGCCGGATTACGGCGGAGACGTTCCCATCAATATCCGAGCGTCGCGTCGATGGCGTTCGTGAGCACCGCCACTCCGCCGACGTTGTTGCAGAGTCCCTGCGTATAGGCGTGGATCCCGGCCAGCCCCGGATCGTTCGGCAGCAGGATCGTGTGCGTGCTGATCCCCGCGCCGCCTCCCGAGATGTGGGTCAGCATCCAGGGGGAGCTCACGTCGACCAGCAGCTCGCCGATCCCGGTCATGAACGCGAACGGGGCGGCGTAGGCGACGGCGAAGGTCAGGCCCGAGGCCCCGATAGCGCCACCGTCGATCTGCGTGACCCAGTTCGTGCCGAGGACCGGCAGGTTGTTGCTCGTGAAGATGAAGGGGTTGAAGTCGGTGCCGTTGTAGTAGACGAAGCCGGCATCTGCCGCGTCCATGACGGTGATGTAGTTCGGCTTCGTCTCCGTATCCGTGCCTCCCGAGCTCGTGACGGACAGCGAGACGGTATAGGTGCCGGGATCGACGTACACGTACACCGGGTGCCGCTGGGTGGAGGTGCCGGTGTCACCGAAGTCCCACAACCAGTTCGTGAAGCCCGTGCCGACGGAGAGGTCGGTGAAGGAGACCTGCAGGTCCTCGAAGCCCGAGGTCGGAGACCCGATGAAATCGACCTGCGGGTTCTCGGTGACGACGATGTAGTCGTCCTTCGTCATCGTGTCGTTTCCGTTGGTCCCCGTGACCGAGAGGCTGACCGTGTAGGTGCCGGGGGAGACGTACACGTGCGTCGGATTCGCCGAGCTCGAGGAGCCGGTGTCACCGAAGTCCCAGTCCCAGGCCGAGATCCCCGTGCCGGACGACAGGTCGGTGAAGTCGACCGACAGGTCCTCGTAGCCCGACCTCGGGTTCGCGGTGAAATCGGCGAGCGGATCCGCTGCGCCGACCATGTTCATCGCTCCGTAGGTGTCGATGCGGCCGTACCCGTAGGTGTTGTCCACGCCGCCCGAACCGAGGTCGTCGCACGAGGTCTTCAAGACCGTCTCTACCTGGTCCGGAGTCTGGGAGGGATCCGCCGAGAAGACCAGGGCGCAGAGCCCGGCGGTCAGGGGAGCGGAGAAGCTCGTGCCGCTGACGGAGGCGTAGTCGGAGTTGTGATCGGCGTCACAGGTGTAGACGTACTCTCCAGGCGCCACGAGATCCACGAAAGGCCCGTAAGCGGACCAGGAGACGTGGTTGTCTCCGGAGTCCGTCGCTCCGACGACGATCATGTCATCGGCGTCGCGGTCGTTCATGCTCAGCCACCGACCGTCGTTGCCGGCCGACCACACCAGGAGCCCGCCGATCGACTTGATGTAGGTCGCGGTGGTCAGGTTCGACGAGGAGTCGCAGCCGCTGTAGCTGACGTTGGCCACCCGGTCACCCGCCTCGATGGAGGTCTCCGCGCCGTGCAGGAGGTCGGACTGCCACGCCCCGCCGCCGGAGTCGTTGGACACGCGAATCATACGGTGCGAGAGATCCCAGCCCACGCCGACGACGCCCACGCTGTTGTCTCCGTTCGCCGCTGCGCAGCCGGTCGTCATCGTGCCGTGCGGGTGGACGGGGCCGATGTTGCCGCCTTGCGATTCCCACTGCCGATCGACGGCGTTGTAACCTTCGAGCCGGTGGAGTTGGAAGTCCTCGTGGGTCGTCCGGATGCCCGTGTCGCAGATGCCCACACCCACGGAGGGATTCCCCGTGTGGATGTCCCAGCCGTCCTCGGAATCCATCCGGTTGGGTTCGTGGTGCCACTGGTTTCCGAACCTCGAGTCGTTCGGAGTGAGGATCGGGTAGAGCTTCCAGTCCGGCTCTGCGTACTCGAAGAAGCCGGTGGACATCAGGTGCTCCGCGAGGGTGTTTTCCGTCTGTCCCTCGGGAACGGAGATGACGTAGATGTCCGTATTGTGCAGGTGTCGGATCAACTCGTATTCGTTCAGCTCCCGCTGAGCGGAAGCGTGCAGCCCTGCTTCCTGGAGAGGGCGAACCAGCATTCGACCGCCGAACTCGCGTTGTCCGATGATCTCGACGAACCTGGGTTGGTCGACGCCCTGGTCCTGCTCCGTCGAGGAGAGGAGAGGAAGGGCGACGGGAACGGCCAGCAGCCAGACCGCGGCACTGATCTTCTTCATCTTGGTGTCTTCTCTATTCCTGTGAGCCGAGGGGGGTTGGGGGTGGCTCGCACCGCCCTACCGCCTACACGACGGCCGCCAAATACCATCCGACGATACCGGGGGACCCGCGCAGTCGACGGCAGAAGGGGAGTGCGACTGTGCTGCGAGATTGTATCACGATCGCCCCTCCTCACACGGCTTCTCCGCCGCCCCCGAAGCGTCGGGAAACGGTCGAGAAACGTCCACGGATTCGATCGCGGGAGAACGGAACAATCGACGAACCGGAGCCGTCTTCTTTAGTTTGACCGAGGAGGAAACGACTTCGATTCCGCGCTTCGTTTCCGATCCCGCTTCCCCGGGCTCTCGGTGACGGATGCGCGAGGGAATCGGACCTCTTCGGCCCCGGAATCACCATCCCTGGGCTTATTGCCCCGCCCGCCCATACGTTCCGCGTTTCAGCGACCGACGATCAGGTCCTGCGCGTTCGTCAAATCGAGCCCGGCGCCGAACCGCAAACCCTGGGTGGCGACGAAAAATCCGCAGAGCCCGGGGTCGTCCGGGACCGTGACGTCGATCACCGCGGGATCGCCCAGGGCGAGGGGCGATCCCAGGAGCTCTCCCATCGGATCCGCGACGTCGGCGAGCAGGTTTCCCCAGCGAGTCGAGGCGGTGAGCGGTGCCGCGAAGCCGACGAGGTAGCTGCCCGTCATGCCGGTCGTCACGATCGACGCGCGACAGCTCGAGCCGAGCACCGGCGGCGTCGTCACCGAGTAGACGTCCGGATTCACGTGTCCTCCGACGTCGGGGTTTCGCGAGCTCGCGCTCGCCGGCGGACAGCCCTTCAGGTGGAGCACCCAGACCGAGCCCTGGTCCTGATCCCCCGCGTCGTCGTATGGCGCTCCCACCGCGAGGTCGCCGAACCCGTCGCCGTCGTGATCGCCGAGAGCCTCGATCGCGAACCCGAAGTAGGAGCTCGCGGGTAGGCTGCCTCCGAATCCGCCGTCCTCGGTGCTGATCAGCTGCGCCCCGCGCACCGTGCCGTCGGGCCGCAGGAACAGGATCCACACCGCCCCCTGGCTCGAACCGCCGCCGGCGGGGCCGGCGAGACCCACCGCGAGATCCGTCGTGCCGTCCGCGTCGAGATCTCCCGCGGCCGCGACGCCGAGCCCGAAGTAGGAGTCGTCGTCCAGGGGACCCGCGAAACCTCCCTCGGTCGAGCTGATCTTCTGCTCCGACTTCACCGTGCCGTTCGCGTTCAGGAAGAGGATCCACACCGCGCCCCGCTCGTTCCCGCCGTCGTCGCAGTGGTCGGCCCCCGAGGCCAGATCGCCGATCCCGTCGCCGTCGAGATCCCCGAGCCCCGCGAGGGACACGCCCAGCGTGTCCTCGTCACCCAGCGTGCCTCCGAGGCCTCCCGCGGTCTGACTGATCTTCTGCTCCGCCTTCACGGTGCCGTCCGCGTTCAGGAACAGGATCCACACCGCGCCTCGACCCGAGCCCCCGTCGTCGTCGCCCCAGGCCCCGACGGCGAGGTCGACGACGCCGTCCCCGTCGAGGTCGCCCGGCGAGGCGGCCGACACCCCGAAGGAGTCCGCGTTCGAGAGCGCCCCCGCGAAACCACCGACGCCCTCGCTGATCTTCTGCTCGGACTTCACGGTGCCGTCCGCGTTCAGGAACACGATCCACACCGCGCCACGGTTCGCCCCCCCGTCGTCGTCGCGCTCCGCCCCCACCGCCAGGTCGCCGATTCCGTCGCCGTCGAGATCGCCGAGGCGCGCGAGGGCCATGCCGAAGGTGTCGGCGCGATCGAGGGCTCCTCCGAAGCCCCCGACCCCCTCGCTGATCTCCTGCTCGGACAGCACCCAGCCGGCCTGTGCGCGAGCGGAGGAGCCGGCCGCGAGGAGCGCGGCGAGCAGAAGGGCGAGCGATGCGTACTGGAATCGACGTCGAGTCATGGGAGATCCTCCTCGGTGAATGCACCGAGTCGTTCGAGGTTTGCGGAGCGCGCTCACTGGCCGAGCACGAGGTCGATGGCGTTCGTCAGCCGCCCGCCGCCGCCCACGTCCTCGAGAAACGCCTGGGTGAACACGCGGAAGCCGACGAGGGCGACGTCGACCGGAATCGAGAGGTGGTGGCTTGCGATCCCCACCGTCAGGTCCTCGACGTCGCCCACCAGCCACGTCGAGCCGGGATCGAGCAGGAGCTCGCCCACGCCGAACGGCAGCCCGGGGTCGAGCGGCAGGTCGTACCCGACCACCCACGACGCGCCGACGGCTCCGAGCGACCCGCCGTCCACCCGCGCGGTCCAGCCCGCGCCGAGGATCGGCAGCGACGTGCTCTCGAAGACCTCCGGGTTGACGCCGGTGCCGTTGCGGTAGGTGACGCTGGGCGTCGAGATGGACACGTCGTCGACGACCGGCGAGAGATCGGGGTCGGTCGTCGAGAGCAAAACGCGGTATTGAACGAAGCGATCCAGGTCCCCGACCACCGTGGGCTCGGTGACCTCCGCGGACCACGCGCCGAGATCGGTCGCGTCGTCCGAGCTGCGCACCTGCCACCGGAGATCGGTGCCGACCGGCACGTCGGCGGTCCGGTCGAGCTTCGCGGTGGGGAGCCCCGTCCCGGTGTCCACGATCGAGCTCGTCAGCTCGCCCGCATTCACGAACTCCGTCGGCGCCCACCAGTTGAATCCGCCTCCCCCCGCGTAGGACGCGGCGAGGACGTCGAGCGCGCCGTCTCCGTCGACGTCGGCGGCGTCGACCTCGATGGGACGGGCGAACGTGTTCTTGACCATCCTCTCCGTCCACGCGATCGGGTCGCCGCCCCCGTTCTCGAACCAGACGACGTCGTTGACCAGGAACGCCGCGACGAGCACGTCCGGGCAACCGTCGCCGTTGACGTCCGCGATCTTGACGTGATGTCCGCCGGAGGTGGTGACGCTGATCGTCTGCTCGGTCCAGACGACGGGATTCCCGCCGTCGTTGCGCCACCAGGTGGTGTCGCTCGTCCAGCACGTCCCCGCGACGTCGAGGTCCCCGTCGCGATCGATGTCCGCGACCGCGACCGACCGGCCCCCGGTGAAGCCGGTGGCCATCGTGTGCTTCGTCCACACGATCGACGCGCCCCCGTCGTTGCGCCACCAAGCGACCTCGTCGGCATGTCCCGCCACGGCCACGACGTCGTGGTCACCGTCGCCGTCGAAGTCCCCCATCTTCACGCAGTGCGAGCCATCGAACGCGGGATCCACGACGTGCTTCGTCCAGCTCACCGGACTGCCGGGAGCGTTCTCGAACCAGCACACGGCCTGCCCGTCCCAGGAGCCGGCGAGGACGTCGGGGCGGCCGTCCTGGTTCACGTCCCCCACGGAGACCTCGAAGCAGGACGGGAAGCTCCCGTCGATCACGTACTTCGTCCACCCGATCGGGCTGCCCCCCTCGTTGCGATACCAGATCAGGTCGTCGGTGCCCAGGGCCGCGCTCACCACGACGTCGAGCCGTCCGTCGAGATCGAAGTCGCCCGTGTAGACGCCGTTCGCTCCGGTGAGCGCGCTCTCGATGATCGCCTCGGTCCACACGATCGGATCCCCGCCGCCGTTGCTCCACCAGAGGACCTCCCTGTCCCCCTCGGAGGTCCCCACGACGTCCAGGTCCCCGTCGCCGTCGACGTCGGCGGCGTGGATGCCGAAGCCGACGCGGGTGGCGGCGATCCGCTGGCCGTCGGGCGCGTCCACCGCCGTCGAGCTCAGGGCGAGCCGACCGGGGATCGAGAGCCACGAGGAATCGAGGGCCGAGTCGAAGGCGACTCCCCACGCGAGGACGGGACCGGGGACGCCGTCCCCTCCGGACCAGTCGGTCTGGGAGGCCTGCTGGGCCGACGCGAGTCCGCCGAGCGCGGACGAGAGGATGACGAGGATCGACAGCGCGCGCATCTTGCATTCTCCATACAGGTGGCCGGCGATCCAACCTCGGCGGAGGGCGGTCGCCACGAACGCGAGCCTAGTCGCGGTGCTCGCGCGGGTACCTGCAGGAGAGGTGGAGGAAAGGTGTAGGTTTCCTTTGGGTCGCGGGAGGGGCGTGACCGGGCCCTCGCGAAGAAGGAAGTTCCTCCCGAATGCCGGGACTCGATACCGTGTTCAAGGCCCGCCGTCCTCCGACCGATCCACCGTCCGACCGTCCCATGACTCGCTCCTCCTCACCCACGTCCGCCCCCGACTACCGGATCGGGGAGTGGCTGGCGCAGCCCGCGTTGAACCGGCTGCGGCGCGAGGAGCGGACGATCTCGCTCGAGCCGCGGGTCATGCGCGTCCTGGTCTGTCTCGCGGAACGGCCGGGAGAGGTCCGGACGCGCGAGGAATTGCTCGAGGCGGTGTGGGGCGACGTCGTGGTCCAGGAGGAGGCCCTGACCCACGCCATCTCGCGGCTTCGTCGCGCGTTCGGCGACGACGCGCGCTCGGCGCGGTACATCGAGACCATCCCCAAGAGCGGCTACCGGCTGATCGCATCCGTGTCGTCGGTGCCGAGCTCGGGGGAGCCTCCGTCGCCGCCCGCCGGCGGACCGGGCCCACGAGCGGCGGGGACCTCGTCGCGAACGGTGCCGCGCGCGGGAGCGATCGCCGGAGCCCTGGTGCTCGTGCTCGCCGTCGCGCTGCTGCTCACGTTCGGCCGAGGCCTCTGGCGTTCCTCCCCTCCGTCCTCGCCCGCGATCCTCGAGAGCGTTCCCCTGACCAGCTATCCCGGCGAGGAGATCACCCCCGCCGTGTCGCCCGACGGAACGCGCGTGGCTTTCGCGTGGAGCGGCGGCGAGGAGGGGCCGACCGATATATACGTGAAGCAGCGCGACGTCGAGACGCTCCTGCAGCTCACGGCGACGCCGGCGGACGAGCACGGCCCGTGCTGGTCACCGGACGGTTCTCGCCTCGCCTTCGTACGCGACGACGGGAGCACCACGTCTCTCCACGTGGTTCCGGCGCTGGGAGGTACGGCGCGCCGGGTGCTCGAGATCACCGGATCGAACCGCATCATGGGAGTGGACTGGCACCCGGACCGCGAACGCCTCGCGATCTCCACCCCCTTCGGCGAGGACCGGCAATGGACTCTGCAATGGCTGGTCCCCAAGACCGGCGAGCGGCTCACGATCGCGAAGCCCCCCGAGGACTTCGGCGGGGATCGGAATCCGGTCGTCTCTCCGAACGGCGAGCTCGTCGCCTTCGTCCGGCGCGATCGCCTCTGGAACAACGACCTGTACGTCACCACCAGTCAAGGGGGCCCGGTCCGGCGCCTGACGACCGGGCAGGGACAGATCCGCGGCCTCGACTGGACGACGGACGGTGAGGTGATCTTCTCCTCGGGAACGGCCTTCGCCGGCGAGTTCCGGTTGTGGCGAGTCGACGTCGATACCAGAGAGCTCACGTGGCTGCCGACGCGGGGCCGGCGCTCGATCTTTCCCTCGATCGCCTCGGAGGCGGGAGTGGTCGTCTGGGCGGAGGAGACGTACCACCGCCACCTCGCATGGACGCCGATCCCGGACTCCGGGGAGGCGACGGCGGATCCCTCTCCGTTCGTTCGCTCCTCGCACAGCGAGTACGACCCGCACTTCTCCCCGAGCGGCGAACAGGTGGCCTTCGTCTCCACCCGCTCGGGACACGCCGAGATCTGGGTGTGCGACCGCGACGGCGAGAACGCGCGCCGCGTGACGTCCTTCGGTGGCGAGCACCTCGAGTTCATCCGCTGGTCGCGCGACGAGAGGTACCTGGCCTACGACGTCACCTCCGGGTCGCGCGTGGCGGTCCACGTGACCGACATCGAACGCGAGGTCACGAAGCCGCTCACGCGCTCGACCGCGGACGAGATCCTGCTGAGCTGGTCCCGCGACGGCGAGCACGTCTACCTGCGCTCCCTGGACGACGACGGCTGGGTCACGCTGCGGGCTTCGCGCGAGACCGGCGAGACCGAGGAGGTCTTCCCCTTCGGCGCCTACATGCTCGCGGAGGCGGATGACGGCGTCTCGCTGCTGTTCGCGAAGCCGGGAACCTCGTGCGTGAGCCGAGCCACTCTCGACGGCGTCGAGCAGGGCGTCGTGTTCGCCGCCCCGGACGCGGTCCTCGACTGCTACTGGAAGGCCTCGCCGGAGGGGGTCTTCTTCTACCGGAGCACCGACGGGGGATTCCAGCTCGCCTTCCACGAGTTCGCCACCGGGGAGATCCGGGCGCTGCTCCCCGTCCCCGGGGTGCGCTGGGTCCTGCTCGACGCCGCCCTCGACGGGAGCTGCCTGCTCTACGACATCGTCGATCGCAGCGAGGCGGACCTCGTCCTCGTGGAGCGCCTGCCCGGATCCGGTTCCTGAGCTCTACTCGGGCAGGATCAGGATCCCCTGGGGCGCCTCGAGCACGATCTGGATGAACTCGGGAGGCCCCGGATCGATCTCCAGGACGACGAGGTTGTCCCGCGCGGGCAGCGGCGGGTTGAGGACCGCGGACATGTGGCCGAGCTGGATCCCGGACTCGGTCTGCTCGCCGTTCACGAAGAGACGGAGCTGACGCTCGGGAGCGTGGTGGAGCTGCACGTAGGGATCGCGGTCGATTCGCCGTCCGATCGGCATCGCCAGGAAGCTGCGGTGGCCGGCGGGCGCAGAGGCCGAGGCCCCCAGGGGCAGACAGGAGCTCTCGTCCGCCTGCGCGCGGCGCCACTCGAAGGTGCGTCCCTTCGCGTCGATCGGCGCGCCCTCCATGTCGGGGGGCAGGGCGAGGACCGCGGCGCGCACCTCGTCGAGCGCGTCGGGCGGAACCGGCCCGAGGACCCACGCGAAGGGGATCGGACCGAGGCCCCGGGGGAGCCACCCCGTCTCCTCGACGAGCCGCTCGAGGCGCGCCTCCATGTCCGCGAGGACCTCGGCGTACGCGGGATCGTCGACGACGCTCTTCGCCTCCAGCGGGTCCTCTTCGAGGTCGTAGAGCTCGCGCGGGATCGGGGAGTAGTCGGGGTAGTGGATCAGCTTGTAGCGGTCGGTGCGCACCGCGAGGTGGGACGGCGTCCCCGCGCCCTGGGCGGTCTGGTCGAACAGGAACTCGTCGCGCCAATCGGGACGCGTGTCCGCATCGGACTCGGCGAGGGGGATCCAGCTCGCCCCGCGCATCTCCTCCGCCACGGGCACGTCGCAGAGGTCGAGCACCGTCGGAGCGATGTCGATGTTCAGCACCATCTCTTCCGGCCGGGACGCCGCGGGGATCGAGCGCGGATAGCGGACGAGCAAGGGGACGCGCATCGAGCCCTCGTAGGCGTAGTACTTCTCCGTCAATCCGTGATCGCCGAGGGAGTAGCCGTGGTCGCTCGTGTAGAGCACGAAGGTGTCCTCGGCGATCCCCGCCTCGTCGATCGCGTCGAGGATCCGGCCGAGCGCGTCGTCGATGGCCAGGCTGCTCTTGTAGTAGGACTCGACGTACCGGTCCCAGGTGCCGAACTGCGGCAGCCCGGCGAAGAAGTCGTCGATGTCGACGCGCGTCCTCGCGAGAACGGCCTTGCCCGATCGCGCGCGGTCCTCGTCGTAGGTGGGCGGCTTCGGGATCGACACGTCGTCGAACGCATCCTCGTGGCGCGGCGGGTAGCAGAAGTCCAGGTGCGGGCTCTTCAGCCCCACGAACAGGGCGAAGGGTCCGTCCTCCTTCGCGCGCTTCCGGATGTGATCGGCGGCCAGCTCGGACAGCACGTCGTCGGTGAAGCCCTCGAACCGCTTCTCCTCCCCGTCGATCCAGAGCACGGGATCGAAGAATTCGCCCAGCCACTCGAAGCTCGCCCAGTGGTCGTACCCGGGCTTCGGCTCGTGTCCTCGACCGAGGTGCCACTTGCCGACGTGCGCGGTGTGGTACCCCGCCGACTGGAGGCGGGCGAAGAACGACGTCTCCTGACGGTGGAACGTGTGGTTCATCCACGCGACGCGGGGAACGCCGACCTCGTGGCAGTACCGACCGGTCAGGATCGAGGCGCGGCTCGGCGAGCAGAGCCCGGAGGTGGCGAAGGCGTTGGCGAAGTCGGCGCCCTCCGCGGCCATGCGATCCATGTTCGGGGTGGGGATGTAGTCGTTCCCGTTGCACCCCATGACGTCCCAGCGGTGGTCGTCGGAGAGGACGATCACCACGTTGGGGCGTCTCCGCTCCGTCGTCTCGTCCTGCGTGTGGCCGGCGGATGAGCCCAGGGTCGCGAGGACGGCCATCCCGATCGGGGCGAGGGCGCGAGGGATTCGTGTCCGGTCGAGGAGCCTCATCACGTCGCGTTCGCCTCAGTCGCCGTAGCGCAGCTCGATCGTCTGGGTCGCGGCTCGCTTCCCCACCGGCAGGATGACGACGAAGAGCCGATCGTACTCGTCGTCTCCCAGGATCATCCCGTGGGGCGGCGTGCTCGTGAGCTCGCGCACCTCGCCGTCCAGGGCCTCGACGAGGGCGGGGACGGTGTTCGAGTGTCCCGCGACCACCGCGACGGAGCCGGCGGGAAGCTCGCGCAGCGTCGCGACCTGTCGCTCGTCCTCCTGGGCGGGGATCGTCGCGATCTCCAGCGCGACGGTCTTCGCCAGGGGCTCGAGGGTGGCGCGGGTGCGGGCGTACTGGCTCGTGAAGAGGTGGGTCACGCCGGCCTTCGAGAGCAGGCGGGCGAGGTCGTGCGCGCGCTCGACCCCTTCCTCGGTGAGGCCGGGATCGCGATCGTTCGCCGGCGCGGGCGCCTTCTCCGCGTGGCGGACGAGGAACACGGTGACGGGCTCGTGCGCCGGCGTGTCTTCCGCCTGCCTCGCGTAGCTGGCGAGGAAGCCCGATCCGAGGAGGACGAGGACACCGAGCGCGATGCCGAGGACGTTCTTCATCGCCCGAGGATACGGTGTCCGGCCCGGATTCTCACTCTCGACCCGGGGCGGGCGGAGTATCCTCCGGTGGGATGGCGACACCATGGGAGGAGGACGAACCGAGAAGCAAGCGCTGGCCGGTTGGATCCGCCGACTGAAGGACGCGATGCGTCAGGGGAGGCTCGATCTGCAGTTCGAGGCTCTGAAGGAGATCTCCCCGCACTTCAACTGGCAGACGAAGAAGCAGTTCCAGGCTCTGGTGCCTCGTGACTTCGTAAAATCGCTCCGCGCCGGGGCGAAGAAGGGCGACGCGGAGACGCAGTTCATGCTGGGCTACTGCTACCAGTGGGGAATCGGCGTCTCGATGGCGGATCGCTGGTCCTTCCACTGGTGGCGCCTCGCCGCCGAGCAGCGACACGTCGAGGCGATGGCGGAGTTGGGGTTTTGGCTCGTGCAGAACTCCGAGGAGAACTCCGAGCTCGAGGTCGAGGGGGTTCGGTGGGAACTCCTCGCGGCAAAGGCGGGACACGTCGAGGCCATCAAGAGCTGCTCGAAGTCCTATGCTTACGGACTCGGCGTTCGCAAGAACCGGCGCCGCGCCTTTGAGCTCATGAAACGCGCCGCCGAGCTCGGAGACGCGGAAGGGGTGAACAACCTCGGAGTCATGTACCACGAGGGCACGGGGACCCGACGGAACGACCGGAAGGCGGTCGAGTGCTACCGGCGCGTTCTGGGCATGGGGGACGAGGAGATAATCGCCGTTTCCTGCTACAACCTCGGGCTCTGCTATCAGGAGGGGGACGGAGTCCCTCGGGATCCACGAAAGGCCCGCGTGTTCCTCCGCAGGGCGCACCGACTCGGTCACTGGGGGGCCGCGCGGTATCTCGGCGAGCTGTACTTCGACGGCGAGGGGGTGCGCCGTGACTACCGGACGGCGTTCCGTTGGTTCGAGGAGGCCAACGACATCTGCAAGCTCGGGATCTGCTACCGGAAGGGCCTCGGTGTTCGCCAAGATCCCGAGAAGGCCGTCCGCTGCTTCGAGGAGAAAGCCCGGTGGGACGCCGACTCCGCCCGACAGCTCGGTCTCTGCCACCTCGAAGGTGATGGCGTACCGCGAGACCGTCGCCTCGCTCGCCGATGGCTCGAGCGGGCGGTGAAGCTCGGATCGGAAGAGGCGAAGGCCGACCTCGAGGCGCTGAGGGCATTCTCTCGTTGAGGTGGGTGCGCCGCGACGCTCCTCCCCGTGCTCGCGAACGGGAGGCGGCTCGGCGTAGACTGCCGGAGGTGAGCGAGGAGAACCGGTGACCCCAGGCGCGCAGGACGACGGGCGGAGCGATCAGGAGCTGGTCGCGGTCGCAGGGGCGGGAGAGGCGGACGCGTTCGAGGCCCTCTACCGGCGCCATCGCGACTGGGCGTGGTCGCTCGCCCGGCGATTCTGTCCCACGGCGGAGGACGCGGCCGACGTGATGCAGGACGCGTTCCTGCACCTGTGGCACCGGTTCCCGGGTTTCTCGCTGACCGCGCGGTCGCTGCGCTCCTACCTCTACCCCGTGGTGCGCCACCTCGCCCTCGAGCGGCGGCACCGGGGCGAGCGTCAGCGTGCCGCCCCGGTCGAGGAGCTCACCGAGGAGACGCCCGAGATCCGTCCGCCGGGCGAGGTGCGCGAGGGCGCCGACGGGCCGGCGCCCTGGCGGCGCGCGCTCGCGTGGCGGACGCCGTACGACTGGGATGGGCTCGTCCGCTTCCTCGCGCCTCGCGCTATCCCGGGCGTGGAGCACGTGACCGAGGC
>CAYRXS010000174.1:0-13818 GCA_964428225.1 uncultured Planctomycetaceae bacterium
CGAGGACTACGAGGAAGACGAGGAGGAGGAAGACCCGGAGCTGGCCGCCGAGTACGAGGAGGTCGAGGAGGAGGAGGAAGAAGAGGAGGAATACGAGGACGAGGAGGCGCCCGAGGAAGAGGTCCTCGAGGAAGCCGCCGAGCACGAGGAAGACGAGGTGGTTCCGGCCGAGACCGTGCCGCAGGCGCCCACCTGGGAGCAGGCGGGGCTCTTCGACGAAGCGCCCGCCGAGCCCGAGGTCTCTGCGGAGACAGCCGTTGCCGAGGAGGCCGCATCCTCCGAGGAGCTCGCGGAGGAGCCCGAGCCCGTCGTCGAGACCGAGAAAGCCGCGGACGACGCCGCGGAGTCGGAGGACTTCGTGCTCCAGCCCCAGGCGAGCTCCGCCGAGCCCGCGGAGGCGGAGGAGACCGTCACGGAGCTCTCCCAGGAGCATCCGGAGGACGTGATCCGCGACGCCGGGCTCCTGATCCTCGAGGAGAACCGCGTGGCGGTTTCCATGCTGGAGAGGAAGTTCCACATCGACTTCGACCAGGCCTGCGCCATCCTCGATCGCCTGCAGGAGCTCGGCCTCATCGGTCCCTACATCGGGGGACGGACGCGCGACATCCTGATGACGCGCGAGGAATGGCTGTCCGCGGCCGCCGAGGTCTGAGCTGACGTGAATCGCCGGCCCCGGGACGAATCCCCCGTCGTGGCCCTCGTCCACCTCGGTTGTGCCCGGAATCTGGTCGATTCCGAGCTGATCCTCGCCCGCCTCGCCGAGGAGGGCTGCGTGGTGGCCGGCCGGGTCGAGCAGGCCGAGGTGGCCGTGCTGAACACCTGCTCTTTCATCGGGCCCGCCCGCGACGAGACGGAAGGCGCGATGCGGGACCTGCTCTCCCGCAAGGAGCGAGGGGAGCTCTCGGCGGTCGTCGTGGTCGGATGCATGGTCCAGCGGTATCGCCGGGCCCTCGCGGAGCGTTTTCCCGACGTGGATCTCTTCGCCGAGATCTCCGACTACCGCGAGCTCGCGCGGGCCGTGCACGGGCTCGGTCGAGGG
Organism: uncultured Planctomycetaceae bacterium; assembly: GCA_964428225.1. Taxonomy (GTDB): domain Bacteria; phylum Planctomycetota; class UBA1135; order UBA1135; genus JBFMCU01. Next base: position 1,040 of record CAYRXS010000174.1, read on the forward strand.
GGATCCGCGCCCCGCTACCTCGAGGCCGGGGGCCTGCGGGCTCCGGAGCGGGAGGGAGCGAGGCTGCTCTCCACCCCCGTCTCCTACGCCTACCTGCGGATCTCCCACGGCTGCGATCACGAGTGCAGCTTCTGCGCGATCCCCGGCATCCGAGGACCGCATCGGAGCGTGCCCCCCGACGACCTGGTGGCCGAGGCGCGGGAGCTGATCGCGACCGGCCGCAAGGAGCTCGTCCTCGTCGCGGAGGACTCGACCGCCTGGGGAACCGACCTGGGGCTGGATCTGCCCCGCCTCGTCGAGACCCTCGCCGACCTCGAGGGAGACCACCGGCTGCGGGTGATGTACGCCTATCCGAACCGCTTTCCCTGGTCCCTGCTGCCCCTGCTGCGGGAGCACCCCCGGGTCCTGCCCTACCTCGACCTGCCGGTGCAGCACGTCTCCACCTCCGTCCTCCGGGGCATGCGGCGGACGGGCAGCGGGGATCAGGTGCGACGGCTCCTGGACCGGATCCTCGAGGAGGTGCCCGGAATCACGCTCCGCTCCACGCTCCTGGTCGGATTCCCGGGGGAGACCGATGCGGACGTCGAGGAGCTGGTGGAATTCGTGCGCCGGTACCGCCTGGGCCGTCTGGGGGCCTTCGTGCACTCCCGGGAGGAGGGGACGGCCGCCCTCGACCTCGGAGACGCGGCGGTTCCCGCCGAGGTCGCCCGCGAGCGCCTCCAGGCGGTTCTGGCGGCCCGTGACGACGTCCTGCGCGCCTCGCAGGAGGCGCTCGTGGGGGAGGAGGTCGAGATCCTGGTCGACGAGGAGCGGGACGGCCTCGCGATCGGCCGCACGCCGATGGACGCCCCGGAGGTCGACCTCGTCGCCGAGGTCCGGGGCTGCGAGGCGACGAGCGGGGATCGCCTTCGGGCCCGGGTCCGAGGAATCGGTGAGGATTTCGACCTGATCTGCGATCCCTCGGGGCGGTGATACCTCATCATGGGGCGCGGAAAGGACAGCTCCCAGAGCAGATGAGCGACAAGAAGGAGGGCATCTTCGCGCACTGGCCGAACCGGCTCACGGCCATGCGGTTCGTCGGCGCTCTCGTGCTGTTCACGCTCTTCGCCATCGCGGGAACGAACGGGATGCCGAGCCGCTCCGCGCTGCTCGTCGCCTTCTGGCTGTTCATCCTCCTCGCCTCGACGGACTTCCTCGACGGCTACCTGGCCCGGCGCAACGGGCTCGTCACCGCCTTCGGTCGCATCGCGGATCCCTTCGTGGACAAGGTCCTCGTGCTCGGGACCATGATCTACCTCGCGGTCATGGAGTGGTCGCAGCCCTGGTTCCCGGCCTGGATCATCGTCGTCGTCCTCGCTCGCGAGTTCCTCGTCACCGGCATCCGCGGGTACGTGGAGAGCGTGGGCCGGGAGTTCCCCGCGGATTGGTTCGGGAAGATCAAGATGACGATCCAGTGCATCGCGATCGGCGTCGTGATCGGCCGCTCCGCCTTCCCGTGGTCCGACGATCTGCTGTGGTTCTGGGGGATCGTGGGGCACGTCTTCGTCTACGGGACGCTCGTGAGCGCCGTGGGCTCCGGCGTCACCTACGTGATCCGGTCCCGGAGACTGCTCTCCGAGGCGTCTTCCTGAGCGGATGCCGATGAACACGGACCGCCTCAAGCTGGCCATCGTCTCGAGCGGGTTTCTCGGGCTCTCCCCCCTGGTGCCGGGGACGGTGGGCACCTTGGGAGGCGTCCTGCTCGCGTTCCTCCTGGCCCGCACCGAGCACTTCCTGCTCTGGACCATCCTCCTCTGCGTTCTCCTCTACGTCATCGGCCGCCCCCTGGGCGAATGGGCCGAGAAGCGAGCGGGGGGGAAGGATCCCGGCTTCTACGTCCTGGACGAGGTGATCGGGTACCTGGTGACCGTGCTCTGGTTCCAGGGGCCCAGCCTGCTCGCCCTGACCCTTGCCTTTTTCGTCTTTCGTTTCTTCGACATCGTGAAGCCGCCTCCCGCGCGGCGGATCGAGAGATTGGGGGGCGGCGACGGCATCCTTCTCGATGACGTCGTGGCCGGGATCTACGGTCTCCTCGTCATGATCCTCGCCCGGACACTGTTACTCGCCCCCGAAAGCTGGGTGTATCAGCCATGACTCGAAACGTCAGAGAGCACGACCTGCGCGTGAAGGGTATGGGACTGGGGCCCCGGTTCATGCTCTCGATGACCGCGGCGCTGACCATCGTGATGGCCGTGGCGGGACTCGTGCTCTACCAGGGGACCACGACCATCGCGGAGGAGCTGCTCACCAACACGCTCAGCGAATCGGTGCGAAAGACCTACCAGGATCCCAAGTACGACCTGGTCCGCGAGGGAGAGGTCGGGGAGTCCAGCGTGAAGGCGATGATGCACGCCGCCACGGGCGTGGAACGAGCCCCCATCCGGTTCCGGCCCAACAACCGGGAGGGCATGCTCTACTACCTCCCCGATCCGGAGAGCGAGGGATCGCGCCTCCGTTACAAGCTGATGGTCCCGGGCCGCACGAACTCCGCGGGCGGTGACATGCTCGGCGTCATCGTGGGGATCATGCTCGTCGTCCTGCTCGTGGGGGCAGGCATGGCGTTCTGGGTGGCCAAGCAGGTCACCCGGCCGATCCACCGCATCATCGAGGACGTGCGTCAGATCGCGAAGGGCGACCTCTCGCACCGAACCCACGTCGTGGGGGCGGGAGAGATCGAGCTGCTCGCCCGGTCGATCGACCGCATGACCCGGGACCTGGAGGCCGCGCAGGACGCCGAGGTGGAGCTGTCCATTCGCGAGCGGGAGATGGACCTCGCCACGAGCGTCCACGAGGCGCTGCTTCCCCTGGCCACGCCGATGGTGGAGGGGTACGACCTCGGAGCGGCGCACCTGAGCTCTCCCGACATCGGAGGGGACTTCCACGACTTCGTCGAGCTCGAGGATGGGCGGGTCGGGCTGCTCGTCTGCGAGGTCAGCGGACAGGGGGTGCCCGCCGCTCTGATCGGGGCGACCGCCCGCTCCTACCTGTGGGGGGAGCTTCACCGCGGTGGGGACGTGCTGGAGGCCTTCCGGCGCGTCAACGGTCGGCTCGGTCAGGACGTGCGCCGCGGGATGTACGTGACCGCGCTCTACACCCTGATCGATCCCCGGGAGAACACCGCCACCGTCGTCTGCGCCGGTCACAAGGTGCCCCTCCTGCGCTATGCCGCCGCGGACGGCAAGCTCCGCCTCATCCACCCCGAGGGGATCGCTCTCGGCTTCGACAAGGGGCCGGTGTTCGACCGGGGTATCGAGGCCCAGGTCGTGCCCATCGCGGAGGGGGATCGACTCTTCCTGTGCAACAGCGCCCCCATTCGCCTGGAGAATCCGGACGGACGAGAGCTGGGCGAGAAGACCCTCTACTCTCGCATCCTGAAGCACTGCTCGCTCGAAACGACGAGCCTCCTGAAGACCCTTCGCCGCGACATCCTGAAGTACGTCGGGGAAGACGTGGTGCCCTACGACGTTTCTCTGGTAACCATCAGCCGCGACGTCCGGTCATGAGGATCAGCGAGTTCCAGCGGCGGATCGAGGCGATCTACTTCGAGCGTGACTCCGCGCGCGGATTGCACGGGACGCACATGTGGTTCTGCGAGGAGGTGGGAGAGCTGACCCGGGCCCTGCGTCGCGGGCAGGAGGAGGCTCTCGAGGGCGAATTCGCCGACGTGTTCGCCTGGCTGTCGACCCTGGCGTCGATGTCCCAGGTGGATCTCGAGGCGGCGGTGCGCAAGAAATACGGCGAGGGCTGCCCTCGGTGCCGATCGGTGCCCTGCGCCTGCACCTAGATTCGCCTCATGGCCCGCTCGAACCGCACCCCGATCCGCACCCCGAACCTCTTCGACCTGGACGCCGACGAGGACCGGCGGGACGACTCTCCGCGCGTCTTCGCTCACGTCGCGCTGAACCGGCCCATCCGTGCCGAGCTCACCTACGGGATCCCGGACCGGCTCGCGGAGCACATCGGGGCGGGATCGCGAGTGGCGGTTCCCCTGGGGCGCGCTCGTCAGGTGGGTGTCGTCGTGTCGGTAACGCAGACTTCCGACGTCCCCCGGCGCAAGCTCCGCGACGTCCTGGACGTTCTCGATCCGGAACCGGTCGTGGGCAAGGACCTCCTCGAGCTGACGCAGTGGATGGCGAGGCGCTACGCATGCTCCTGGGGCGAGGCCCTCGCCGCCGTCCTCCCCGCCCCCCTCAAGCGGGAGAGCGGGGTCCGTCGGATTCGTGTGGCGCGCGTCTGCGAGGGCGTTGGGGCCGACCGGCTCGCGGAGCTCGAGGACAAGAGCCCGAAGCAGCATCGCCTCCTGCGCACCCTGCTCGAGGTGGGGGGGGCGGCGGAGCTGCGCGAGATCCTGCGACGGCTCAACCTCTCCGATTCCCCGGCCCGGACCCTCGAGCGCCACGGGCTGATCCGGATCGAGCACGTCGAGGCTCGATCGGACCTGCTCTTCTCGGACCGCACGGACCGACCTCGTCCCGAGACGCTGTCGGCGGGGCAGGCGGAGGCGATCGAAGCGATCACCGCGCCGCTGGACCTCGGGCGGCACGCGGCCTTCCTGCTCGACGGAGTCACGGGTAGCGGCAAGACCGAGGTCTACCTGCGAGTGATCGAGCGCGCGCTCTCCCTCGGGCGCGCGGCGATCGTCCTCGTTCCGGAGATCGCCCTGACCCCGCAGACCGTCGGGTGGTTTCGCTCGCGATTCGGCGAGGTGGCGGTCCTCCACAGCCGCATGACCGACGCGCAGCGGTTGACGATGTGGATGCGGCTCAAGAGGGGAGAGGCTCGCGTCGTCGTCGGCGCACGCTCGGCCCTCTTCGCACCCGTGGAGGACCTCGGAGTCATCGTCGTCGACGAAGAGCACGAGCCCTCCTTCAAGCAGGGAAACGTCCCCCGCTATCACGCTCGCGACGTCGCCATCGAGAGGGCGAGGCGAACCGGCGCGGTCTGCATCCTCGGTACGGCCACCCCGTCGTTCGAGAGCTGGCACGGGACCCGTTCGGGAGAGCTCGAGCACCTCCGCCTCCCCGATCGCGTCGGCGGCGGAACGACTCCCTCCGTCCACGTCGTGGACATGCGGCTCGAGACGAGCCGGGACGGTCGGCCTCCCCTGTTCTCCCGGCTGCTGCGCAACCTCCTGAAGGAGACGGTCGAGGCCGGGGAGCAGGCGATCCTCTTCCTGAACCGGCGCGGATTCGTACCCGTCCTCTATTGCCCCGGGTGCAAGACCACCGTTCGTTGTACTCAATGCGACGTGAGCCTGACCTACCACCGGCGGATCCGGCGACTCGCCTGCCACTCCTGCTGCGAGGAGATCCCGGTGCCCTCGGTCTGCCCCGCCTGCACGCGGCCCGGGCTGCGCTTCCTGGGGGCGGGCAGCGAGCGCATCGAGGCCCTGCTCGGCGAGCTCCACCCGGAGATGCGCGTGCGCCGCATGGACTCGGACACGATGGTGCGTCGCGAGGACTACGAGGAGGCCCTCGAGTCGTTCGGCCGCCGGGAGATCGACGTGCTCGTGGGGACGCAGATGATCGCAAAGGGTCTCGATTTCCCGCGCGTCACCCTGGTGGGGGTCCTCTCCGCCGACCAGGCTCTGCATCTCCCCGACTTCCGCGCCTCGGAGCGGACCTACCAGCTCATCGCCCAGGTCGCGGGGCGAGCGGGCCGGGCGGAGCTACCGGGACGCATCGTCGTCCAGACCGTCGCGCCAGAGCATCCTGCCATCCGTCGGGCCGCCCGCTCCGAGTACGAAGCGTTCGCGAGCGAGGAGTACGTCCTGCGTCGCGAGCTCGGCTATCCGCCGCACGGTCGTCTCATCCGCGTGCTCGTCGAGGATCGGGAGGAATCCCGGGTCGACGAGACGGCCGGGGAGCTCGCCTCGAGCCTTCGCGCGCGGTTCGGCTCGACACCCCTCCGCATCCTCGGCCCTGCTCCGGCCCCCATCGCCCTCGTCCGGGGTCGTCACCGCCGCCACCTGATCCTCAAGTCTCCGTCCGGCGCACCCGCCTTCGACGAGGCCCGCGAGCTCCTGCTCACCTTCGCCGCGCGCACCGGGCGGCCGCGGGTCTCCATCGACGTGGATCCGATGGCGATGCTGTGATGATGCCGGGGGCCGGCGGGCTCAGGCGATCGTCTCGCGGAAGCGGTGGAAGAGGTGGGAAGAGTCGAGGGGACCGGGGGCGGCTTCGGGGTGGTACTGGACGCTGAAGATGGGAAGGCCGCGGTGGCGGATGCCCTCGACCGTGTGGTCGTTGAGGTTGATGTGCGTCAGCTCGAGGTGCGTGGGCAAGGAGTCGGGATCGACGGCGAAGGAATGGTTCTGCGACGTGATCTCGACTCGCTCCGTCGAGATGTCCCGAACGGGGTGGTTCGCGCCGTGGTGGCCGAAGGGCATCTTGTGGGTCTTCGCTCCCAGGACGATCGAGAGGATCTGGTGGCCGAGGCAGATGCCGAAGATCGGCTTCTTCCCCACGAGATTCGCGACGGCGTCGATGCCCCGCGAGACGGCCGCGGGATCGCCGGGGCCGTTCGAGAGGAAGACGCCTGCCGGATCCATTGCGAGCACCTCGTCGGCCGGGGTCCACGTGGGGACGACCGTCACGTCGAAGCCGCAGTGCACGAGGCTGCGCAGGATGTTGCGCTTGATGCCGAAGTCGTAGGCGACGATGCGCATCCCTCGCTCGACCTCGGAGGAGATCCAGTGGGGGTAGGACTCGTCGTAACCCTCGGTCCACTCGTAGGGTTCCCGGCAGGAGACGTCCGTGGCCAGGTCCCGCCCGTCCGTGGCCAGGGTGGCCCGGGCCTTGGCCACGAGAGAATCCTCGTCGTGGTCCTCCGTGGAGACGACGCACCGCAGCGATCCCTTCTCGCGAATGTGCTTCGTCAGGCGGCGCGTGTCGATTCCCTCGATCGCGACCACCTCGTTGCGAACGAGCCACTCGGGAAGCGAGGACGTCGCGCGGTGGTTCGAGTGGAGGGAGGCCATCTCCTTGACGATGAAGCACTCGGCCCACGCTCCGCGGCTCTCGGCATCCTCTTCCGCCACGCCGTAGTTGCCGATCAGGGGATAGGTCATGACCACCGCCTGGCCCGCGTAGGAGGGGTCGGTCAGGATCTCGTGGTACCCGCTCATCGAGGTGTTGAAGACCAGGTCCCCCGAGCTCTCGCCCGGCGATCCGACCGAGGTGCCGTGAAGGACCAGCCCGTCTTCCACGGCGAGCGATGCTCGCTTCTCCCGAGTCATGCTCGATCCTTCCCTTCGACGGATGCCCCGTCGGAGTGGTTGATCAGGGCGGCGCAATAGCCTGCCCCGAAGCCGTTGTCGATGTTCACGACCGACACACCCGCGGCGCACGAGTTCAGCATCGCGAGGAGCGCGGTGAGCCCCCCGAAGCTGGCTCCGTAGCCGATCGAAGTGGGCACGGCGATCACCGGACGATCGACGAGCCCGCCGACGACGCTCGGCAGTGCGCCCTCCATGCCCGCGACGACGACAAGGACTCGAGCGGTGGCGAGGAGCTCCGCGTGCTCGAGGAGGCGATGGATACCGGCCACGCCGACGTCGACGATTCGTTCCACGTGGGCGCCGAGCATGCGAGCCGTGAGCTCGGCCTCCTCGGCCACGCTCGCGTCGGAGGTTCCCGCGGACAGCACCAGGACGTGACCCTCGCCCTCCTCCTTCTCGGGAAGGCCGACGGTGAGGACCCTGGCCCGGTCGTGGTAGACCCCGGCCGGAATCGCGGCCTGAAGTGCCGCCGCCGGTTCCTCGTCGATGCGAGTCACGAGCAGGCGGTCGTGGTGATCGAGGATCGAGCGCGAGATCTCCAGGAGCTCTCCGGAGGTCTTTCCCTGGCCGAAGACGACCTCGGGAAAGCCGCAGCGGAGAGCGCGATGGGTGTCCACCCGCGTATGACCGAGGTCGGCCACCGGGAGGCCGGAGAGGCGGGACAGCGCCTCCTCCGGATCCAGGTCTCCGGCTCGGACCGCCTCCAGGAGCTCCTTCAGTCGTTCCCTGTCCATCGTCTGCGTCGCGCTCGACGCGAGAGTATAGCGGGGAGGTCCATCGGGGCGAGGCGGATCAGCGCGGACTCGCGTCGAGGCTCCAGCCCGCCGTCCTGCCCATGGCCAGGAGCTCGTGGCCGAGACCCCCGATCATCGCCGCGTTGTCGGAGCAGTAGCGCGGAGAGGGGAAGACCGCGCGCAGTCCCCTCTGCGTCGCCGCCTCACCCATCCGCTCGCGAAGCCGCGCGTTGCAGGCGACCCCGCCCGCCACGATCACCGTCGAGAGATCTTCGGATGATGCGGCGGCCAGCGTCTGGGTGACGAGTGTGTCGACCACGGCCTCCTCGAAGGAGGCGGCCACGTCCTGCGGGCGCTCGATGTCCTCGGGCGCGGGAGTCGGGGCGAGAGCGTTCTGGCCACGGAGGTGGTAGAGGACCGCCGTCTTCAGGCCGCTGAAGGAGAACCCGGGCCGCTTGTCCTTGGGTCGATAGCGGGGAAAGGTGATCGCGGTGCGATCTCCCTCCTCCGCGAGCGCTGCGATCGACGGTCCGCCCGGGTAGGACTGCCCGAGCATCGCTGCCACCTTGTCGAAGGCCTCCCCCGCGGCGTCGTCGAGGGTCTCGGCCACCCTGACGAGCTCGGTGGGAGCCTGCATGCGGTAGAGAGCGGTATGCCCGCCGGAGACGACGAGCGCCAGGGCGGGGAGCGTCACCTCGCTCTCCATCAACGCGGCGTAGGCGTGGGCCTCGATGTGATGCACTCCCACCAGGGGAAGCCCCCTCGCCCAGGCCAGGGCTTTCGCCGTCGACAGTCCGACGAGGAGCGAGCCGATGAGACCCGGACGATACGTCACGGCCACGGCGTGAATGTCGTCCAGCCCGGTGTCGGCCTCTCGCAGTGCGCCGTCGATCACCGGCAGGATCCGCCTCAGGTGCGAGCGACCCGCCACCTCCGGAACCACGCCCCCGTAGACGGCGTGCTCTGCCACCTGGCTGTGCACGACGGACGAGAGGACCTGGCGCCCGCCACGCACCACGGCGGCTGCGGTCTCGTCGCACGAGGATTCGATTCCCAGAACGAGCCCATCGCTTTCGCTCGTGAGGTCCGTCATTCGTCGCCGTCCGGATTGCCGACGGAAGCCTCCCCACGAAGGAGCGCCACCGCCGCCTCGAGCTGGGGGTCGGCGGGAGCCTCCCCGATGAGGTCGAGACCCTCACGCTCCTCCCAGGCCTCGATCGCGGGGATGACGGCCGGCGGGGGGGAGTAGGTGGAGAGGAAGACGTGCACCGCGGAACGTGCATTGTCCTCGAGGTCGCACCGGACGTCCGGGGCGATCCCGGAGTCTCCCCGGGCTTCGCCGTCCCGCTCGATGCACCGCCAGGCGGGGGTGTAGTACGTGGCCGTGGTGATCTTCACGCGAGCACCGTACTCGTCGAAGGGCGTGATCGTCTGGACGGTGCCCTTGCCATAGGTGGGCTGCCCGACGAGCACGGCCGCGCAGTGATCCTGGAGCGCTCCGGCCAGGACCTCGCTCGCGCTAGCCGATCCTTCGTCGACGAGCAGGGCGAGGGGCATCCCCGCGTGGAGCGCCTCCTCGGGACGGGCGAGCGTGACCTGGGTGGCCTTTCTGGTGCGGGTGGCGACGAGGCGCCCCTCGCCGACGAAGCGGTTGGCCACCTGCACCGCGTCGTCGAGGATTCCCCCCGGATTCCCCCGCAGGTCGATGACGAGCGCACGCATGCCCGCGTCCACGAGATGCCCCATCGCCCGGTCGAACTCCTCGAGCGTCTGATGGCTGAACGAGAGGATGGCGAGGTAGCCGATGCTCTCCTCCTCGTCCACCATTCGCACGTGGCGGATCGTGGGATCGACGACACGTTCGGGAACCACCTCCACCTCGCGTTCCGCTCCCGCGAGATCTCGGATCCGGAGGAGGACCGCCCGCTTCCCCGCGCGCTGGAGGCTCGCTTGGATTCCCCCGGGCTCCATCTCTTCCACGAGGTGTCCGTCCACCTCCAGGATCGTGTCGCCGACCTCGATCCCCGCACGAGCTGCAGGAGAGTCGGGGAAGGGGAAGAGAATCTGACCGTTCGCGACGGGTCTGCGGAAGACGATGCCGATCCCCCGGAACTCGCCGGTGGTTTCCCGGTCGAGACCGGCGATCTCGTCCGCGCTGTAGTAGCGAGAGTGTCGGTCGAGCCCTCCGAGCATGCCGCGCATCGCGTCGTCCACGAGCTCGCGCCGTTCCACCTCGTGGACCGAGGTGTCCGCCGCCAGGTTGCGCACGGCGCGAAAGAGGTCCATGTCGCGATCCCGCATCACCCGGTCGGCGATCGTGGTGCAGAGGAGGGCCACGATGGCTCCGGCCAGGAAGAACAGATGACCCCGTCCGTCACGAGAGGAGGGGGGACGACGTGGAGTTCGGTTCTGCATCTCGTCGCGACCATAACGTACGGAGCCCGGATCGCTCCGCCGAACCTCACCCGGCGCGACGGCCGCTCACGGGCGGGCGTGCGCGGCCGGGGAGGCGATCGCGGCTGCCTCGGCCGTCAATAAAGCGGGGCCCTCGTCAGCCACCATGACGAGGGCCCCTATTGCCTGGCGGGGGTGCTGTTGCCAGGCCCGATCCTATTTAAGGACCGGATCCCCGGTCTGCCATACGAAGCTGCGTCGTGCTTCGCCCACTCTTCCGGGGATGCGAATTGTGAGCGGCTCGGTTCCCACCACCGAACAACCCAGTCGATCCAGCTCTTTGCGCGCGAGCCTCACTCCGCGCCGGTGCGCGGCGGCTTGGGCTACGAGCTCACGGATCTCTCCAGAATCCGAATGCGGGCGCGAGTTGAGGAGTTCCAGGCGTTTCTCGAGACGTTCCAGAGCTTCCGCACGCTCCCGGATCTCCACACCGATGGCACCCAGGAGCGGCAGGAGCTCTCTGGCACTTGTTCGGTCATATGTTCTGTTCTTCATGGCGATGCCTCCTGCCGGGTCCACATCTCGAAGCCGGGAATCGAGGCAGACCGGACGCGTTTTTTTTTCACCGTCGGATCACGGCGTGCGTGGGGGCCGCCGGTGACGCGATGGGACCTCCGTGGTCCCGATTGACGGGGAGACCCGGCTCCGTCCCATCGCACCTCCGATCCCGCTCGGATCCTCCCGGCGGCTCCGGGGGGCTCGGCCCCGAGGGGCTCGCCCGCAGGTCGATTCCGCGAGCGGTCGGATCAGGGAGTCCTTCCCGATGACGGATCCCCCGACTATCCTCTTCCGCCCCGATTCCCCCTCGAACCTCCATCGCCAGCCTGCGGAGGTAACTCGCCCAGATTCGGACCATGCCCATTGCCGAGATCACACACCGTGAGGAATTCGCCGCCGCCCATCGGCTGCACAACCCCGCGATGAGCGACGCGGAGAACGTCCGCGTGTTCGGGATCTGCAACAACCCCCACGGGCACGGCCACAACTACGAGCTGGAGGTCACGGTCCGAGGCGAGGTCCCCGCGGAAACGGGCATGGTCATGAACCTGCTGGACCTCGAGCGGATCGTCCGGGACAAGGTGATCTCGAAGCTCGACCACAAGAACCTCAATCTCGACGTACCGTTCCTGGCGGGGGTGATCCCCACCGCCGAGAACCTCGCGATCGCCATTTGGAACCAGCTCGAACCCGAGTTGAAGGGAAACGAAGGATGTCGACTACACCGGATCCTGCTGCGGGAGAGCCGCGACAACCTGGTGGTGTACCGGGGACCGCAGGGATGAAGGTCGCCAGCTTGATTCGAGAGCTCCTCTCCGAGCTGGGCGAAGATCCCGACCGGGAGGGCCTCTACCGTACACCTGATCGTGTGGCGCGGGCCTACGACGAGCTCACCCGCGGCTACGACCAGTCCGTGGAGGAAGTCGTGGGGGACGGTGTCTTCGAGGAGGACTGCTCCGAGATGGTCGTCGTCAAGGACGTCGAGTTCTACAGCCTGTGCGAGCACCACCTGCTTCCCTTCTACGGCCGCATTCACGTGGCCTACGTGCCCAACGGGAGGATCATCGGGCTCTCCAAGATCCCCAGGGTCGTCGATGTGTTCGCCCGGAGATTCCAGGTCCAGGAGAGGATGACCCAGCAGATCGCCAGCGCCGTGCAAGAGATCCTGCAGCCCAAGGGGGTCGGCGTCGTGGCCTATGCACGTCACCTCTGCATGATGATGCGAGGAGTGGGGAAGCAGAACTCCGCGGCCATGACCTCCTGCCTCCTGGGAGCCTTCCGGAGCGACCTGCGGACCAGGAACGAGTTCCTCGGGCTCGTGAGGAGCTCGGGGCAGTTCTGATTCTGCGGAGGCTCCGTCTCACCGATCGCTCGGTGGGGGAACCTCCAGGTCGTTCACGTCCGCATCCGGGGGGGCGGTATAAGCTCTCCAGACGATCTCCGCCACGTCCTCGGGGCGGTTCATCGTGGAGCGGTCCCAGTCTCCCGGCACACCATCGAAGATCGACGTATCCGTGGCTCCGGGGTAGACCGTCGAGACCCGGATTCCGGCCGGAGCGAGCTCCAGCCGCAGAACGTCCCCGAAACCCCTCAGCCCGTACTTCGTCGTGCAGTAGGCGGAGCTCCCCTCGAAGGGCTGCAGCCCGGCGGTGGAGGACATGTTGAAGACATGGGCGGCGGGGCTGCGCTCCAGGCCGGCCAGCGCCTCGCGAATCACGTGGAAGGGACCGTTCAGGTTGACCGCGATCAGGGAGTGCCAGGTCTGGACCGAGAGC
>CAYRXS010000175.1:0-13799 GCA_964428225.1 uncultured Planctomycetaceae bacterium
GCCCTGGCGAAGCCGCCAGGGCCGGTTTGGCTTCGTAACCTTTCAAGTTGGGCTACCGCGTGGGCCGGGACCGGGCCCTCACGGAGGACGTGGTCCAGGAGACGATGCTCGTGGCCCTCGAGCGGCTCAAGGCCTTCGACGGCCGCTCGAGCCTCCACACGTGGCTCTGCGGGATCGCGAAGAACAAGATCCGCGCCCAGCGGCGCAAGCGGCGGCCCGTCCTGATCGAGGACCTGCTCGACGAGACCGACCCCGAGATCGACGCGATCCTCGCCGCGGTCGACCGCGAGCCCCTGCCGGACTGGGTGCTCGAGCGCCGGGAGACCCAGGAGCTCGTCGGGGCCGCCCTGGCCTCCCTCCCGCCCGACTACCGGACGGTCCTGGTCGACAAGTACATGGAGGGGCTCTCCGTCAAGGAGATCGCCGAGCGGCGGGGCAAGGGCTCGAAGGCCGCGGAGTCCACCCTGCAGCGGGCGAGGATCGCCTTCTCCCGGATCTTCCAGCTCCTGACTCGGCGCCGGGGAGGGATGGAATCGTGAAGCCCCCCACCGTCCTCGACGCGAACCTCGAGAAGCTGCTTCGGCGGGCGTACATCCCCGCCCTGCCCGACCCGGGCTTCCGCCGGCGCCTGCGGCAGACCTTCCTGGGCGAGGTGGCGCGGAGGCGGGCGAGGCCCGGTCCTCGTCGCCTCCACCCGCTCGTGGCGGTGGCGGCGGCCGCGGCCGTGCTCGTGGCCCTGTTCGCGGGGCTGCAGACCCTCGGGATCCTGGGGACGGCCCCCGGCCTCGAGGAGATCCACGCCCGCAACCTCGTCGCGGTACGGAGCGCCCCGGACGGCGCCTGGGAGGCCCTCACCGTCGAGGCCGGCGAGGCGGGCCTCGAGATCGAGGAGGTCTGGCTGGAGGTCGCGACGCCCCCCGAGCGCGCCCTGGCGATGCGGCGGGGCGAGGACGAGATCACCGCGGGACGGGGCTCCGACCTCGTCATCCAGGAGCTCGTCGAGGGAGAACGCCTCCGGCTCGAGACGGGCTCCGTGGAGATCGTGCGGAGCTCTCCCGGCGACCCGTGGATCCTGGAGAGCCCGCACGGCGCGATCGAGCTCGCCTCGGCCCGGCTGAGCGCGACGGACGAGCACACGCGCCTCCGCCTCTTCCTCGAGAGCGGGCGGGCCTGGGTGGCGAGCGCGGAGGGGACGCAGGAGCTTCCCCGGGATCGCGCGGCCTTCCTCGCCGGAGGGGTGCTCCGCGTGCCGGGCGACGAGATCGCCGCTCCCGCGGGCGTCGTGGCCGGAGGCGGAGGACGCGAGGTCGTCGAGCCGCGGAACACGGAGCCCACGCCCGGGGAGACCGACGAGCCGGCGGGAGTCACCGTGCGCGGACGGGTGACGGTCGCCGCGACCGACGAGCCCGTGGAGCGCTTCGTCGTCGCCCTGCTCCCGACGGCGGCCGAGAACGCCTACTTCGAGAGCATTCCGCACGAGATCGAGGCTCCCGACGGCACCTTCGAGATCACCGGCGCGGATCCCTTCCGCTACCGGGTCTTCGTCCACGCCGGGGGATTCGCCGTTCAGCGCTTCGGCCCGTTCGACGCGGAGGAGGGAGACGTGCTGCGGATCGACGCCCGGCTCGCCCCGGGCGGCGCGGTCCGGGGATTCGTGGTCGACCACGCGACGGGCAACGGGATCCCCGATGCGATCGTCATGAGCCTGACGGACGCCCCGGCGAACAGCGCCCCGCTCGACCTGCACTTCTTCCCCGTCTGGATGCCCTCCCAGGTCGTGGTCGAGCCCGACGGCAGCTTCCACCTGGCCCACCTGAATCCCGGCGAGCACGTGCTCCGCTTCACCGCCCCGGGATTCGGGCCCCACTGGGAGAGCTCGATCCGGGTGACCGCAGGCGAGGTGACGCGCCTCGAGCCGGTCGCGATGCACCAGGGCGGAGCCGTCGAGGGCGTGGTCCTCGGCGAGGACGGCTTCCCCGCGCCCGAGCGGCGCATCATCATCCAGCAGATGGTCGTCAGCCAGCAGCCGCTGCGGAGCTTCGGCCTCGGGCTCAGCGACCAGGAGGGGCACTACCGGATCGAGGACCTGCCGCCGGGGATGCTGCTGGGGATTCTCCTGGTCGACGACCGCGGCAAGCTCCCTCCCGTCGTGCACCCCTTCGCGTCCACCTCGGGGGAGACCACCCGGCTCGACTTCCGGCTCGCACCCGCGGGAACCCACGTGTTCGGCCGCCTCCTCGATCCCGAGGGCCGGCCCGTCGTGGCCCGCAATCTCGCCCTCGTGCCCATGGACTTCCACGCGGGCATCGGGGAGGACGGCTTCACCGCCACGTGCACCTCGGAGAAGGGCGCCTACTCCTTCGAGGGGGTGGAGCCCGGCGAGTTCGTGCTCATGGCGATCCTGGACTCGAGCGGGAGCGAGCTCCTCGTGCTCGAGGAGCTCGAGATCGACGACGTGCCCGAGGTGCATCACGACGTCCGCCTCACGGACGGGCGGATCGAGGGGCGCCTGGTGAAGGCCGCGAGCGGCGATGCGGTGGGGAACTGCCCGGTCGGCCTCCTGCAGCACGACCGCGCGGGCCCGGAGGCCTTCATGGGCCAGGTGTTCACGGACGCCGAGGGCCGCTACGTCTTCCAGAACGTCCCCTGGGGCTCGTACGTCGTCCTGGGCTGCCCCATCGAGGGCGACCTCGGGTTCGAGCCGGGCGAGCCCTTCCTCCTCGACGCGTCGGCCCCGCACGTCGTCCAGGACGTCGAGCTCTTCCCGGGAGGCACGGTCCGGATCACCGTCGTCGATCAGGACGGCCGCCCCCTTCCCGGCGTGCCTCTGGAGCTTCGCTACGGAGCCGCGGAGATCGTCGTCAACGATCAGTTCACCATCACCGACGTCGAGGGGATCCTCGACATGAGCGGGCTGCGTCCCGGCACGTACCGCGTTCTCGCCCGGGTCCGAGGCTACCAGGATGGGGAGGCCGGCTTCACCTGTCGGATCGGCCTCCAGAGCGAGGTCCGGATCCGCCTCCAGGAGGAGGAGTAATCCCGAGAGGGAATGCAGAGAGAGTCCCATGAAGCAGTGGATCATCATTCCGATCGCCGTCGTCCTCTCCGTCGTCGCGAGCATCGTCACCGTCCGGCTGGTCTCCCCCGCGGGGGATGACGTCGCCCGGGCGGGGGACGACTCCCTCCAGGCGATCGCCCTCGAGCGAATCGACGTCTCCCTCGCCGCGCTCGTGAGCCGCCAGGAGGAGATGGAGCGGGACCTCGAGGAGCTGCGCCTGGTCGATCCCGGCTCCCCCGGCTCGCGCGTCGCGGTCGACTCCATCGATCGCGCGGTCGCGCGTTGGATGGAGGAGCACGGCATGGCGGGCGCGCTCCCGGACGGCTCCGCCGGGCAGGACCCGGGCATGGTCGACGAGATCGTGGAGGCCGACCTCGACGTGATCATGGGCGCCCTGCTCGCCGGCAACCTCGGCGACCTGGAGACGCAGGAGATCTGGCAGCGCCTCCGCGAAGCCGACCGGCTCGACGAGGTGATCGCGGAGTTCGAGCGCATCGCCGAGGAGTACCCGAACGATCCCGACGTCCAGGTGGACCTGGCCAACGCGTACCTGCAGAAGATCTTCGACGTGGGAGCCGGCCCCCTGGCCGGCGTGTACGGCATGAAGGCCGACGAGGCCTACGACCGCGCCCTGGAGCTCGACGAGAACCACTGGGAGGCCCGGTTCACGAAGGCGATCTCCCTGTCCAACTGGCCCGCCTTCATGGGCAAGTCCGGAGAGGCCATCCACCAGTTCGAGGTGCTCCTCGAGCAGCAGCGGAACGGCCCGTCCCGGCCCGAGTACGCCCAGACCTACTACTTCCTGGGGAACATGTACCTCCAGGCGGGCGATACGGAGAAGGCGCTGCAGACCTGGCGGGAAGGGCTCGGCGCGTACCCGGACAGCGAGATGCTCCTGGAGCAGCTCGCCCTCATGGACCGGTAGGCGGGGTGGTGAGCGGGGCCCGGCCCCCGTATGATCTGACCTCGTGCAGGTCCAGAAGCAGGTTTTCGCGACGCTCGCGCTCGCGTTGCTCACCCCGCTCGCCGCGGCTCAGGACATCCGGCTGAGCGATCGGCAGACGCGCTGGCGCTTCACCGCCGAGCACTTCAGTGTCGACTCTCGCGAAGACCTCGGGCTCATCGGCGTTCACTACGACCTGCTGAGCCCCATCGAGGAGATCCCCGATCTGTACGTCGGCGTCGGCGGGTACGGCGGAGTGGTCGGCAAGCGCGGCGGGCTGTTCGCGGGCGGGCTCTCCGCGGGCTACATGAAGGAGCTCACCCCGGGCTGGATGATGGACATCGGCCTGTTCGCCGGCGGCGGAGGCGGCGGGGGCAACGGCGGAGGCCGCGCCGGCTCGGGGCTCATGCTGCGACCCCACGTCGCTTTCGAGCGCGTCTTCGACTTCTACGCGCTCCGCCTCGAGGTGGCGAACGTCGACTTCGTCGACGAGAACATCGACGACCTCCACATCGCCCTGGGTGTCACGATTCCCTCCGAGATGCTCGAGGCGAGCGAGAGCGGGCGCGTCCCGCAGATTCCCGCCAAGGCGCTCAAGAAGCGCCGGGTGCGGATCACGCCGCAGGTGGCCGAGTTCCGACTCGACCGCGTGTCGCGTGCCGTGTCGGGCCGTCGGCTGCGCAAGGACATCCAGATGGCCGGGTTCGGCGTGGACTACTTCGTTGGCGAGAACCTCTACATCCCGATCGAGGCGTTCGGAGCGACGAGCGGCGGGGTCAGCGGGTTCGGCTCGGCGATGGCCGGGATCGGTCTGTCGTTGCCCATCGCCTTCCAGGATCGCATGACCCTCGAGCTCAAGGCCCTCGGGGGCGCGGGAGGCGGCGGGGACGTCGACACCCACGGCGGTCTCATGGGGGAGCTCCGCGCGGGGATGAAGGTCCCGATCTACGGTCCGCTGTCGTTCGATCTGAGCTACGGGTACGTGGAGGCGGCGAGGGGAGACTTCGAGGCCTCGATGGTCACCGCCGGTTTCACGTGGTGCTCGCACGTCCCCGGGCTGCGCATCGACTACCCGCGGAGCCGACTCGCGCGCGAAGGGCTGTCCGAGGACACCGCCCAGATCAACACGACGCGCCTGCAGTTGCTCAACAAGATCTACGTTCCGCACGGCAAGGCTCGCACCACCGGCGGCAAGAAGTACGACAAGACGCTGAACCTGTTCGGCGTGGGCTTCGAGCAGCCGGTGAGTCCGTCGTTCGCCGTGCTCGGCCGCATGTACGCCGCCTGGGAGGGCGACATCGGCGGCTACATGGAAGGGCTGCTCGGGCTCAAGTACGAGTTCACGCCCCTGATCGACGAACGGCACCACTTCTTCGTCAGCGCCGAGGTGGGCGCCGGAGGCGGCGGCAGCATGGACGTGGGGTCGGGCCTCATCTACCAGGCCGGCGCCGGCTACCGCTACGAGGTGACGGACCGGGCGTCTCTCACCGCCGAATGGGGCTACATGCAGCCCGACCGCGGCTCGTTCCAGGCGGAGACGTTCCAGATCGGCATCGCCTGGGATCTGCTCCGCGCCTACCTGCGGTAGCGGTTCCGAGCAGCAGGCCATGGCGGAAGGCCACGTTCGCTGGGGCACGTCGAGCTGGTCCGAGAAGAGCTGGGTGGGGCCTTTCTATCCGGCGGGAACGAAGCCCGGCGATTTCCTGCCCTTCTACGCGAACAACCACTACGCGGGCCACGCCCCCGTCACGATCCGGCAGTTGCAGGCGCTGGTGGAAGACTAGAGAGCTTCGACGAGGGGGTGCTCGGCGCGTGCCGGCTCGCATCGGGATCGCGGCGAGACCGGGGGGCACGAGGAGTAACTGCCGATCGCGGCGCAACCACCTCCGCCAAGGGGACTAGTACACCCCCAAGCAACCAACACCACGGAGGGAATTGCCGTGAACCGTGCGTTCGTTCTCGTGTTCCTCGCCGTCTCGAGTCCCGCCGTCCTTGCCGGGCAGTCGACTGCAGTGGCCGGGCCGCTCGTTTTGAAAGAGGCCATGCGCCAGTCGGCATCCGAGGAGTCGAATCGACCGGTGCCCCTGGATGCGGGCACACGAGTTGCCGATGACCGCGGAGGTGGGAGAGACTCCTACGTCGAGCACAAGCTGGTGGCGAGCGATGCGGAGGACGGCGATGCGTTCGGCAACTCCGTCGCTCTCGGCGAGGACCTGGCGGTGGTCGGTGCGCCGTACGGGAGCGGCTCCGGTTCGGCGCACGTCTTCGTGAGAAGGGGCACGGCTTGGAGCCAGGAGGTCGAGCTCATCGCGCAGGACGCGGGAGGGCACGACTGGTTCGGCCGATCCGTCGCCCTCCAAGGGGACACGATGTTGATCGGCGCCAATGGATCCGACGACGAGGAGGCGGGGAGCGAGTCGGGCTCGGTCTACGTCTTCGTACGAAGCACCAGAGTCTGGGAGCACGACCACGTCCGCCACGAACGATCGGAGTCCGAGGCCGTCGTTCCGTGGACCGAGGAGGCCAAGCTCACGGCGAGCGACGCGGCGGCTGGCGACTACCTGGGCTGGTCCGTCTCCCTCTCGGACGACACCGCGCTCGTCGGCGCCCCGTGGGACGACGACGCGGGCGACTGGTCGGGCTCGGCCTACGTCTTCGTGCGGACCGGTACGGCCTGGAGCGAGCAGGGCAAGCTCACCGCCGGCGATGCCGCATTCGGCGACCGGTTCGGCTTCTCCGTCTCCGTCTCCGGCGACACGGCGCTGGTCGGGGCGTACGCGGACGACGACGCGGGCGACTTCTCCGGTTCCGCCTACGTCTTCGTGCGGACGGGCACCGTCTGGACCCAGCAGGCCAAGCTCACGGCCCCTGGCGCGGCGTCCGAGGACAGCTTCGGAGAGGCCGTCTCCCTCTCCGGAGACACGGCGCTGATCGGTGCGTGGGGTGACGGCGATGCGGGCCCCTACTCGGGCTCGGCCCACGTCTTCGTGCGCGCGGGCACGAGTTGGAGCCACGAGGCCAAGCTCACGGCGAGCGACGTCGAGGCCAACGACCACTTCGGCCACTCCGTGGTCCTGTCGGAAAACCGGGCGCTGATCGGCGCGATCGGAGACGGCGACGGGGGCTTCGCATCGGGCGCGGTCTACGAGTTCGCGCGAGCCGGCACGGTCTGGGCGCAGCAAACCAAGCTGACCGCGAGCGACGCCGCCATCTACGATCGCTTCGGACACTCCGTCGCCCTCTGGGCCGACGAGGCGCTCGTCGGCGCGATCGGAGACGACAACGCGGGCGGCTACTCGGGATCGGCGTACGTCTTCGAGCCCGCGATCCCCGACGACATCTGCCAGTGGTACTGCGGTACGGGTGCCAACATGGCGACCGATGGTTTCGAGCTCACGAGCCCCCCCACTCTCGGGGGCACCTTCGGGGTGTCCGTCACGGGCTGCGCCCCCGAGAACACGGGCGCCCTGCTCGTCGCCTACTCCACGCCGCTCACGCTCCCGAGCGCCTGGGGTGAGATCCTGGTCAACTTCGCGGACCCGGCCGGAGAGCTCCTCGGCGTGCCGTCCGCCCTCGGCAATCCCGCCGTCATCGACGTCCCGGTGCCGAGCGACCCGCAGTTCTCCGGCGTCGTGTTCTACACGCAGGCCGCGAGCTTCGGCGGCTCCCTCTGCCTGCACTGCGCCTACCAGTGCATGATCGGGTACTGACCGAGACGGCGAACCGGCTCCGGACTACTCGGGCAGACCTTCCCGCATCGCCTGCTCGACGGCGTCGCAGAAGCGGTCGAGCTCCTCGTGGGTCGTGTACACGCTCGGGGTGATGCGCATGCCCTCGAACTGAGGGTGCTTGATCGTGGTGACGATGATGCGGTGCTCCTTGAAGAGCCAGCCCGTCAGCTCGCCGGAGTCCAGCCCCTCCACGTTCACGTTGGCGAGGCCGCAGGCGAGGCCGGGGAGGAGGCTCGTGTTCAGGGTGACGCGGTCGTTCTCGAGGAGCCGCTCGGCCCAGTAGTCGCGCAGGTGGAGCAGGCGCTCCTCCTTGCGCTTGCCGCCGATGCCCTGGTGGAAGGTCAACGCCTCGGCGATCGCCAGGTAGGGGGCGGCGGGGTGCGTGCCGATCTCCTCGAACTTGCGGATGTCATCGTCCTGGGCCTCGTTGGCGGCCATCATCGGCCAGAGGCTCCCGATCTTGTCCTTGCGCACGTAGAGCAGCCCCGTGCCGTGCGGGGCGAAGAGCCACTTGTGGAGGCTCGTCGCGTAGTAGTCGCACCCGAGGTCGGAGAGCTTGAAGTCGAAGTGCGCGAAGGCGTGGGCGCCGTCCACGATCACGGGGATGCCGCGCTCCCTCGCCATCGCCGCGACCTCCTTCACGGGCAGGATCTGGCCCGTGAGGTTGATCACGTGACACATGAGGATCGCCTTCGTCTTCGGCGTGATGTTCTGCTCGAACAGCCGGACGATCTCCTCGGGATCCTCGGCGGGAACCGGGATCGGGAACTGCTTCAGCACGATTCCCTCGCGCCGCTCACGCTGCTGGAACGTGGTGATCATGCGCGGGTAGTCCTGATCCGTGGTCAGCACCTCGTCCCCTCGCGCGAGGTCCATCCCGAACTGGCAGATCTGCAAACCCTCGGAGGCGTTCCGCGTGAGCGCGATCTCCTCCGCGTCGACACCCCAGTGCCGGGCCAGCCGCTTGCGGACCGCTTCGCGCTGCGGCTCGAGGATGCGCCACATCGCGTAGACGGGAGCCGTGTTCGAGTAGTCGAGGTGTCGCTTCATCGCCTCCTGCACGAAGGAGGGGGCGGGGCTCACTCCGCCGTTGTTCAGATTCACCAGGCTGCGGTCGACGGTGAACGCGCGGGCGATCTCCGACCAGTAACCCTCCTCCGACGAGGCGGCGTTCGCCCGCGAGAGGGCCTCGGCCATTCGCGTGGGTCGCGGCGCGGCGAGAGGGGCGAGGACGGGGAGGGCGAGGGCACCGAGGAATTGACGTCGGTCGTACATGGGGAGACCTCTTCCGGGGATCGTGCGGGTCCGCGATTCTAGCCGCGGGACCCGGTCCGTTAGAATCTCCGGCTCATCCCGCCCCCCAAGATCCCGAGCGAACATCGAGACATGAAGACGCGCAGCCTCCTCCGGCCATCCTCTTTCTGGGTGGCGACCCTCGTCGTCGCGGCGGCCTCGTGCGCCCAGATCGGCATCCTCGAGACGTCCACCCCCTCCCTGACGTATCCGGAGGCCCGGGTTTGCGACCAGGTCGACGAGTACCACGGGATTCACGTGGCCGATCCCTACCGCTGGATGGAGAGCGAGCCCGACACTCCCGAGATCCACGCGGAGATCGAGGAGTGGATCGAGGCCGAGAACGTCGTGACGCGCGGCTTCCTCGACGCGATCCCCGAACGGCAGGAGATCCTCGATCGGCTCACGGAGCTCTGGAACTTCGAGCGCGTCTCGTCTCCGTCCAAGCGCGGCGATCGCCTGTTCTTCCGCCGCAACGACGGTCTGCAGAGCCAGTCCGTCCTGTACGTCCAGGACGGCTTCGACGGAACGCCGCGCGTCCTGCTCGATCCGAACGAGCTCTCCAAGGACGGCACGGTCGCGCTGGCGAACGTGGTGCCGAGCCCGGACGGGAAGCTGATCGCCTACGGGCTCTCCGACGGCGGTTCGGACTGGCGCACCTGGCACTTCATGGACGTCGAGAGCGGCAAGAAGCTGCCCGACGTCGTCCGCTGGAACAAGTTCGGGGGGCTGGACTGGACCTACGATTCCCACGCCGTCGTCTACACGCGCTATCCCACTCCGAAGGACGGGGACGAGCTGACCGGGCTCAACGAGCCGGCCAGCATCTACCTGCATTCGATGGGGACGTCGCAGGGCGACGACATCGTCCTCCGCGGGCCTCCCGAGGAGGAGGGAGTCGGTCAGTGGGTGATGGTCACGAACAGCCGGAAGGCAGCCATCGTGCTCCGCGAGCAGGCGAGCACGGACAAGCACGAGATCGAGCTCGTCTCCCTGCTGCCGGATTCGAAGGGGGCGGGGATCTGGCTGGCCCGGGGCTTCGACGCCCAGTACGACTACGTCGGCAACACGAGCGAGAGAATCTGGTTCCGCTCGAACCTGGATGCCCCGCGCTGGCGGATCATCGGGATCGATCTGCAGGCCCCGGAGCGCGAGAACTGGCGCGTGGTCGTTCCCGAGAGCACCGAGACGATGGTCGGAGCCGGCGTCGCCGGAGGCCGCATCGTCGCCAGCTACCTGAAGGACGCGACCGGCGAGATCCGCGTGTTCGAGACCGACGGGACGTTCGTGGAGGCGGTGGACCTGCCGGGCATCGGATCCGTGAGCGGGCTCAGCGGCGAGGCCGACGACCCGGTGGCGTTCTACTCGTTCACCAACCAGGTGACTCCGGCGAAGATCTACCGCTACGACGTTCCCACGGGTGAGAGCACGTTGTTCTTCGAGCCGAAGCTCCGGTTCGATCCCGAGGACTACCAGGTCGAGCAGGTCTTCTATCCCAGCAAGGACGGAACGCGGATCCCGATGTTCCTCGCTCACCGAAAGGGCTTGGCGCGGAACGGGAACAACCCGACGTACCTCTACGGCTACGGGGGTTTCAACGTCTCCATCACGCCCCGGTACTCCAACGAGAACCTCGCGTGGATGGAGATGGGCGGGATCCTGGCCGTTCCCAACATCCGAGGAGGAGGCGAGTACGGCGAGGCCTGGCACCAGGCGGGAACGAAGCTGAAGAAGCAGAACGTGTTCGACGACTTCATCGCCGCCGCGGAGTGGCTGATCGACAACGACTACACGCGTTCGGAGAAGCTGGTCATCGCCGGCGCCTCGAACGGGGGATTGCTCGTGGGGGCCTGTATGTCGCAACGCCCCGATCTGTTCGGCGCCGCGTTGCCCGCGGTCGGGGTGATGGACATGCTCCGCTACCACCTCTTCACGATCGGCTGGGCCTGGGCCGGGGACTACGGCACGTCCGGGGATCCCGAGGAGTTCCTGGCGCTCTTCGCGTACTCGCCTCTGCACAACCTGCGCTCCGGCGTCAGCTATCCGGCCACGCTGGTCACGACCGCCGATCACGACGACCGGGTGGTGCCCGCGCACAGCTTCAAGTTCGCGGCTCGCCTCCAGGCGACGCACGAAGGGGACGCTCCCGTCCTGATCCGGATCGCGACCCGCGCCGGCCACGGATCGGGCAAGCCCACGGCGATGCGCATCGAGGAGGCGGCCGACAAGCTCGCCTTCCTGGTCGAGGTCCTCGACATCTGAGCCCCGCACGACTTCCATGAACCCGGTTCGCACGGCCCTCTTCCTCGTCGTCGCGACGGCGGCCATCGCCCTCGTCTTCGTGGAGTGCGACGAGGGCGAGGACTTCCGGCACGACGTCTCCGACGACGTCCGGGCCTGCCAGGAGAACCAGCTCGCGATCTACGACGGGCTCATCGCCTACGTGGAGATGCACGGTGACGTGCCCGACGGAGCGGACACCGCCTTCCTCGCGGCCCTGATCACGGACGGAATCTGGGAGGACACGCTGGAGAACCGCGCCCGGCTCACCTGTCCGGGGCCGGGCGCGCACGAGGTCCCAGGAGACGTCGACCTTCGAGCTCCCGATTCGCTCACCGGCGAGCACTCCGCCTACGCGGTCCGGGACTTCCGGAGCCATCCCCTCGAGAAGTTCCCCACGGGAGGCGACGAGCCGATCCTGGCCTGCGACAACGCGCACGGGATGAACCACGCTGCCGCGGTCAACGTCCTCTACGCGGACCGGACGGTGCGGCGCTTTCTGCTCGGGCGGGAGATCGAGGCCGGACGACTGCCCGAGGACGCGACGACCATCGTCGTCGGACCCGAGTCGTCGATCCCGGACCTGCGCAAGCTGCTCGCCGACTGACCTCTCGATCAGGAAAGCGGCTCGCCCATGGTCTCGAGCATGTGCTCGAGCCGTCCGGCGATCGTGTGGCGTCGGTGTACGGCCTCCCGCCCGCGCTCCGCGATCGCGCGCGCCTCCGCCGGATGGTCGAGGTAGTAGATCGCCTTGGCGCGAAGCTCCTCGACGGTGCGGTAGCTCTCCAGCTCGACGCCGACGTCGAACACCTCCTCCAGCGCCGCGTTGTGCTCGGCCAGGACGAAAGCGCCGCAGGAGAGGACGTCGTAGACCCGCATCGTCACGATGTCGTTCTGGTACACGCGGCCGACGTCCACGTTGATCCGGCTGTGGTTGTACACCTGCGTGAGCTCGCGCTGGTGACCCGCGTTTCCCATGTAGCGGACGCCGTTGGGCTCGATGACCCGCCAGCCGGGGTCCCCCCACACGCGGAGGTCGAGCTTCCCGAGGTTGGCAAGATAGCCGAGCCGCTTCTCCGACGCGGCGATCTCGCCCGCCAGGAGCGCGGGATCCGCGAGTCCCAGCTCGTCGATCGCCGCCCGCGCGAACCCGGGCGCGTGAGCCTCGAGCAGATCGCGCAGGAGGAACCGCGTCGGGTGCTCGCGTTGCGTCGCGACGATCCGGCTCAGGAGGAGCCGCCCCTCGTCCGCCGCCCCGGAATCCCCCTCCTTCCAGCGGGTCCAGGCGTCGACGAACTCGTCGCGGAACCGTCGCGCGGTGGAGACCATGCTCGCTCCCACGAAGCTCAGAGGGTGCTCGCGGTCCTCGAAGGGCGTCCCGTCGCCCGCGCGAACTGCCGGATCCGCGGCGAGGGGCATGTACTCGACGTGCTCGAAGCCGGCGGCCCGGTACTCGGCGACGTTCGCCCGGCGGTGGGTGAAGACGAAGGCGTGATCCGGGGGCTCGTCGTGCGGGAGCGGCGCGCGCAGGCTCGGATCGACCTCCCAGCACATGAGCTTCGCGTCGTGTCGGCGGCAGAACTCGGCGAGCCCTTCCGTGTAGTTGATCGACGCCACGATGCGGGGCCGGAGCTGCCGCATCGTCCGGGAGAGCTCCTCCGCGGCCAGGGCCTCGGCCTCGAGCGTCCAGACGTCGAATCCCCGCGCCTCCAGCGCGCGCCCGAGCTGCTCGACGAAGAGCCCGCCGGCGCAGAGCGCGATCCGCTTCTCTCCCAGCCCGCGGTCGGCGCACGCCAGCTCCCGGCGGTAGAGTCCGGCGAGGAAGGGGTGGCTCAGACGCGCCCAGCCGGACAGGTCGACGCCCAGCAGGTCGCCGCAGAGCGCGAGGCGCAGCCGGCCGCTTCGCAGCGCGTTCCTGCAGTCCCGCCGCAGGAGGCAGAGGCGCAGCAGCCAGGGATCACGCTCCCACGCGAGGATGCGTCGCGGCCCCGGCTCGCGGAGGAGGACGTCGAGTCCCTCTCCCAGCCCCAGCCCGAGCGCGGCGACGCGGTCGGCGCCGGTGATCTCCGCGAGGTCCTCCTCCAGCACCGCGGGATCGAGGTCGAGGGGCATCCGGTCCCGGTGCACGCGGTAGGTCGCCTTCCCGCTCTCGTCGAACCGGACGCGCTCGCCGTCCACCGGGAGGCGCAGGCGTCGCGCCATCTCGGGATCGACCTCGTCGAGGGCCTGGAGGTTCCGCTCGAGCACGTCGGCGGAGAACCTCGCGGGTAGCCGGGCGGGTGGGGCTTGCGTGGGCATGCTTGCCTCCGGGGAGCGAGCGCGGGTCTACTGGTGGGCCACCCCGGAGCTCCCCCAGTGATCGACCAGACCCCCAGGATCGGTGTAGTCACCATTTCGGACCGGGCCGCGAGCGGCCAGTACGAGGATCTTTCCGGTCCCGCGATCGAGAGCGTGCTGCGGGGCGTCTCATCGGCCGGAAGTGCAAACATCACCG
>CAYRXS010000176.1:0-13795 GCA_964428225.1 uncultured Planctomycetaceae bacterium
GGCGCGTGTCCAGTCGTTCGGCGGCCTCCGCGAGAGCCTTCGCCTCGCGCTCCTGGGCGATCGCCATGCCTTGCACGACCCCCTCCGCGAGAGCGCGCTCGCGTACGCGCTCCGCTACGACCTCGACCGTGTTTCGGTTCTCCGTCTCGACGATCCGGACCGATCGGATCTCGGGGTGGCCGGGTTCCAGGCGGATGCGCTCAGGTGACAAGGTCCTCTCCCGCCCGCGACGGGCTGAACTCGCCGGACTCGATCATGGCGCGGATGTTCTTCATGATGTCCTCGCGAGCCGCCTCGACGTCGCTCATCGCCATGGCGCCCGCGAGCTCGCGCTCCTCGGCGACCATCTCGCGCACGCGTTCGCTGAGGTTGCCGAGCACGTTCGCCTCCACCTCGGCAGAGCAGGCCTTGAGCGCCACCGACAGCATCTTCGTGTCGACGGTTCCGAGGATCTTCTGCATCGACCGCTTGTCGATGCTCCCGATGTCCTCCCAGGTGAACATGTATTCGCGGAGCTCGGCGGCCATCTCCGCGTCGTCCTCGCCGATGGACTGGATGACGTTCTTCTCCAGCTCGGAGGACGTGTAGTTCAGCAGCTCGGCGATCGACTTCAGGCGGTCCGAGGGGTCGGGTTCCTCGGCCTCCTCGGCGAACGCCTCCAGGGCGACCTCGAGGTTGTCCGCGATCGTCTGCAGCATCGCGGAGCCCGGCGGAGACAGGACGGCCATCCGCTTCACGATCTCCAGCGCCTTCTCCTCCTCATAGAGCCGGATGATCTTGGCCGACACCGCGGGATCGAGGTGGGCCAGGACCAGCGCCGCCACCGCCGTCGATTCGTGGCGAATCGCGCGGAAGAGCGTGCCCGGCGGATAGACCTCGACCGCGTGGAACGGACGCTCCTTCCGCCGTCGATCGATGATCTGCTGGAGCACCTCGCCGCCCTTCGTTCCCCCGAAGGTGGCACTCAGGATCGCGCGCAGGTCGTTGTCGTCGCAGGCCCGGATGCTCTTGGGGCCGTTGACGTGGAGAGCGACCTCGCGGTAGAGCTCGTTCACGGAGCTCTCCTCGCTGAGGCGCGGATCGAGATCCAGCATCGCCTGGGAGACGGCGACGACGACGTCCTCCTTCAGGCTCTTGAGAATGTTCGCGGCGACGTCGCGGTCCAGGCTCAGGAGGAAGGCCGCGACGCGATGGTGCCCCTGAATCGCACCCTGCTTCTCGCTCACGACTTCGCTCCGGTCGTGGTGGTCTCCTCCCGCGCCCACGCGGAGAGGATCTCACCCACCTTG
This sequence comes from uncultured Planctomycetaceae bacterium, assembly GCA_964428225.1. Lineage (GTDB taxonomy): Bacteria > Planctomycetota > UBA1135 > UBA1135 > JBFMCU01. The sequence goes on from CAYRXS010000176.1 coordinate 1,290, forward strand.
TCGGGATCGGCCTTGATCAGCTCCTCCACCTGCGCACGGGCGAGGAGCTCGGGATCGACCTCGTCGTCCGACACGACTCCGCCCGGTCCGCTCCCGCCCCCGGCTCCCCCGCGCGCGCCGGCGGAGCCCTTGGCGCCCTTCAGGCTCTTCAGGAGCAGGAAGATGAAGACGATCGCGACCGCCACCTCGAGACCGCGCTTCACGAGGAGCTCCATCATCGGGCTCATGCCCCCGCCGGACTCCCCCTCCTCTCCTTCGGCGGCCTCGGCGGGATCCGGGGTGTGGAACGTGATCCGCTGCGCGGTGAGCGGACCCCCGTCGCGAGCCGCATCGTAGTTCAGCGCGTTCGCCACCGTGAGCGCGATCGCGTCGGCCTCCTCCTGCGTCTTGCTGTCGTCGACGAGGAGGGCCACGCTCAGCTTGCTCAACGTCGGCGCGGTCCGGACCGTCTCCTCGACGGATGTGCTCGGGGCGTACTTGGACTCTGACTCCTTCGACTTGGCGACGAGGGGCTCGGTCGAGACCGGATTGTTCGTGTCCGCCCCCGAACCGGTGCCGGAGCCGCCCGCGCCCGGCATGTTCGAGCTCGCACCGGCGGGGCCTCCCACGACCGCGTCACCGATCGGGGTCTCGGTCTCGCTCTTGGACTCCGAGAGCTTGGCTCCCTGCGCCGACGTGCCGGAGCGCACGACGCTCTGGTCGAAGTCCCAGGTCGAGTCCACGATCACCTTGACCATCCGCGGCCCGATGGTCTCGGTGAAGAACTCGTTGATCTCTCGAGCCTTGCCGAGGTCGAAATCCTGCTTGTAGGCGAGCAGATCCCGGAGCGCGTCGCCGTGCCCGCGCTCGTCGGACGCCGTGCCGTCGAAGAGGCAGTTGCCCTCGTGGTCGGACACCACGATGTTCTCCCGGGGGACTGCGAGACCCCTGCTGATCTGCAACGCGATGTGCTCGCCCTGACGCTCCGACAGAGTGGGCCCCGCGATCGTCAAGGTGACGGAGGCGGAGGCCGGAGCCGGCTTGAGGATGCCGATCGAGGCGGAATCCCCGAGGGGCGAGTAGACGCTGGCCTCGAGCACGAAGTCGATCTGCTCGAGGATGCCTTCCATCTCGAGGCACTCGCGTTTCCGCGCGTGGAGGCGACGCTCGAGAGCGCTGTCGAACAGAGACGCGACGCCGGGATCCCGGATGACCTCCTTCAGGGGCTTGTCCAGGGCTCCCGACTGATAGGCCGCGGCCAGCGCGGCGGAGCGATCGCCCTCGTCGACGTACACGATCTGGCTGGCGCCGCCGGGGTTCGTGTCGAAGGGGATCCCCGCCTCCTGCAGCGCGGCGCAGACCTGGGCGGCCTCGTGACCGCTGAGGTTCACGAAGACCGGATCCCAATCGGGTCGATTTGCGATCACGGCCGCGATCCCGATCGCGACGGCGACCGCGAGCCCGACCAAGACGGCAATCGCCTTGGACCCGCCGCCTGCTCCCTTGAGTTGGTCGGTGAGTGTCCTCAGGAGTTCGTTCATCTAGGTGCGACTCACACGTGCATTCGCATGACTTCGCGATAGGAGTCGATGAGCTTGTTCCGGATCTCCATCGCGAAGTTGAAGCTGATTTCGGCCTTCTTGATCTGTACAGCGACCTCGGAGAACTCGCTGATCTTCCCGGAGAGCAAATCCTCGGGCAGCTTCTCGGCAGCCCGTATCTCGTTGTTTACGGCCTGCAGTCCCTCCTGAACCTTGTCGGAGAAGCCGGTCTTCGATTTGGACTCCGCCTCGGCCGTTTCGTTGCCCAGCAGCTCGGCGGCCGTGGAGCGGATTCCTTCGGCAGCTTTCGCCTGACTCTTGAGCGCCGCGAGGACCGCCTCGCGGGCCAGGGAACCTCCTCCAGATCCGATGCGATCGACCATCTAATCAACCAGTGCCTGGACTCGTTCTTGCTACCGCGCGAGCTCCAGCGCCCTCTCCGCCATACGGACGAAGTTTTCCTGGGCGGTGAGGTTCGCCTCGTAGGAGCGCATCGCGGTGATCAGGTCCGCCATCTCCATGACGGTATTGACGTTGGGGTAGCGGACGATTCCGTTCTCGTCCGCGTGGGGGTGCGTTATGTCCTCGATCTCCTCGAAGGGGGATTTCATGTCCGGCACGATGCGGGGGGGTCGAACCCCCTCGCCGGGGAGCTGCCTCTGTCCGGCGATGGCCTTCCGCAGGAGAGGCTCGAAGATCACCATCTTGCGGCAATACGGCGTACCGTCCGCGGTGCGGGTCGTGCGGGCGTTGGCGATGTTCTCGGCGATGACGTCGATGCGGGTGCGCTCGGCCGTGAGGCCGCTCGCCGAGGTGCGCATTCCCGAGAAGAGCCGGTCGATTCCGCTCATGATCAAGTCCCTCCCTTGATGGCGGTGTCCAGGAGTCGGAACTGCCCGGAGAGCATCGCGGTGTAGGTTTCGTGCAGCAGCCGGTTCTCCCGCATGGCGTTCACCTCGAGCTCGAGGGTCACGTTGTTGCCGTCGGGGCGGGCGGGTGTCGCCACGTCGGTTTTCACCTCCGGCTGGACGGTCGCGAACTCCGGAGAGCCCTCGGCGAGCGCCTGTCGCAGGAGGTCCTCGAACTCGACCACCTGGCGCTTGTAGCCCGGTGTGTTCGAGTTCGCGATGTTCGACATGAGCACCCGGTGGCGCACCTCGGTGGCCGCGAGCAAGCGGCTCAGGAGTGTCGTGTCGGGGCTGGTCGGATCCATGATCGTGGACTCCTCGGTCAGGCCACCAGGCCGAGCTCCCTCCACAAGCGCATCTTGTTGCTCAGCGTGCGAGCAGTGACGCCGAGCCGCCGAGCCGCCTCCGTCTTGTTGCCGCGCGTCGCCTCCAGCGTGCAGAGGATCGCCTCGCGCTCGATGTCGGCGAGCGTGCGATTGGCGAGCGGCGAGGCGGCGCTGATGCAGCCCATGTAGTTGCCCTTGTCGGTGACCAGGGTGAATTGCGGTTTCTGGGCGGTGTGCGGCTGGGGATCGAACGCGAGCAGCTTGCCGGTGATCTCCCCGTCGTCCGCGAGGATGACCGCCCGGTGCACGGCGTTCTCCAGCTCGCGCACGTTGCCCGGCCAGGACCACTCCGTGAGCCGACGCTCGGCGGAGGTAGTGAAGTCGGGGACGTTGATCCCGTTCTGACGCGAGTAGTACCCGGCGAAGTGGCGGGCCAGCGGAAGCACGTCCTCCGGCCGCTCGCGCAGCGGGACCATCGGGATCGGGAGCACGTGCAGCCGGTAGTAGAGGTCCTCACGGAACTTGCCCGCGGAAACCTCCGTCGGCAGGTCGCGGTTCGTGGTGGTGATGATCCGAACGTCGACCTTGATCGTCGACGTCCCTCCGACGCGCTCGAACTCCTCCTCCTCCAGGACCCGCAGCAGCTTGCTCTGCAGGGAGGGGGAGATCTCCCCGATCTCGTCCAGCAGGAGCGTCCCCCCGTCCGCGAGCTCGAACCGGCCGAGGTGGCGCTTGTACGCCCCCGTGAACGCCCCCTTCTCGTGCCCGAAGAGCTCGCTCTCGAGGAGCTGCTCGGAGAGCGCCGCGCAGTTCACGCGAATGAACGGGCCCTCCCGGCGCGGGCTGCACGCGTGAATGTGATGGGCGACCCGCTCCTTGCCCGTCCCGCTCTCGCCGGTGATGAGCACCGTCCCCTTCGAGTTGGCGACGCGCTCGGCGGTCTTGAGGATCTCCTGCATCGCTCGGGATGCGGCGACGACCTCCTCCCCCTGCTGGGGGCGGAGCTCGCCTCGGAGATAGGCGTTCTCGCTCTCCAGACGGCTCGCGTGGGCGATGCGATCGATGACCAGCCGGATGGTCTCGGCCGTGCACGGCTTCACCAGGAAGTCGCTCGCGCCGAGGCGCATCGCTTCCACGGCGGTCTCGACCGTGCCGTGGGCGGTGATCAGGACCACGGGTATATCGAGCGAGAGCTTGCCCAGCTCCCTCACGAGATCGACTCCGCTCATCCCGGGCATTCGGAGATCCGTCAGGACGAGATCGATGCCGCGCCGTCGGACTCGCTCCAGGGCCTGCTCGCCGCTGCTCGCGGATTCGGCCTGGAACCCCAGGGAGCGGACGGCTTCGGTGAGGAACTCTCTCGAGAGGGAATCGTCATCGACGATGAGGACTCGTTGAATCGACATTAGTAGTTACCGCGGGGGCTAGAGGGGGATGCTGCCGACGTTTGGGCCGGCTGATGGGGAATGTGGAGACGTATCTCCGCGCCACCGAGCGGGGAGGGATCGGGGCTGACCTCGACCGTGCCGCCATGCAACTGGGCGATGGTCGAGACCAGCGCGAGGCCGAGGCCCGTGCCGTCCGCGCGCGTGGTGAAGAATGGGTCGAGGATCCTGTTCCTCTGGTCTTCGGGGATACCGGGACCCGCGTCGGCGACGCGGACGACGATCTCGTCGTCCTCGTGGCGAAGGTCGACGTCGATGCGGCCGCGATCGCTCTGGACCTCCGCCGCATTCGTGACGAGGTTGCGGATCGCCTGACGCAGCTTGATCCGATCGCCGAGAAACGTCGGGGCCTCGGCGTGTACGTTCACGGCGAGCTCGTCCCCGGAGCGCGTCCGGTTCCGCTCGCTCATGGCGACGCGGACCGCTTCCCGGAGCAGCTCCTCGGGATCGATATGCTCGAGACGGAGTCGCTCCGGGCTGCCGAAGGTGAGCATGTTCTGGATGATCGAGTCGATCTCGTCGACTCCCTCCACGATCAGCGACGCCCAGCGCAGGGACTGCTCCTCGGATCGACGGTTCTTGCGCAGCAGGTCGGCGAAGCCCCGAACCGCGCTCAGCGGATTCCGGATCTCGTGGGCGATGCCGGCGGCCATCGTGCCCAGCGCGGCCATCTTGTCCGCGACGTGCAGGCGTTCGATGAGCGCGGTTCGCTCGGTCCGATCGTCGAGGATCTCGACCGATCCGTCGCAGTCCCCGCTCGCGAGGCGCACGTGGGAGAACCGGGAGGCCAACACCAGCCGCTTGCCGTCGCGTCGCCGCACTTCGCGCGGCTCGCCGTCGCCGTCCTCGCCCTGGAGCGATTCGTGGTCGGTCGAGCCCACGATCTCGTCGGGGTGTGCCCCGAGGATCTCGAGCGCCGATTCGTTCACGTGGGCGATCGTCCCGAAGGCGTCGCGGACGACGACCCCGCAGGGCAGCGACTCGAGGACGGCCTCGAGGTGGCGCTTGACTACGTCGAGCTCGTGGACCTTTCGCTCGAGCTCCTCGTTCGCGCGACACAGCTCGTTCTCCACGCGAGCCGCCCGCTCCTCGAGCTCGCCATAGCTCTGGCGCAGCGTGTCGAGGATCGACGGGAAGGAACGCACGATCTCGTCGAGACCGGAGACGTCCTTCTTTGCGGGCGGGGTCGTGGGGATCGTGTCTGCCATCAGCCGTTCTTCTCGGAGCGAGAGCTGTCGCCGAGCTTCTCGAGGAAGCCCTTCTTCCACTCGATGAACTCCAGGTCGGTCTGGGCCCGTTGTTTCTCGAAGCCGTCGGAGGTCTGCTCGATCACCTTCCTCAGATCCGTCGCCGCCTCGTCCAGGCGGTCGAGCTTCTCCAGACAGCGCGCGCGCCAGTACAGAGCCTGCGTGCCGCTCGTGACCTTCTCGAGCAGCGCGAAGCCCTGTGCGTACCGCTTCGCGCGGTAGCAGGCCCGTGCCTGCCCGACAGGGTCGGCGCTGTATTCCTCGGTCTCGGGGGAGCCCTCCCCGGCCGCGGCCTCGACGGTAGCGGAGGCGTCTCGGGGCTCGCCCTGGCTCGTCTCCTCACCCGCCAGGGACCTCAGGGCGTTCCGGGTCGCCTCGTCGATGCCCGTGTGCACCGGCGGCAGGGAGTGGGCGTCACCGGCGACGGTCGGCGTCGAGACATGCGAGGTCGTCTCCGTCGAGGGAGCTTCCGCGGTCGCGGCGTTCTCGAGCAGGTCGAGCTCGGTCTGGAGCAAGCTGCACTCGTTGCGCAGGGCGTTGAGGCGCTCGTCGCGCCGGCGAGCGTCGAGGATCGAGGGCTCCGTCACCGCGAGGACGATGCCCGCGCTCACCGGCTCGTCGTCGTCGAGCTTGTTCTCGATCCCGGCCAGGATCTCCAGAGCACGAGCGGTGTTCGTGAGAGCCTCCTTGAGCGTCCCGATCTCGTCGCCGCCGAGAGTCACCGCGGGAACCACCAGGAAGGTGGCCAACCCCGAGGCAACGACGGTCTGGAATCTCATCATCGAATCGGTCCTCCGCTCAGTAGCGACCCTGGTAGGCCTCGATCGCCCGTTCGTAGAGCTCGTGCTTCTCGAGCAGCGCCGCGGCGCCGCGATCGAGGATTGCACGAGCCAGCACCGTATCGAACCCGGAACGCGCCTCGGCCAGGAGCTGGATCGCCTGCTCCAGCCCTTTCGCTTGCTCCATACAGGCCGCCCATCCGGCGCAGACGCGGGCCGCCTCTTCCTCGCTCTCGAGAGCGCCCCGAGCCAGATAGAGCTGCTCGAGGATCTCGCTCGCGCGGCCGTACTCCTCCTGTTCCAGCCAGCTCTCCGCGAGCGTGATCCGGTCCGTGGCTTTCTTGTCCTTCGGCGATTCGTCGGCGGCGAGACCGAGGCGGCGTCGGGCCTCCAGCTCGAGATCGTCGAAGCTCTTCCGCGCGGGAATCCGCCTCGCCTCTTCGCAGATGAAGAGGACGGGGATCTCGTCGTTCGCGTCCAGGCTCAGCTCGGCCGCCCGACGCAGCGCGTACTCCTTCTCGCGCGGGCTCGCGTCCCGGCTGTAGCTCAGCCAGGCCCGACTCGCTTCACCGTATTCCTTGGAACCCTCGAAGCTCACCGCCAGGACCTTCAGCGCTTCCCGGTTCGCGACCGGATCCAGCTCAGGGCCGGCGGACTCGAGCACCCGGCGAGCGTCCGCGTACCGCTCCATCGCGTTGAGGGCCTCGGCCCGAACGAGGAGCCGCGCCGACTTCTCGACGGGATCCTGCGTGGGGAAGGTGGTGTCGAGGGACTCGAGCACGTAGAGCGCGCTCTGGGGATGACCGAGAGCGATGCGACAGCGGGCCACCTCCACCCGGGTCATGGGGTGGTAGGCGACGGCGCTGGGGAGCCTCAGGATCTCCTCGTACTGCTGGCTCGCCTCCGCCCACCGTTCCAGCCGCGTCAGGATCCGCCCCGAGCGCATGCGCGCCTCCGCCACCTCGTTCGAGAGCGGATAGGAATCGATCAGGGTCTGGTAGTGACCGAGCGCGGCCTCCGGATTGTCGGCGGAGTGCGCGAGCGCTCCCTGAGCCAGGCGTGCCACGGGTGCGAGGGGATGCTCGGGGAAGCGCTTCGTTGCGTTCACCCACGCGATCGAGGCTCGGATCCTCGTCTCCGCCGGGGGGAGGCTCTCCGTGTACGGGAAGACCTCGATCGTCTTGCGACGCATCTCGTGACGCAGGCCGACGCTCCCGAGCGTGTACTCGAGCACGATCGACAGCGGCCGGTCCACGAGATCGACCGTGACGAGGTGGGATCGATCGAGCTTCGCGAGCCCCTCGATCGCGTACCCTCCCTTGGTCCCGATCAGCTCGAGGAGATCCGTCACCGGAGCGTCCGTGGCCCGGACCTCCCACCACGCCTTGCCCGGCTCGCTCGCGGGCTTGCGGATCACGATCAAGGAATCCGACTCGGCCGCCGCCGGCGCGGCGGCGAGGAGAAGAGCTGCGATCAGCGCTCTCACTGTTCCTCCTCCGCGTTCGGGATGACCTCGCGTTGCCAGGAATGGGCGATCAGGTAGTTGGCTCGAGCCTCCACCTTCTCGCGATCGACGGGATCCATCCGGTCCACCACCGCGAGCAGGCCCCACAGGACTTGGCGCGCCCGCATGTACTCGCCCGCCTCGATCATCCCGATCGCCCGGCCGAAGGCCTCGTGGTTCTCCGGATCGGGAGACACCACCGGCGTGGTCATCAACTGGTCCGCGTCCATGATGGTCGCGGCCGTATGGGTGACGTCGCGCACCGCTTCCTTCGTCTCGTCGGTCATGCGCTGGACGTCGCTCGTCATTCGGCTCGAGATGGCGAGCGCGGCGATCGCGAGCAGGGCGTTCACGCTCGCCAAGGCGATGAAGAGCCAGAGCAGTGGCCGGGGAAGGCCCATGTTGACCATCGTCGTCGGCGTGCCCTGCGGGAAGGGGGCGACGGGAGCCGGGCCGGCCGCGGCGACCGGAGCGACCGCCGGCGCGACTGCCGGCGCGACGGCCGGAGCGACTGTCGGAGCCGGTGCGGCCGCCGGAGCGGGAGTCGGAGCCGACGCGGCGGCGGCCGGCTCGGTCACCGGCGCGGGAGCGGCTCCCGCGGCCTGCTCCGGAGGCGGATTCTCGTCGGGCTCGGCGCCGATCTCCTCGTCGTCGCCGTCGTCCTGGAGGGTGGCGAAGATCTCGTCGAGGTCGGCGTCGTCGTCATCCGCCACGGCGCTGCCGCCCATGATCTCGTCGAAGTTGAAGAGATCCTCGTCGAGGTCCTGGTCCACGTCGGTTCCAGCCGTGGAAGATCGAATGTCGTCGGGAGACAAGGGGTCAGCTCCACATGGACGCGTCAGCCGTCCGGTTCGTTTCCGAGAGGGCGAGCAGACGGCCGACGGTGGCGGCCATCGAGCTCGGAACCATGTGCATCTGATCGCCGGCACCGGACCGCAGTACTTCGATCAGGCGATCGATCGAACGAGGATCGATGTAGTCGACGTTGGAGAGGTCGAGGTCGTCCTCGTCGAAACCGACCGGCATGAGCTCGAAGACGAGCCGCACGACCGTCCGCCCCGACTCCGAGAGGACCTCGAGGCCCTCCGCGAGCGCGTGGGCACGTCGGAGGCTCTTCTTCCCCGCCGGAGCTTCCTGGCCCCCGTCGCGGAGAGGCAGGGCCGGGCGGAGCTCGTCGAGCTCGACCGGCGGTCGCGAGTCTCCGTCGAAGCGGACCTCCACCGTCACCTGCCGGCCGTGCAGGGTCGCATCGACGCGGACGGGCTCTTCGGCGCCGACGTGCGGCACGTCCCGCAGGATCTGGGCCGCGGCGCTGATGATCCGGGAGCGGTGGGCCGGGCCCAGCCCCCGCTTCATGAAGAAGGCCCCGAGGTCGCGCGCCGCCTGCTCGCACGGATTCCCCTCCGTGGCGTACTCGCGGGAGAACCTCTCCACGGGCGCTTCCGGGGGCGACGCCGGGGTGGCGGCGATCGCCTGGACCAGGTCGTCGAGGTGGAACGGCTTCTGAAGACAGGCCGCCACTCCGAGACGGGATGCCCGTCGGTCGCGCTCGAGATCGGGATTGCCACTGATGAGGATGGCGGGCCGCCCCGTCCCGCGCGTGTCGACCGCCTCGATGAGCTCCAGTCCGTTCATGCTCCCGGTGAGCTGGTCATCCGTGACCAGCACGTCGTAGTCCTGGACCGTCAGCGCTTCGTCCGCCGTCGCGACACAGCTCACCTCGTAGCCGCGCATCTGCAGCCCCGCCTGGAGGACTCCCGCAACGTCGCGATCGTCCTCGACGAGCAGGACTCGCAGGCCGGACCGTCCCTCTTCGGACGACTTCATGCCGCCTCCTCCCGGGACGGTCGATTGGGAACCGTCACGATGGCCTGGGTCTCCCCGTCGGGAGACTGGTGGAATTCGAGCCAGCCGCCGAGCATCGACAGGTCGCGATGCACGAGCGCCAGGCCGAGGCCCAGGTGATTGGGCTTCGAGGACTGGAAGGGCGACGCGGCCTCGGTCGGTTCGAATCCTCCCGGGCCGGAGTCGATGATCACGAACCTCGTGAACCGCTCGTCCTGGTGCGCTTCGAGGTGGACGTGCTCGCAGCCCGCCTCGAACGAGTTCTCGACCAGCCGCCGCAGCGCGCTCGTGAGGATCGGGCCGTCGATCTCGAGCCGTCCTTCCGTGGTCGTGGTCGTGACGCGCAGTTCCTCTCGCTTGCGCTGCGGCACCTCGCCGAGGGCCGCGATCGAGATCTCCTCGATGGTGCAAACGAGCGGGTGAGGTCGCGCGGGCTTCGTGAAGTCGATCAGCTTCTGGACGTTCCGTCCGAGCAGGTCGACCTCTTTCTGCACGGCGTGCAACGTCACCTTTCCTTCTTCGCAATTCTCGAGCTCCTTGGCGAGGGTCTCGATCGATGCGCGAAGAGCGGCGAGGGGAAGCTGCAGTCCACCGGCAAGAGCGGCTCCGACCTCGCGGTCGGGACCGTGGGGGGGATGGACCCCGGCGTCAGCCGAGTTCGAGTCGACGAAATGCATGTGGGATCGGAAGGTGGTTCCGGAATCTGGCCCTCGGCTACGGGGTTTCCCGCGAAGCCGATACCAAGCGCCCTTTCGACCGAAACCGACGATCCCTTGACCCCCGGGAACGCCTCGCGCGGCATCTTTTTCCGGGAGGCGAAACACGCCTTTCCCGATCCTGCAAACCCTTCCGGGTCGGGGGCTATCCGATCCCGTACTGCCGCAGCTTGTTGTAGAGGGTCGAGCGGTTGATCCCCAAGGCCCGGGCCGTCCGCGTGCGGTTGCCCCCCTCCTCGGCGAGGACCGCGCGGATCAGGCGCTCCTCCGTGGCCCGCAGGCTGCGGTCGCCGCCGGGAGGTTCGGCCCCGCCCTCGCGGCCCGCCTCCGCCGCCTCCCGTAGCGGATCCATCCCCAGGTGCCCGGGGTGGATCGACCCGCCCCGAGCGAGGAAAGCCGCCCGCTCGAGGGTCGCGCGAAGCTCCCACAGGCCGCCCGGCCAGTCGTGGGCGGCCAATCTCGTCAGGGCCGCGGGGGAAAGGGAGGCGTGACCCGCGGCCCCCGCGATGGACAGGCGCCGGAGGACACCGCGCGCGAGGACGGCGAGGTCCTCGTGGCGGGTCCGGAGGGGAGGAACGGGTACGGAGAGGACGTTGAGACGATAGAAGAGGTCCTCGCGGAAGGAGCCGTTCCCGGTGGCGGCCTCCAGGTCGTGACAGGTCGAGGCGATGATCCGCGCCTCCAGGGGCCGCTCGACCCCGCGCCCCGGACGGAAGGTGCGGTCCCGCAGGATGTCCACGAGCAGGTCCTGGGCCTTCGGGGCGAGAGCGGCGACCTCCTCGACGTGCAGCGTGCCCCCCGCCGCCTGGCTCAGGAGCCCCTCGAGGTGGCCGGAGCCGACGAGGACCGACTCGAAGCCACCCGGGTCCGAGGCAGCGCAGGCGTGGACGCGGAACGGGCCGGAGGCGCGGGAGGACTGTCCGTGAATGGCCCTCGCCACGAGCCCGTTCTCGAGGCTCGCCTCTCCGGTGACGAGGACCGTGCTGTGGGGGGTGCCGGCCACGCGCCCGATCCGCTCGCGCAGCTTGGCCGCCGCCGGGGAGGAGCCCGCGAGAATCTCCGAGGCCAGGCTCGAGGGCAGGGCCCGGAGCTCATCGCGCTCGCGAGCCAGGTTCCGAAGCCGCGAGATCCGGTGCAGGCACAGGGCGAGCTCGAGGGAAGACGCCCGGCGCGGGAGGACGTCCTGCGCTCCGCTCCGGGCGAGAGCCTCGGTCGAAGCGGTGCATCCGGTGGGAGCGATCAGGACCAGAGGGGCGTTCCCCCGGACCTCGGTCTCCGCGGTGAGCTCCACGTCGACGAAGAGGGCATCCGGCGAAGAGCGCTCGAGCCGCTCCGCCAGCTCCGACCGCGTCCGCGCCGTCAGGACCTCGTGTCCCCGGGCCTCGCATTCCTCGGCGAGGAAGCGGAGGTTCTCGGGATCGGTCTCGGCGACGAGGAGCAGGAGGCCCATGCCGGGATTGTACGGAGTCGGAGCCGCCGGAGGGCGAGGTACACCGACCCGCGGGAGCGGCCGAGCGGAACGAAAGAGACGGAGGCCGTCGCACGAAACGCCGGCCTCCGCCCTCCACGAAGGGGAGCTCCAGTCAGGCGAGACGAGGGCTCGCCGTCTTCCCTACCTCAGGGAAGGGGCGCCCACCTGCCCTGGAACGCACCCGGCGGAGGAACCGGACCGTTGAGGTCGGCGTAGTCACCCCTCATCTCGATGAAGGGCTCCGGAGGGCCGTGGCCGTCGGCCGGAGGCCGAAGGAGGACCGCTCGGTAGTGGCCGATTCCGGGGCGCTTCTCCACCCACGCGCCGTGGAGCGGAAAGGTGTCGCCCGCATGCGGACCATCGATCAGGGTCGCCTCACCCGCGATGACGCCGTGGGGGAACGGACCGCCCGGGAAGACGGTGGCGTGCATCTCGTAGACCGGTCGGCCGTGCCGGCCGAAGAGCATCCCCGCCATCTTGCCGGGGCGATAGTGCCCGGGGAGGTCGAAGAGACCCCCCATGTCGTGGCGGGGCGGATGCGCTTCCTGCGTGTCGTTCTGGGAACCCTGCGGGGGAATGTCCTCGGAGGGCCGGGCGAGGGCGCCGGTGCTCATCCCCCCGAGAACGAGCACGGAGATGCCGAAGAAGAGCGGGCACAAGATGCTCTACGAGCTGCGGAAGAATCGGGCGCTGTCCAGGATTCCGGTCCTCATCGTCACGGCTCACGCGCGCGACGAGCTGGGAC
>CAYRXS010000177.1:0-13786 GCA_964428225.1 uncultured Planctomycetaceae bacterium
TGCCGACCGTCGTAAGTCCTTTGGCGAGAGAATCTGCCCTTCAAGTTGGGCTAGGCTCGGCGACCGGGGGTCGAACCGATGCGACCGGTGCCTGCGCGCTCGAGGGGCTTCCCTGTGGGATTGCCCTCACCGCGTGCCTCTCGGAGCCGGGGTACCTGCCCGAGTTCCAGTGGCTGGAAATCGATCCCGTCATCGGCAGGGCCTCGATTCGCATCGTTCGCCAGCCTCCGGGAGCCATCTCCGGCGCGATCCTGACCGCGGAGGGGGAGCCGGTCTCGACCGAGGTTCTCCTGCGCTTCTACGACCGGGGGACGTTTGCCAGGACCGCGATCACCGACGAAGCGGGGGGATTCCGCTTCGATGATGTTCCCTGCGGCCAGACGTTCGTCGCTCCCCAGCTGTCAGGTCTCGCGCAGGTCGAGGTGATGGTGCCTCCCGGTGAGGAGGTGCACCTCGATCCCTTCCGGTTGACCAGGTCGGGAATCGTCGCCGGCCGGATCCGGTCGCGCTTCGAGATGGAGCCGAGGGAGTTCTCGATCGAGATCCTGCGCGGAGGCGACCCGGTCGGACATCGGGTCGTCCCGGATCGCGAGGGAGAGTTCTCGACGACGATCACCTCCGGGCCCCTTCTCCTTCGCGTACTGCAAGGGGAGTTGATCTTCCATAGCCTGCCCGGCGGGGCCTGGCGCGAGGAGCCCGGAGCCGAGCTGGGAGAGGTGGTGCGGGTGCGAACGGAGGCCCCCGTGGAGGGCCTGGAGATCTGGATCGACGAGAACGCGGGCATTCTCGAGGGGCGTCTCGACGAGTCCTTGGGCATCGACGCTGCCCCGAGGCTCATGCTGCACGTCGCTCCTCTGGGGCGCTACCAGCTGCTGAGCCACCGAGCGTCGTTGACGATTGCGACTCGGTGGCACGATGAGGGCATCTTCCGGTCGACGCCCATCCGATCGGGGCACTACGACATCACGATTCGCCTCGGAGACGATTCCGCGATCTACCTGCCGGAGGTGGAGATCCGCCCGGGTGCGATCACGGATCTGGGGACGCTCGCTCAGGAGAGGAGCCGGATCCGCGGCGTCGTGCAGCTTCCGAGTGGTGAGTCCACCGCCGATGCCGTGGTGACCCTCTCGGCTCCCGACACGTCGATGGCGACCCTGCGGGACGAATCGGACGCTCGAGGCCGATTCGGGTTCGACGACCTCGTCCCGGGTCGCTACCTCATCCAGGCCCACCTGGCGGGGATCGGCCTGAGCCACCAGATGTGGGTGCAGACGAGTCCCGACGAGCAGGATCTGGCCCTCGTCCTGTTCCCGGTCTCGACCATCCGGGGCCGGATCCTGCGAGCCGGCGTTCCGGAGGCGGAACAGGAGGTGTGTCTTCTGACCGGGTCGGCGAAGAGCAACTCCTGGATCATGGAGAGGGCCGTGGTGACGGGCGACGACGGCGCCTTTCTCTTCGAGGAGCTGGCCCCCGATCGGTACGTGGTCTCCTCCAAGCAGGCCTGGCGGCAGGTGGATCTGAGCGAGGGCGGTGAGCGGGAGCTGACGATCGAGCTCGAGCCGGAGCTGGTCGAGGTGCGCGTGTATTACCGCGGTCGGCCCCTCGAGGGCTCCTGGGGCATCCAGGCCCTTCCCCTCGATCCCCAGGGCATGGCCTGCGGCTCGGCGCTGTTTGCGAACGTGGAGGCGGGGGGGCTGGCGTTGCTGCCGCGACTGGAGGGGCGTCTGCTCTTCATGGCGGGATCGGCGATGTACCCGGACTGCGGGATTCCGGCCTGGACGGAGGAGGGCTCCCCGGGGATGCCCGCGCGAATCGATCTCTGCGACGGGGAGCTCTATCTCGAGGGGTGGAACGATCCCGACGCTCCGGCGCCGAAGCTGCGCGTGCTCGCCATCGACGGCGTCCTGCGGGAGGGGGAGTCGATCTTCACGAACGAGCTGCCCGGCGAGCGGACCCCGACGGGCGGGTGGCGCTACCTGGGGGTGCCTCCCCACGCGGACCTGCAGCTCGAGGGGCTCGACGAGAAGGGCGTGGCGAGGACGAAGCGGTTCCGCTCGCCCGATTCGTTCCCCGGGCGGATCTCGTGGCCCTGATCCGCTCGGGGTCCGGCTAGACTCGGAATCGACGAGAAACCTCCGGATTCGTGCACCGCTCGCTCTCCCCGGTGCATTGGACGCGTGGTTGGAGATGAACCGCGAAACCGAACCGCCCTCGACCGAGTCCCTGCTCGTCCACGCGGGCTGGATCCGTCGGCTCGCTCACGCCCTCGCCTCGGACCCCCACCGGGCGGAGGACGCCGTGCAGGACACGTGGGTCGCGTCGCTCGAGGGTCGTCTGCGACACGGCGGAGCGCCTCGCGGCTGGCTGGCCCGGGTGCTGTCGAATTCGCTGCGTACGGATCGACGGCGCAATCGCTCTCGTCGGAAGCGGGAGGAGCGTTTCGCTCGATCCGAGTCCGCGCGGCAGAGCGAAGAACCCCCGGAGGTCCTGGCCCGAGCCGAGATGCACGAGCGGGTCTTTCGGGCGGTGCTCGAGCTGGACGAGCCCTATCGCTCCACCCTGCTCCACCGCTACCTCGACGAGCTCAGCGCCGCGGAGATCGCTCGCCGCGAGGAGATCCCCGGGGACACGGTGCGCAGCCGGATCCGCCGCGGCCTCGCGATCCTCCGCCAACGCTTCGACGCGGAGCACGGCGGCAATCGCGGCGCGTGGATGACGCTGCTCGGCCTGCCCCTCCGACCTTCCGCACCCCTCGTACCCCTGGGAGAGCTCGTCATGACGAAGACGTTGAAGATCGCGGCGGCGGCCGTCGTCGCGGGAGGAGCGATCGGCTGGGTCTGGCATACGGTGTCGAGCCCCGGGGAGCCGGCGGGGCCCTCCGGAGGCGGGGAGGTCGCCGAGCTCTCCGCGCTTCCGAGTACTTCCCCGGGAACGGTGACCCCCGACCTCGAGGCTCCCTCCGTGGAGACCGGATCCGGGGAGCGCGGCCCATTGATCCCCTCCGTTGAGAGCGGCCTGAGGGGGCGCGTCGTGCGTCGCGGCGACGGGATCGCCGTGGGGGAGACCACGATCAGCACGATCGGCCTTGACGACCGCAAGCTCACGGAGGTGGGCCGGGCCGACGAGGAGGGCGCCTTCGAGCTGAGACCTCCTCCAGGACCCGAGCTCAACCTCGTCTTCCGACACGACGGCTATCGCAGGCAGATCGTCGCTCCCACGGAGATCCCGCGGGGGGAGGGGGCCTTCCTCGAGGTCGAGCTCGCCCGGACGGGGCGGCTCGAGATCATCGTGACGGACGACGCCGGAGAACCCGTGGCGGACGCCGGCGTCCGGGTTCGTGAAGGCGCCTCCATGGTCGCGAGCTTCCCCATCCGTTCTCACGCGACGACGAACGAGGCGGGCGCGTGCGTCGTGGACGAGCTTCCCTGCGCCACCTCGCTGTCGGTCCGCTTCTACGACGAGGTGGGGGGCTTCGTCCCTCGGGCGGGCGAGGGGGTCGAGATCGATCCCGCGATCGGGTGGGCTCGTCTGGAGATGACGTGGGTCCCGCCGGGCGCGATCTCGGGACGGGTCGTGAACGCCGACGATTCTCCCGCTTCGGTCCCGGTCCACCTGGAGACGACGACGGGCTATCGGAGCCAGGCGACGACGCTCGACGAGACGGGGCGGTTCCGGTTCGAGAGGGTGTGGGCGGGAGCGCACCGCGTCGCTCCGCAGAGCCCGGCGATCGTGCCGGTCGCCGTCGACGTGCTTCCGGGCGAGGAGGTCGAGCTGGACACGATCCGATTGTCCGACGGCGCGGTATTCGCCGGTTGGATCCGCTCGCGCTTCGAGCTGGGGGACCAGCGTTTTCGCGTGCAGCTCCTGCGAGAACACGGAGAGGTGGGAAAGACCCTCGGCGTCGGCGAGGACGGGAACTTCGAGACGAGAATCCCCGAGGGTTCGCTCCTGGTGCGGGTCCTCGCGGAAGACGTCGCGCGGCTCGGCACCCGCACGCGGTACTGGTACGAGCCCGCGGGCGGGGAGCTCGGGGAGGTTGCTCGCCAGCGGGCCGAGGCGCCGAGGGACGGGCTGGAGATATGGATCGACGAGGGAGTCGGCGTGATCGAGGGAGCGGTGCCCGACGCGGAGGACTCGGATCCCGCCCCGGTGCTCGAATTCGACGTCTCGGGCCTGGGGCCGCCCGAGGTGGTCTCGGACATGC
Organism: uncultured Planctomycetaceae bacterium; assembly: GCA_964428225.1. Taxonomy (GTDB): domain Bacteria; phylum Planctomycetota; class UBA1135; order UBA1135; genus JBFMCU01. The sequence continues at coordinate 4,205 of CAYRXS010000177.1, forward strand.
CTGCGTTCCGCGTGGCCTCTCGGTGGATCGAGCCGGGCCGCTTCCGGACTCCCGCGATCCTCGCCGGCCGCTATCCGATCACGATTCGACTCGAGGGGCGCAGACCGTGCCTGCTCGAGGAGATCGAGGTCCGCCCCGGAGAGACGACGACCCTCGACGCGTTCTCCTTCGCGGAGGCGCAGCTGGGGGGGTACGTGACGAATCCGGCGGAGGAGAGGATCCCGGACGCGGTGGTCACTCTGTACTCGGACCAGCAATTCGGTCGCGAATCCCGAGTGGTCACGAGCCCGGGGGGCTGGTTCTCGTTCCCGGACCTGCAGCAGGGGCGATACTCGATCCAGGCGAATCTCGCGGGTTGGGGGGCGAGCGAGCCCGCGCCCGTGAACGTGCCCGCGGGCGAGACGGAGATCACGCTCGTGCTCCAGCCGGAGGGTCGCGTGTTCGGTCGGATGGAGCGCGACGGCCAGGCCGTCGTCGGAGAGCGGGTTGTCCTGCAGCGCTTCTTCGAGACGCCGGGCAGCGGAGCCGTGATGCCGATGACGGAGGTGATAACCGACGCGAAGGGAGCCTTCGCCTTCGATCACCTCCCCCCCGATCACTACAACGTGTGGACCGACACAGTGATGTTCGATCTGCGGTTGGCTCCCGGGGAGGAGAGAGAGATCACGCTGCGCGCCGACTCGACCCCCGCCAGGCCTCGCCTCTTCTTCGAAGGCATGCCCCTCGAGGAAGGAGTGGGGATCATCGTCGAGATGCTCGACTCCCCCGCGGCGTCTCGCGGGTGTTGCTGGCACGTGAAGACTGACGAGGAAGGGCGGATCCCGTTGTCCCTCGTCCCGGGGCGCCTGCTCCTCACCCCACGATGGCCCGCCGAGGTCGGCAAGTGCGGGATCGGCTGGATCGACGTCGATCCGTACGAGCCCCCGGAGCGGATCGACCTCTGCGACGGCGAGCTGATCCTGGAGAGCGATCTCGATTCCCTTGCCGCGCCGCCCGATCTGGTGGTGCTCGCGATCGACGATGTCCGCACGGAGGGCGCGATCCCGCTCACGCTCCGCAAGCGGCGCACGGCGGAGGGACCATGGAAGTACATCGGAGTTCCGCCGAACGCGTCCCTTCGTCTGGAGGGGATCGATGAGAGGGGACGGTGGACGACGAAGACGCTGCGTTCACCGGAGCACTTCCCGGCGCGGATCGCCTGGCCTTGATCCCCGCCGATCGAGACGGGACGTGACGAGGCCTCGCTCGTCCTCGACAATGCGCGGGTCATGGAGCCCGGCACCACATCCGGACTGCGGCGTGCGGGCGAGGAGCTCGGGCGGCGGATCCTGCCCGTGCTGTTCGCGCGGCTGGAGACGGCGCGCAAGACCCTGGAGCGGCTGGCGCGGCGGATCGAGGAGGACCCGGACCGGAGGCTCGCCGACGAGGGGCTGCTCGCAGAGGTCGACGTGCTCGGGGGAGAGGACCGCAAGCTCGGCTGGTGCCTCGGGGTGCTGGCGTCCGCGGCGGGGGCGGACCTGCTCGGAGTGCGGCGCGAGCGCGAGGGGGTGCGGATGCTCGCGGAGCTCGTGGCCGAGGGAGCGGGATGCACGCTCGATCCCCCGGCGGAGGCCCTGCCCCTGGTCGGCACCGCTGTGGGGGAGGGCTGGGAGCTCCCCCTCGGCGTCGCGTACCTGTTCCTGCGGGCCACGCGGGAGAAAGCGGAGTCGGACGTGCTACGCTGGAAAATGCGAAGTTCGGCCCCGCATCGGGTCATCTCCTGTCCGGACGCTCCCCCTGCTGCGTATCGTGGGGAATCGTGGACCGAGGTCCTGGCCCAGATGCCCGGCGCCGTCCTGGTGGACGACGCCGAGAGCCCGACCCTGGCCCTGCCCGAAATCTGGTTCGAGAAGGAAGAAGGAAGAGGGAAGAAGAATGAGCGTGATGGGTGACACTCCCGATGGCGGAGCGCCGGCGGCGCCGACCGGTGATTCCGAGAAGGTGGCCGAGGTCCAGGCGGTGCTCGAGAAGGTCCGCCCCTTCCTCGCCGCGGACGGCGGCGACATCCAGCTGCTCTCCGTCGAGGACGACTGGGTCACCGTGCGGCTGCAGGGCGCGTGCATGGGCTGCGCCGCCGCGGCCCAGACCCTGTTCCAGGGCATCGAGCCGCAGCTGCGGGCCGCCTGTAGCTGGGTGAAGGGCGTCCGCGCCGGCTAGGCCACGCCCCTCAGAGGAACGCGACCTCGGAGATGGCGGCGACGCCGCCTCCCGCGTCGAGGACCAGCACCTGGAGCGCCAGGAGGCCGAGCTGGCTTCCGTCGTGGTACACCGTCAGGGTGCCATTCCCTTCGTCGTCGAGGGCGACAGGGGCCGGATGCATCAGCAACGTGAGCGGGTCGAGACCCACGAACACATTGAGCTCCTGCGCCGCGATCCAGATCGCGAGCTCGTTCGGGTCGTAGAGGCTCGTGGGCCCGTACAGCACCCAGCCGATTCCCCGGGGCGTGCCACCCACGACGTCGACGTCCACGTCCCCCGCGCCGCTCGTCCCCGCCCCGCTCAGAAGCACGGCGGGACGCTGGGGCGCGAGGTCGATGCGCTCCCACGTCGAGTAGAAATCGGTCGTGTTGTAGAGCAGGGAGCCGCCGCGCGCGGGCTGCCAGGGGCGGAACAGGGCCTCGCCGTCGCCCGGGAGCAGCTCGAGGTTCGTGATCCACGAGAAGGGCGTGCCCTCGACGAGGACCGGAGCCCCGGCGGACGGACCGTTGACGTGACGCACTCGGTTCACGCCGCTGCCAAAGTCGTTCTCCACGAGATAGACGCGCCCGTCGACGGGATCGATCGCGAGCGATCCCGCGGCCTCGTACCCGTCGCCGAGCACGACCGCGTCGTCCTCGGTCACGACGGGGCTTCCGGTCAAGAGGTCAGCATTCCAGCGCAGGACCGCGGAGGCCGCCGGAGGGGGCGGGAAGGCGGCGGAGGCCGTCCCGTAGCAAAGGTCACCGTTCGCTGCGACGGCCACCGGGCCGGAGGCGCCTTCGGCGGTGGCGACCAGCGTCGTGGTCCCGATGCCCAGGTCGACGCGCCAGATCTCGTTGCCGCTGCCGGGGCCTCCGGTGGCGGCGCTGACGAGCACGCTCGCGGAGCTCTCGAAGTCCGCGTCGTAGTTGTACGGGAGGTTCGCGACCGGGATCGCGCTGCCGAGGGAGAGGTCCACGGTGAAGAGATCGCCGTTCGAGCTCTCGCCGACCAGCGCGAAGGCCTCGGCGGGATCGACGACCAGGAAGCTCGCCCAGACGGGCGGTGAGAAGGTGGCCAGGGTCGTCTCGTAGCTCCCGAACTCGTCGTAGCGGTCGACGGTGACCCCGTCGAAGGTGAGGATGCCGCCGTCGGACAGCGTCGCGGTGATGGCCAGGCCCGGGTAGGGGAGGGCGGTGAGGGAGAAGCCGTCCGCGGGCTCGTCGCCGAGCGTGGGGCAGGCCAGGGCGAGTGCCGCGGCCGCCAGCAGGGTGGGAATGCGCATGGGAGGAAAGGGGTTCGATGCCTCGTCGAAACACCGTCTCCCGGAGCGTCTCCCCGGCGACCTCGCAGCCGCGGTCGCGGGGATCCTCACCCGGGATCCGGCAAACCTTGCGCCGCACGCCGGGTCTCCTGACTCGCCGTCCTTGCCCTCGCTCCGGCCTTCCCAGGGCCGATGGCCCCAGTGACCGGAGGATTCTCGTGAATGACCTCCCGTGGGAGCTCGGGTCGACGGCTCACAGTGGCGGGACCGTGCAGGATTCACACCTGACTTCCCCGACCGCGCGGGCTCCGATGGTCAGACGATAGGAGATGCGAACCCCGGGTCCAAGGCCCCGGTCGGCCTAGCGGACCTTTTTTGTCGTGCCGTCGCCTTCCGTCGCCGCGCCCCCCTCGTGGGCGGGATCGGGACCGAGCTCGAGCAGGTGCGCCTTCTCGAGTAGGCGATCGACCTGCGTTCCCGCGTCCTCGGACAGCACGATGCGCCAGCGGCTCCCCACGGACTCGTACAGCTTCTCGCTCCAGGTCCCCGCAACCACGCGGGAGACGAAGGACTCCGGGGCGAGCTGGCAGATCGCGACGAGCAGGGCGGTGTGGACGAGCAGACCGGTGATCGCACCCAGGACCGCGCCCCCGAGCCGGTTCACCAGCCCCAGCTTGATGGCCTCGATCAGCTTGTTGCCGAGCAGGCCGAGGAGGGTGGCCGCGCCCAGGGCCACGAGGAAGATCCCGATCCACGAGATGCCGTGGACGATGCGGGGCGAGATGTCGGGCCAGCGCTCGGCGATGGGCTCGGCGAGCCCGGCCCCGAAGGCCCGGGCCAGGGCGACCGCGGCGATCACGCCGGCGAGCCGGATCACCTGCCACCACAAGCCGCGCCAGATCCCGAGGAGGACGAGGATTCCCACCAGGACGAGCCCCACGATGTCCAGGGCGGCGAGTTCGGCGCCCTCGGCGGCGGCCTGTTGGAGGGGGGTGGAATTCATGCTCGGATCTCCGGAGAAGGGGGCAATGCGGCACGGGGGACCAGTCGACTCGTGCTCGCCCCCGACCTGCGGGTAGAATGCTACGCCATTTTGAGCGGACCCATGAGTCAATCCAAGGACGGCATCGAACGCGGTCTCGCCCTCTACCGCACCCTGCTCGACCGGGAGCCGGAGCTCGAGGACGAGTTCGTGCGCACGCGCCCCTCGTTCGCGGGGGCTCCGCCGGGCGTCGGCGACGCCGAGCGGGTGGCCGCGAAGGAGCTCGCCGCCCGCCGTCATCTCGAGTGGTTCCTGCTCGAGCGCCCGAGCGAGCACCTGGGCGGCGTCCCCGTGGAGGTGCTGCAAGAGGCCTGGCTCGAGGCCGCGGGCCTCCCGGAGATCGAGCTCGCCGAGGCCTTCCTCTGCTCGCGTGCCGGCGCCTTCGAGGTGACCGCGGTCGATCGCGCCCAGGGTGCATGGCTGCGGGACCTCTTCGGGCTGGGCGAATACCCGGTGGAGGAGCCGGAGGCCGCCGCGGAGATCGAGAAGGGGGACCTGCTCGTCGGGCGCCTCTTCCCGATCGGAGAGGAGGTGTTCCGGCTCTCGCCGGCGACGAGCTGTTTCCGGAGCCCCGCCCTGCTGCAAGCGGTGCGTTGTGATGCGGAGCGGATGCGCGACGAGCGGCCGGGGGGCGTGCTGCGGATCGAGCAGCGCGAGATCGAACGGCTCTTCTTCGGACCGCCGGCCGGAGCATCGGACGGCGAGGATCCCGGGCTCCGCCTGCGAGAGCTGTTCGCCACCGGGGGCATCGCCGACGAGAGGGTCGAAGACGTCCTCTCGATTCTGCGGGACTCCGCGCGCCGCGGCGATCGGGGGGCGGTCACGGAGATCCTGAACGGGCTCGCCTTCGAGACCGACCTCGACCTCGAGAGCGCGCGTCGGGTCCTGGCGGAGGTCTGGGGCCGTGAGGTCCGGACTCTCGGGGGGGCCGGCTCGTCACCCGCATCCTCGCCCGAGGAGGGGTCGGTCGATCCCTCCGCGGCGGCGGCCGCGCTCGCCTCCTTCGATGCGGGGCGCGCCGAGGGCCGCGACCTGGAGGAGCTCTTCGTCCAGCTCGAGAAGGACCTGGGCTGCGAGGGAGTCCCGGACGTCGACGCGGTGGGGGAGGGGCCGATCCCGGACTTCCCCGGGGCGGTGGGGGCCATGGTGCAGGAGTTCCTGTGGGAGAGGGATCCCGCGGGTCCCGTGCCTCGATCGGCGCGCCCGCTCGATCTGCTCGCCGACTACGGACGCCGCATCGGCGTCTTCGAGAACCTGTCCGCGCGCGACCTGCTCGACTTCGCGGGCCGCTGGGTGCTCGAGGAGGGGCGGCTCGGCGGGGCCGACGAGGCCCGCGCGCTCCTCGCGGACCTCGGCGCGTTCTGCCGGTGGTGCGACGACGCGCACGCGGTGTCGCTCACCGAGGGATTCGGGCCGCTGCTGGCGAAGCTCGAGGGAGACCTGCCGCGCCTCGCCGAGGCCCGGTGTCACGCGGCGGCGGACTCCGAGGGACCGTTCCTGCCCTACCAAGTCGCAAATGTGGGGCGGGATTCCGCGGAGTTGCGGGACGAGCAGGGCGAGCCGATGCGGCTCTCCGTCGACCCTCGCCTTCTCGAGCATCTCCGCGAAGGCGACCTGGTGCACGCGCGCGCGGTCGAGGGCCGGGCGCTGGTGGGCCGGTGCTACCCGGGCCTGCTCGAGCGGCTGCGGTCGGAGCTCCGCTGAGTCAGAGGGCTCAGTGGGTGGTCCAGGGGACCTGGACCTCGCAGACGAGCTCGGAGAAGGACGCGACGTCGCCGGGATTGACGAGATAGACCTCGCGGACCGGGCCACCCTGGACCCAGCCGTGGTCGTCGAGGTAGCGAAACAGGGCCGGGTACGCGCGCGGAACCTGGTCGTAGGCGCCGGGGACCAGCCCGTAGGCGACCATGGCCCGCGGGAGGAGATCCGTGCCGAGCTTGGTGGCCAGGCCCTGGTGGTTCGCGACCGGAAGGCAGGCGCGCGACCGCAGATCGGAGATCGCCACCCGGCCCGGATCGTCGTAGAAGAGCGCGAACGGCGGCCCCTCGACCTCGATGCCGTCGCACCGGGCGGACTCGAGCACCCGGCGCATCACGACGCCGAGCTGGCGGTAGTCGCCGCGATGCTCGAGGAAGACGTAGGGCTGGTCGAGCCGCTCCTTCCAGTTCGCCTCGATGGTCGGGGCGGCGAGGGTCGCGGGGTTGGCCGGCGCGGGCGGGTCGGGAGCGGGCCCGGGAGACGAGGCGCAGCCGAGAGCCAAGACGAGGACCGAGACGGAGGGCAGCAGCTTCATGGAGGGGCTATCGGCGGGAAGGGGCGGGAACATGACCCCGGTCTCGCTCCCCACGTTAGGTCCGATAATATGCGTTATGTTGCATTCACCAGGGAGCTCCGAGCCACCCGTGCGAGGGCGACGAGACCGGCTCCCGGGGGTCCGACCTGCGCCCTCCCGGGCCCGGAGGCGGCGGCGGGCATTTCAGTAGAGGTCGGTCGGGGGCTGGCGGTAAGGTCTCGGCATGACGCAGCAAACCGGAGGGGACCGGGGACCGGTTCGGGGGTACTGGTTCGACGAGTTCGAGGTCGGGCAGAGCTTCGTGTCGCCGGGCCGGACGATCACCGAGACGGATCTCGTCAACTTCGCGGGGCTCTCGGGGGACTACACTCCGGTGCACACCGATGCGGAGTACGCGCGAAGGATGCCGTTCCGGAAGAGGATCGCGCACGGGATGCTCGTGCAGAGCATCGCCACCGGTCTCGGGACGAGGATCGGGGTGTTCGAGGGGACGATCGCGGCGCTGACGGGAGTCAACATCGAATGGAAGGCACCCGTCTTTCCGGGAGACACCGTGCGGCTGCGGCTGGACGTCGGGGAGATCGACGAGCAGCCTTCCAAGAGGAGCGGGAAGGTCGCGTTCCGGACGTTCGTGCTCAACCAGAAGGATCAAGTCGTCAGCGAGGGCTCGTGGAACACGCTCATGCTGCGTGAGCCGAGACGACGCGCCGTCGTCCTCGAGACCGGAGCCGAGGAGCAAGGGACGTGAGCGCGCAACGGGTCTGCTTCTTCAACGCGGAACGGCCGTGCGACATCACCTGCAAGGCCGCGTTCGAGACGGGAGATCCCACCGACGACGTCGACTGCTACTTCATCTGGCTCGCACACCACTGCGGAGAGGCGCTGTTCGAGACCCGACGCGTCATGGAGAACATGGGAGGCTCCCCTCCCCCAACTCCACCCGTCCCCCCCACCGCGAGCCCGGGCTCGAAGGACCCCAAGGGCGGGTTCCCCACGAACTGAGGTCGGGCGACCGGTCGCCGCCAGCTACCGCGGTGACTCGGCGATGTCGGTCAGGAACGCATTGGCGGTGAACTCGAACACCTTGCTCAGGATCTCCGCCTGCTGACTGTCCAAGCTGGGCCAGGACGAAGTGTCGATTTCCGAGGGAGAGACCGGCAGGGCTACGTTCCCGCGCATGATGTCCGTGTACCGCAGACGCGAGGTCCCGATCCACGCCACCTGCGAAGTCTCCACCACCACGATCTTCGCGGTGAGGTCGATCACGGCCACCGGCAGCTCGGCGTGCAGCCGCTCCGCCCGCGCGGAACTCGAGGCGCGTGGCTCGTACTGCAGGACCCCGTTCGAGTCCACCACCGGCAGGGCCACGAATCCGGCACTCTCCCGGAGCTCGTCGCCGACCTGCGTGCGGAGCCAGCGAAGCTCGGCCTCGGTGATGATGACGGCGCGCTCCTCGTCGAGGAGGGCGTACTCTCGTCGCCGGGGCAGGCGCTGTCTGTCGTAGGTAACGACCGCCCGCTCCCTCGCTTCGACTTCCTGCTCCGACGTCTGGCCCCAGAGGACGGAGGGTCGCGAGCCCCAGGGGATCGTCGAGCCCGAGGACAAGGGCGCGTAGTCCACCTCGATCACTGCCAGCCCCGGACTCGGGGGCACCGGCCACACCGGGAAGATGCCGCTCGTGGGCGGTCGATACTTCCAACGAAGAGCGCAACAGTAGTCCTTCTCGTGTCCGGGAACCCGATAGCCTCTCCCGAACTCGACCAGCCTCTGCGTCCCAGGCTGGACGTGCTTGTTCGGATTCTCGGCGTACACCGACCAGAAGGCATCCGTGTATTCCCACAGTGAGGCCTTCTCGCGACTGAAGAGCTGAAAGCGCTCGCCGGCAACCAGATGATTGTCACCACTCGAACGCCAACGGTCCTCCGGCTCGCTTGACTCATCCTCGATGTCCGTAAGCGTCGCGTGACGCCCGATGTCCCACACGGAGGTTTCCTCCGCCTCCCACGCCTCGACCCATTCGACCTTCGGCATCCAGGTCGCCTCGTCATCCCGCGGGGCGGGAGCGGAGATCCGCAGGGTCTCCGTGGTGGAGCCCAGGAACTCGGCGAACACCACGATCTTGGCGTTCAGGAGCTTCCCGAGCGCAATGGTGTCCGACGGATCGACGGCATTCGCATCGGACTGGCGCAGCCGCCACTCTTCACGAAGGGCTTCGAGTCGCTGTCGATCCACGACCTTGCAGCCAACGTCCATGAACCCGCGCTCGACCGAGGCGGCGTACATGTTGTAGTCGGGCAGGGAGAGCCCGGAGGTGGGTGGGGGTACGTCGGGAGTATGCACCAGAACGGTGTCGATCGCCTCGGGGGCAATCTCCGCACCCGCCGATGAGCTCGGCTCGAGGGGAGCGGTGGTCGACACGCGCACTTCGTGCTCCCGAGAGCCTTGCGGAGGGCCGTCGTCCCGAAACTTGGCGACTCGGATCGGAGCCGGCGGCGTCGGGACCTCGATCTTCGGTAGGGGTTTGCGCGTGTCGTCGTAGATCGGCCTCCCGGGAGGCAAGGGCGTGGCGACGCCCACTGCTCGGCAAGCTGTCGTGAGCCCGAGAGTCGACAGCGCTCCGCCCCAGACGAGCAGCGCCCCGGTCAAGGCAAGCACCGAGCGCGCTCGAACTCCTCGCCCGGGTTCGTTCGGCCGTTGCGGGTCAATACCGTGATACTTGGGGTTCCGAGACGTCCGTCTGGTCATGGCCGTTACTCTCCCATTGGC
>CAYRXS010000178.1:0-13735 GCA_964428225.1 uncultured Planctomycetaceae bacterium
GAACTTGAGGATCACTCCTTCCTCCAGGGTCAGGGTGACGCCGGCGGCTACGTTGGTCGACCCGTCGATGACGAGGGCTCCCTCTAGGCAGTTGTCGGCCTCGATGGTCAGGTCCGAAGCAACCGAGAGGTAGTTCACGAACATGTAGTCGCCGCCGTTCCCCGTGGCCTGGTTGTTCGAGAACCCGGGCACGCCCATCAGGGGGACCTTGGTGACCGCGGTCTGGGCGTTGTTCTCGAACGAGCAGTTCTCGACGACGGGTCCCACGGTCGCGTTCATGTCAATCGCGCTGCGACCGCAATCGGAGATCGTCGAGTTGCGGATCGTCACGTCCGGGCTGTGGATCTCCACCGCGCAATACAGGTCCTCGCCGCAGTAGCGAACGACCGCGTGGTCCAGCAGGCTTCCGTTCGAGCCCGGATCGAACCACAGGCACCGCCAGTCGTCGGGAGCGCCGGCCGATGGTCCGTCCCCGTTCGTGTCTCCGCCCGCGCTGTCGTCGAGGATCGAGGTGAAGACGGCGGGATCCGCGCTCGTGCCGTTCACGAGCAGCGTGCCGTAGACGTCGAGCTCCCGGTTGAGGTAGAACTTGACGATCGCCCCTTCCTGGACGGTCAGGGTCTGACCTGCGGGAACGTTGATCGTGCCCGTGACGTGGTAGACCGTGCCGGAGAGCAGGGGACCCCCGCTGCCGTCGTAGATGGGGCCGCTGATGTCCGTTTGGGCGAGGGCGGGGCCTCCCAGGAGCAGGGCCGCGGCGGAGAGGGCGACCGCCCGCAGGCGGCGAAGAGCGTTTCGGGTAGACATGGGTGGGTTCCGGCGGCTGGCCCCGAGCGAACCCCCACCCGACGGCGAGCCCGCGCGGGTGGAGTTGCGGGGCGTGTGTTCGAATCCAGGCGTCATTGCTCACTGGGAGAGGCCGTCCTCGCCCGACAAGGGCACTTGGCTCGCTCACGCCGAATGCGACCCGAAATCGGGAAAAAGCCCCGTTTGCAGGCTCGGCCCGCGAGGATTTCGCCGGTCCCGGTCCCGCCCTTCACGAAAACGCCGTGGCGACGCCTTCCGGGAAGAAAACGCCGCCACGGACTTCAGTCGACGCCATGTCGACCAGCCGAGGGTCCGTCGGTTACAGGGTCCTCGGCCGGACGCGTGAGGTCATCCGAGGGAGGATGGAGGCGCGGAAGAGGTTCGTGATGTTGCCGACGGTGGTGCTGCCGGCCGGAGTGGTGCGGGTCTGGACTCCGAACCACACTCCCAGGATGCCGAGCTCGTCCGGGACGTTGATCCGGTAGGGATCGCCCACGGCAACGGTGTCGAGCACCGTCAGGCTCGTGTTGCCCGCGGCGATGATCCCGAACGGAGAGTCCACCACCGAGCCGTCGAGCATCCCGAGCATGTAGACCGAGCTGCCCGCGGGACCGTCCACCTGGAAGTCCACCCGCCCGCCGATGCGGGGCAGGGAGCCCGCGGTGGTCATGGTCCAGATCGCGTGCTCGAAGGCGCCCATGTCGGGCAGCATCGTGCCGGTCAGGTTCGGATCGAGGATTCGGGAGTTCTCGTCCCAGTCCTTGACCACCCCGAGCGCGGCCGCGTAGTCCGCGGTGTCGACGCACGGGGAGCCGAGCTGCAACCGAAAGTCGTCGTTCGGGGCGTCGACGAACTGCGGGTCGACGTTGATGCAGCCGTTCGTCCCGTCGTGGGCGGCGGATCCGTCGCAGTGGTCGAGCTCACCCGCGGCGAAGCCGGAGTAGTCCGTCGTGTTGTCCCAGGAGATGCTGTTCCTCACCGTCCCCGTGTACGCGCCGGTCTTGTAGAGACCGTAGTTGTTCCAGCAGGCGGTGGCGTGGACGACGTCGAACGAGCCGCCCGTCAGGTAGATCCCGTAGGCAGAGCAGCCACGGGCCACCCAGTTCTCCGCGTCTCCGGAGAGGGCGCTGGCCTGGATCCCGATCTGGTAGGGGTTCTCCGCACGGATGGAGCGGGCGGAGACCAGCGGGGAGTCGATCCGGATCGTCGGATTGTAGTTGTAACCCGCCCACCGGACGACCACGTTCTCCATCGAAGAGGCTTCCGCGTCGGCCGGGTAGTAGAGGCCGGCCCAGTCGATGGCGCCGCCGGTCGACGGCCCGTCGCCGTTCGTATCGCCCCCGTGATCGTCGTCCCTCAGGGAGGTGAGCACGACCCGTTGCCCCGCCGTACCCTGCAGGTTCAAGGACCCGTGCACCGTGCACGACGGTGCTCCGCCGTAGAACTTGAGGATGGTGCCGGGGCGGAGGTTCATCGTGACCCCGGCCGGAACCGTGCACGCCTGGCGCATCACGAGCGCGCCGTTGATGGCGTTCTCCGGATCGAGTGTCACGTCCGCGGCCGGCGAGGCCGGGGTGACGTCGATGTAGGATCCGCCGCTGTTGCCGGAGGCCTGGTTGTCCCGGAATCCCGGTACGGCGTCCACGGGCACGCTGCCGACCGCATATCCGCCGTTGTTCAGGAAGGAGCACCCTTCCACCGTCGGGCGCGCGAGCATCCCCTGGAGGGTCAGCCCCCCGCTGTAGCACTCGCGGATCGTCGTGCCGCGCAGGGTGATATTCGCTCCCCGCAACGTGATGCCATTGCGGTAGTTGTAGCCCGCCCACCGGACGATCGTGTGTTCGAGCACGCTGTCGCCAGAGGTGGACTCGAACTGCAGACCTTCCCAATCCGTCGAGCCGCCGCTCGAGGCTCCGTCGGAGTTCGTGTCGCCCCCGTAGTCGTCGTCGCGAAACGAAGTGAACACGACGGGGGAGCTTGCGGAGCCCTCGGTGATCAGGGCGCCATCCACGGTGATCCGGTTGCCGGAGTGAGCCGACTTGACGATCACGCCTTCTCCGAGGATGACCTTCGTGCCGGCGGGAATGTTGCAGTCCGCGCCGAAGACCAGGGTGGAGTCGATGCCGTTGTCGCTGACGATGGTCACGTCCGCGGTCGGAGACGGGACGGAGATCCAGATGCAGTCCCCGGAGCCGTTTCCGGAGGCGGTATTGCCCGAGAAGCCGGGGATGGCGTCCAGCGTGGCGCCCTCGACCGCGTACACGCGGTGGTCCTCGAAGGAGCAATCGCTCACCGTCGGTTTCGCGGAGGAACCGCGGAGATCGAGACCCGATTGGTAGCCTTCCTGGATGGTCGAGTTCGTCAGGGTGATGTCGGCGCCGTCCAGCTCGAGAGTGCAATAGAAGTTGTAGCCCGAGTACCGAAAGAGGGTGTGATCGAGATTCGACGCACCGGCCGTGGACTCGAAGAGGATGTGCGACCAGTCGATCCACGATCCGTTCGTCGGACCGTCTCCGTTCGAGTCGCCCCCGTAGTCGTCGTCTCGGTACGACGTGAAGACGACCGGATTGCCGATCGTCCCCGTGGTGATCAAGGTGCCCCCTACAGTCCATATCCGGGCGTTGTCGGGCTTGATGACCACCCCTTCATCCAGCGTCAGGGTCACCCCGATGGGGATCGTGAAGTCAGACTGGAAACGGACTGCGCCGCCCACGCAGTTCGCCGCCTGCACCGTGGCGTCGCTGCTCATCGAACCTACCGTGACGCGTATGGCGTCGTAGCCGTTCGATGCGCAGGTATTGCCGGTGAATCCGGACAGGGACTCGACCGTGGCCCCGGTGACCGCGTAGGTGCGGTTGCCTTGGAAGGAGCAATCCGTGACCGTGGGCTGAGCGGTCGATCCGTTGAGGTCGATGCCGTCGGCGTAGCAGGTGCTGAACACGCAGTTGCGGAGGGTGACGTCCGCCGAGGTCACCTCGACGCTGGCGTAGCTGTTGTAGCCCGCGAACCGGAGCTCCGCCCAGTCGAGAGCGCTCGCCCCCGATGTCGCGGCGAAGTGGATTGCCTCCCAGTCGGACCAGGCGCCGTAGCTGGTTCCGTCTCCGTTCGAGTCCCCGCCCACGCTGTCGTCGCGGTACGAGGTGAAGTAGGAAGGCGTCGCGGAGAGCCCATTCACGAGCAGGGTCCCGTCCACCGCGAGGTTGCGTCCGGCATGGAACTTGACGATCACGTCGTCCTGGACGGTCAGGGTTTCCCCGGCGGGGACCGAGATGTTCCCGGTCACCATGTAGACCGTCCCGGAGACGAGCGGACCGCCGCTCCCGTCGTAGATCGGACCGCTGATGTTGGTTTGAGCCTGGCTCCACCCCGCGATCGCGCAGAGGGCCAGGGGGGCGAGGGCCGCGCGGAGCGCGACGAGCGTGGCATTGGGTCGCATGGCGTTCTCCTGTGGGAATGCCCGCGGGGTGCCCGCGGGACGTCCTTGCAGGATCACGAGCGCAATCCGCGCGGGCGCGCCTCGCTCCTTTCCGCAAATACGGTCGGATCCGCCTTCCGAATCCTCGGAGCGCGGTCCAGGAACCGGCCGGGTCCCCGCCGGGTCAGTCGAGGAGCCTCAGCCCCTTCGCGATCGCGGACACGTCGAGGTCCGCCTCGCTCGGGCCCGCGATCAGCACCCCGTAGAAGGTGCGGTCGCGCAGGAGGTGGAGGATGTCGATGGTCCCCGAGGCGGGCTCCCACCGCAGCACCCGGCACGGCAGACCCGCGAGCGTGCCCCGGCCGGTGGTGGGGGAGCTGTCCCGGATCTCCTCGTCCAGCCTCTCCAGGTTCCCCCGGGCCATCGTCTCCACGAGCTCCTGGAACCACACCTCGTCCTGCCCCTCGCCCAGGGCGCAGATCGTCATCACCTGGATCGTCGCGTCGTCCTCGTTGGTCCAGGCCATGAACGAGCTCACCGACCGCAGGGGCTCCGGGGTCCGGTCGGACCGGCGCCAGTCGCTCGAGGGAGGACGGAACTCGAAGCCGAGGCGCTCGTCACGGTACCGCTGCTCGGTCTCGGTGACGGGCTCGAGATCCGTGAATCGAAGCCCCGCGATCGCTGCGTTCACGCTCCCCGACGCCGCCGCGAGGTTCCCGGGCAGCCCGTAGAGCAGAAGCTGGACCGCCACCGCCTCGTTCGTGACGGTGACCACGTGGTACTCGATCTCGTAGGCCCCGAAGTCCAGGTTCGCGACGCTGGTGAGTCCCTTCTCCTTCCCCAGGGTCACCGCTCTCGGCTCCTCTCCCATGATCGCGTGGTCCGCGCCGAAGGTGTTTTCCTGGATCAGCCGGTGGAAATCGAGGTCCTCCACCCCGAAGGACGGCTCGATGATGAGCAGGCCGAAGATCCCCAGCGCGGGCTCCTCGAGATGGAGCGTGGCGTCCTCGTTCTCGGCCCTCGCCTCCTCGCCCACGAGGACCCGCCAGTAGCCTTCCGGCTTGGTCCACGTCAGGTTGCTCGCGAAGTCCCGGTAGATGCCGCGGCGCAGCGAGTACGTCGTGCCGACCCGGTTCTGGGAATCCGGCATGGCGTCCAGGTCCCGCTCCAGCCGGGCGAGATCCTCGCTCTCCAGGACCCGGAGCCCGGCGAGGCCGTCGCGGATGTACTCCCCGGCCTCCTCCTTGGAGATCCTGGAGGTGTGCCAGGTCCGAACCTGGAAGCAGAAGTCGTCCACGAAGAAGACGCCGTACAGCCAGTCGAGGGGCAACGTCTCCTCGGTGTGAAGGTCGAGGAACTCGCGTTCTCCACCCATGACGGAGAGCGTCTTCGGTGCGGCCTCGGTGGCTCCCAGCTTCGCGTCATCGAGCATGCTCTGCCGGAAGGCCTTCCGGTCGGCTCCCGCGACGGGCTCGGCGATGACGATCACGTAGATCTCGGGATTCGTGTGAACCAGCCCCACCTCGGCGCTCGAGCTCATCCCCATGAGCTCCGCGCCGACGACGACGCGCCAGTCACCGCGGGGCTCGGCCGCCATGCGGAGAGCCGCGCTTTCGAAGACGCCGCCGAGCATCCGCCAGCCGACCCCGTTGGTGTCGATGGTCTCGGTCTGCATGGTGCGCCCGCGAGCCTCGTCGGGCAGGATCGTGTACTTGCTCTCGAAGAAGGTCAGGGCCGTCGCGTTCGACGCCTGGGCGACTCCCCAGCTCAGCACCTGGAACGCCCAGCCGTCCTTCATGTACACGGTGTTCCGGAAGCGGAAGTCGATCCCCGCAGTGGTGCCCCGGACGACCGTACGGTACGCGTTCCGGCCCCCGAAGGTCACCGGTTCCGAGAGCTCCACGACCTTGTTCTCCAGCTCCATCCCCGAGAGGAGGACCTCCGCGTACTCCTTCACGTCGCTCGTGAACGCGGTCTCGGCGATGATCGCGCCCCAGACTCCGCCCAGGCTCGTCCCTCCGGCCAGGGCGTCCGGCACGATCTTGCGCACGTCCTCCTCGCCCAGGAGCCTCCAGGTGTCGTCGCGCTTTTCCAGCCGGAAGCTGAAGTCGTGATCCACGATCGCATCGGACTCGACCACCTGCTGGGCTCGACCGAGGCCGGCGAGGGAGAAGAGGGCGAGGGCGACGACGAGGACTGTCCGGCGGGCCTGGTTGTTCATGAGATGCTCCCGGGAAGATCGATGCGATTCAGGATAGCCGATCAGAACGACATCCCCACCGAGAAGTGAATCACGTACTCGTCCTCTCCGTCCCGGGCGTTGGGATTGAGGGCGGCGTCCACGCGCAGGGGACCGATGGGCAGTAGGTAGCGGACGCCGACGCCGACTCCCGTGCGCATCCCGTTGAACTCGAAGTAGTCGTCGACCTCCCTCGCCACGTTGCCCGCGTCGAAGAAGAGGGCGCCCGCGAACTGGCCGAAGAGCTCCTGGCGGAGCTCGGCGGTCAGGGCGGTGAAGGTCTCGCCCCCGAGCGGCTCGCCCGAAGGATCGTGGGGCCCGAGCTCGCTCTCGCGGAAGGAACGCACCGTGTTCTCGCCGCCGTTGAACAGTCGCTGGGAGAGGGGGATGGCCTCGGTGTCGGCGATGGGCTCGATCAATCCCGTCCGGGCGGAGAGCCCGAGGACGCCGCCCTCCCACGGCAGGGGGAAGAAGTGCGCCTCCGAGATCCGCGCCGCGAGGTAGTCGATCTCCGAACCCAGGAGCGAGGAGGCCCATTCGATGTGGAGCCGGGCGCGGTTCCCGCGGCGGGGGACGAGCAGGTGGTCGCGGGAATCCCGGGTCACGCTCGCGGAGATCGACGAGATGTCGACGTCCTCCTGGATCTCGAGCGCGAGGGGATCGACGACGTCCACGTCGGTGAGCTCCGTGAGCCGGAAGCGATACCCGACGGATCCCACGAGCCGCTCCTCGGGCCACGCGTGGGTCAGCTCGATCCCGGTGCCCCACTCCTGGAGGGTGAACGAGGGCTCCTCGCGGTGGTTGAAGAACACGGAGCCCGATCCCTGCAGGTCGGTGCGGAAGAGCGCGGGATCCAGGATGCCCACCGTGGCGTTCTGGGCCCGGGGACCCACCGTGGACTCCGCGCGCAGCGAACGACCCGTGCCGAGGACGTTGCGCTCCTCGGCCCCGAACCGGAGCCGAGGCCCCTCGTAGGATCCGTAACCCGGCTCGACGAAGAGCTCGATCGAGGGAGCCTCCACCACGTCGACGACCAGCTCCCGCTCGGTCCCCGAATCCTCGGCGAGCTCGATGGTCACCGAGTCGAAGAGCCCCGTCGCGTAGAGCTTCCCGAAGCTCGTGCGGATCTCCTCGGAGTCGTAGCCGTCGCCCTCCTCGATGTCGAGGCGGGAGCGGATGAAGGAGCCCCGCGTCTTCTCGTTCCCGGTGATCGAGATCCTGTTGATGCGCACGGGATCCCCGGTCTCGACGTGGACGGCGAGAAGGACGCGGCCCGTGGCGGGGTCGGTCTCGGGCTCGATCTCCATCCGGCAGTCGGGATAGCCCTCGCTTCCGTAGAGCGCGAGCAGGTGGGCGCGCAGGGCGTGGGCGAGGCGCGGCGTGTAGGGGGGAGGCTCCACGCCCTCGGGCTCGAGGAAGCTCCGGGTTCGCCGCCGCAGCACCTCCTCGCCCTGCCCGGCGAATCCCAGCTCGCCGTGGAACGTCACGTCCTGCGTGGCGAGGACGAAGCGAGGGCCCTCCACGATCACGATCTCCGCGCTCGCCCGCGTTCCGGCTTCGTCGAGCTCGACCGCGGGCTCGGCGATCTCGGCCGCCAGGAATCCGCTCAGGCGGTAGAACGAGCGCATCGCCCCGACGCCGTCGACCAGCCGACGGTGGACGTACCAGCGCGGCTCGTCTCCGGACGTTTCCGACGTTTCCTCGGGGAAGAACGCGTGCAGTTCCTCGTCCTCGAAGGACGCGTGGCCGCGGACCACGAGGCGCTCGAGGGCGATTCGCGGTCCCTCCTCGATCAGGAACGTCGCGAGCGTTCCCTCGCCCTCGCGCTCCGCGAAGGAGTAGTCGACGTAGGCCCGCGCGAATCCCTGCCCGCGGTAGTACAGCTCGAGCTCGTAGGCGGCATCGTCGACCCCGGGCTTGGTGAGGCCCGTGGCGTGGAACTCGACCAGCCGCTCCTCCATCGCCTCGCGCAGCTCGTCCTCGGCGAGCGTCTCGTTGCCCTCGAAGCGCACCTCCCACCGCTCGCCGCGGAGGGGCGGGGGACCCGCGAGCGGCTCGATCAACGCGCTGCGACACCCGGCGGCGCCGAGCGCGAGGAGGAGGAGGATCGCCGAGCGCACCATCATCGGAACCGGAACCGGAAGCCGTAGCCGAAGTTGATCTTGTCGTACACGTCGCGCTCGCCGATCAGGTAGCGCTCCCGCTTCCCGCGGCGCTCTCGATCGGTGAGGAGGTAGACGATGCGAGCCGTGGAGCCCCCGCTGCGCGTCACGTCCGTCCCGATCTCGATCTCGAGGCGCTCCAGGATGGACTCCTCGTCGTCCAGCCCCCCGTCGGAGAACCAGCGTTTCACGATGTCCTGGGCCACGTACACCGCGACGGTCTGCGCGGCTCCCGCCCCGCGCTCGCCCACCGTCCCCTCGGGGAGCTGGCCGGTCAGGAAGAGGATGGCCAGGTCTTCGTTGGGCAGCGGGGGTGTCGAGGAGAGCTCGATCTCCGGGTCGTCGTAGTCGCCGGTGACCCGGGCCCGGATGTCGTAGCCCTTGATTCGCGTGCGTCCGTTCAGCTCGAGCGTGGGGACGAAGGGGTTCTCCTCGCCGAACAGGACGAGGCCGCTCTCCACGAGCAGGCGTCCGGAGGGCAGTGAGAGGCTCGTCTCGTCGACGTAGACGCGGCCCTTCAGCACCGGAACCTCCCCGGTGCCCGTCAGGCGCAGGTCGGGGCGCAACGCGCCACGGATCAGGTTGTTCTTCAGGACGAAGGGCTCGCTCGCGCTCACCGTCACGTCGAAGGAGAGCGCGGAGAGGGGCGGATCGGACCAGAGGCCGAGGTCCAGGCCGCGGGCCGCGGACGGCGGCGCCGCTTCGCCCTGCAGGGCGGCGAAGAGGTCCACGTCGCGACCGAAGCGCCCGTCGGTGAGGACGAGCTCGCCCTCCGCCCGCAACGCGGAGATCGGACCCGACACCGCGAGCCTGGCGTCCGCGCGTACCCGCGCGTCTACCGAGCGGTACAGGAGGAGGTCCTCGCCGGCGATGGTCAGCGACAGCCGTGGCTCCTCGTCCTCGAGCGCGAGTTCACCGGTCAGCTCGAAGGGCGAGGCGCCGAACTCCCCGGTGAACCGCTCGACGCGTACCGTGTCTCCTTCGAGGAGCAGCCGGCCTTCGAGGGCCCGCATCGCGGGGAACGCGGTCGTGAGGCGCAGCTCGCCCGCAGTGAGCCCGACGTCGCCCCCCAGCCGGGGCTCGCGCGCCGTGCCGCGGAGCTCGATCGTTCCGCCCACCGAGCCCGCGACCCGCCTCACCTGCGGGACGCGCCGGGCGATCCAGGCCAGGTCCGGCACGTCGATCTCGGCGCGCAGGTCGAGCGGGACGTCGAGCAGGGGATCGAAGCCCGATTCCACGAGCGCGGGCACGTCGAGCATCAGCTCCGCTCCGCCGCTCAGCGTCACGCTCCCGTGCTCCGGCGATCGGACCTCGCCCCGCAGCTCGTGCCGTCCGTCCTCGGAATCCATCTCGACTTCGAACGTGCCGGAGGCGATCTCCGTGGGACTCTCGCCGGCCTCGAGGATCCTCAGCGCATCGCCACGCGCGTGGAGGGTGCCTCGCAGCTCGCGCCAGCTCCCGTGAAGGGAGGCTTCGAGCTGCGCGCTCCCCTCCAGGCGGAAGAGATCCTTCCAGAGCGCCTCGGGCCATCGCTGCAGCTCGGTGGCGTCGGCGACGATTTCCAGCAACACCTCGCCTTCGGGAAACGGGTCCTCGCCGAAGGGATCCAGGGGCAGGGTACCCGCCACCCGAATGCCGCCGAGCTCCTCTTGCTCCGCGTCGAGGCATTGGATGGTCAGCAGGGAATCCGCGAGATGCGCTTCGACCCACACCGTCCAGGGAAGCTCCTCGAGTCCCAGCTCGAGCGCATCCGCCGCCGCGCTCACCGCAACGAGGCTCGCTTCGGGGCCGATGTCCACCTGGACGTCCGCGTCGATGGGGGACGAGCGCACCCCGGGCGGCAGGAAGGGCTCGAGCAACGGCATCCCGTCGAAGTCCTCGAGCTCGAGGGATCCGACCGTCCGACCTTCCCCGTGCCGCAGCATGCCCCTCGCCCGCCCCAGCTCGCCGGCCAGGACGAAGGGGTGCACCTCGAGGATCCCCTCCTTCCAGGCGACGTGGACGGGTTCCTCGAGATCGAGCCGGGAATCGTCGCGCTGGGCGGAGAGCGAGCGCACCACGACGTCCACGTCCCCCGTCTCGGGATCGCGCTGGACCGATCCGCGGGCCTGGATGTGGCCCTCGGTGCTCGCGACCACGAGCTCCTCGACGTCGAGCGACGGTCCCGCGAACCTGCCCACGAGCACGATCCCGTCCGCGTGCATCCCGGAGGCCTTTAGACCGGAGATCTGCACGTCGAGCTCGCCCTCCGGCCTCTCGAGCGGACCGGCCGCCCGCACCTCGATCGTCGTGCGACCCCTGACCGCCCCCTTGGTGATCGCCGCGAGCTCGGGGACGAGAGCCTCGATCCGCACCTCCGAGAGCTCGCCCGTGTCCGTCGCCCAGGCACCCGTCGCCGTCGCCTCCCACGCCTCGCTCCTCACGAGCAGCCGGTCCGCTCGGATCCTCCCCTCCTCGGCGTGGATCGTCGCCACCGCCTCGTCCACCGCGAAGCCGAGGGCGGCCACTTCGCGCGCGGTTCCGACCACCTCTCCGGTCGGAGCGTCGAGCGGACCGCGCAGCACGAGATCTCCCCGCAGGGAGCCCGCCCAGTCGTCGTATCCCAGGAGCTCTCCCACGGTGCCGAGATCGTCGAAGGCCACGCGGAAGTCGACGTCGAGCACGCCGTCCTCCAGGAGCCTCTCGGGATCCGTGCCCAGCTCGATCCGACCGCGGCGGACCTCGAAGTCCCCACCGGAGGTGACCACGCGCCCGGTCTCGATCTCGAACGTGCCCTCGTCCATCCGGGCGGTGAGGGCGACGAGGTGGGCCGGAAGCGTCTCCGTGAGCTCCGCCCGCCGTTCGGGGCTCGCGAGGGCGGGCACGTCGCGCAGCTCGAGCTCCAGCCGCCCCGTGCACCGCTGGACGAAGGCGACGGGGTCGTCGAGGCCGACCGGGGCCGAGACCTCCCTCGCGGTGATCGTGTTCACGCCCGCGATCACGACCAGCTCCTCGAAGCGCGCCGAGGAGTCGACGAGCGAGCCGCGGGCCGTCACGCGGTCGAAGACGCGGTCTCCGACCATGAGGTCGACGACCTCGGTCTCGAGCAGCACCACGCCGTCTCCTCTCCCGTCGCGGGGAAGATCGGCGCGGGCGACGAGGGTCAGGCGACCCGAGGGCGGCGGGTCGGAGGTGGACGCGAGGAATGGCTCGAGGTCGGCCAGGCGGACTTCCGTCAGCTCCAGGCTCGCCTCGATCCGCTCGGCGCCGAGCAGACCGCGCAGCTCGCCGACGCTCCCCCCGACGTCGAGGGGCAGCTCCCAGGCGATTCGACCCTCGTCCCGCCTCCGCAGGTCGACGCGGCCGCCGCGGATCGCGAGTGAGTCTCCGAGCCCGAGCTCCTCGATCGCGACGTCCCCCGCGTTCCAGCCGAGGGTGACGGCGAGCGTGCAAGGAGAGATCGTCGGCGCCTCCCCGTCGACGGAGAAGGACCGCGCGGCGATGCCGTATCGCGGTCGAGCCCCGGGAGACCGCGTCTCGACCGCGAGCTCCTCGATCTCGACTCTCCGGTCGTCCAGCGAGACGGAGACGTGGTCCGCCGTCACGTCCAGCTCCGGTGGGCGCAGCAGCAGGGTTCGCTCGAGCGCGCCCGGCTCCGCGGACGCCTCCGCCTCGTCGGAGCCCCCGAGGTCGAGCCGCAGGTCGCGCGCGTCGAGGCGCACGCGCTCGAGCCATCCCTCCTCGCCGCGCAGGTATCCGAGGATCGAGTACTCGACCTCCACCTCGGCACTCTCGATCCGCTCGATCGGCCCCACGTCGCCGTCGCGGCGAAAGCCGAGACCGTGGATCGTCAGGTCACCGATCCAGCCGCCGGACAGCGAGTCGATCTCCAGCTCGCCGTGGAGATCCTCGGCCGCGATCCCCCGCGCGAGGTCGATCACCAGCGGCGCGAGCAGGCGATTGCGCAGGAGATAGAGCGCCACGCCGAGCACCACCGCGACGACGACCAGACGCCACGCGAGTCGCAGCAGACGGGCCGCGCGCCCCCTCCGGGGCTTCGTAGGGGTGGTTTGGGGGGACGGCTCGGCGGTCATGGCGGCGGGCGAGAGCCGCCGATCAGCGGCGAACGTCAGTTCGTCCGTTGCATCGGCGGCGCGTTGAGCCGCGGAGTCGGCTCAACGCGGAATTCTACGGCACGGCGTCGTCCCCGTTGACGCGAGGCCCGCGAACTCGTCCCCGGAATCGACTGAGCGTTCAGAGGGGGCGGGCGTCGTGCCGATCAGGGCAAGGTGAAGGTTCTGTTCGCGGCACTCGGATCGCTGGCGGGGATCATGCTCCTGGTCGGCCTCGTCATCCGTCCCACGTATCGGGTGGAGGACTCTCCGGTCGCCCAACCGACGACGGATGCGCGTGTCGTGGAGGTGAGCCGCGTACCCGTGGAGCTCGGGGAGCACCGACGAGCCGTGGATTCCGACGCGGGAGCCCCCACGCGTGGTGACTATCTCGAGGACCACTTCGGAGACCGGTGGGGAGCCGTGAAAGGCCTCTACCGGAAGGCCGGCTTCGATCTCGGCTCGGCCCTCGACGACGAGCCGCTCCCGTGGGAGGAAGTCGAGCCGGAGGTCCGGCACCGAGCCCTGGCGATCCTCGAGCGGGAGGCCTCCCTGCTGCGAGCGGAGGTAGCGGGGTGGGAGGGCCCGATCGCCGCGCCGGAGCTACGCAACCGGTTCGCGGTGGCTCCCGACGCCGACGTCGAGGCCCTGGCCGCCGAGCTCGCGCCTGCGACTTTCGACCTGGACGAGAGGATCCGCCGCCTGGCCGATCGATACTCGAATCGGATGACCGAGGCCGCGCGGGCGGAGATCCGGACCGAGGAGGTCGAAACATACCCGTTCGCGGCGGTGGGGCCGACGAACGAGGCGTCCGACCTGTACCGCATCCAGGTGGAGCACGGGGGATGGGCGGTCGTCTACCGGATCGGGTCCGACGAATACCCCACGCTGCGACGGATCGCGGACGAGTGCCGCCGGCTGCAGGCCATGCGGCACGAGATCGTCCGTCGGTTCCTGGAGTCGGGCTCTACTGGCGAATGAAGTCCGCCATGCCGGACGCGTTGGAGGCCTGGATCGACTG
>CAYRXS010000179.1:0-13730 GCA_964428225.1 uncultured Planctomycetaceae bacterium
GACGAAGGCGAACTCGCAGTCGCGGAAGGGGCGGGCGCCGCCGATGAAGGGGTAGCCCTTCCCGGAGAGCTCGGAGATCGCCTCACGCGTGCTGTCGACGTTGAAGGAGACGAGCATGACGCCCTCGCCGTTGCGCTCGATGAACTTGGCCACGTCGCCGTCCGGGGAGGTGGATTCCATCAGCTCGAAGCCGACCTCGCCGAGGTAATAGCGCGCCACGTTGATCTTCTCGGGCTCGTCGATGTAGGCGTCGTCCGGCTCCTCCTTGCCGAGCAGGGGAGCCCATTGCTTCTTGGCCTGCTCGAGGTCCTTCACCGCGATGCAGATGTGATCGACTCGGTTGATCTCGGGCATGACGACCTCCTAGGCCACGTGGCCTTCTCCGTCCCAGCCGCGCGGCACGCCGGTCTTCCAGCTGCCCGGATTGGGCGTGGCCTCACGCGGAACCACGTAGGCCTCGAACCGATCCTCCACGCCCTTGTTGGGGAGTCGGAAGTGGATCGCGCCGACCGTGCACGCCTCGTGGCAGATCCCGCATTCCTCGCACAGGTCGACGAGGATGACGGCCTTCTTCTTGACCATGCCCATGACCTGCGGAGGACAGGCCTTCACGCAGTCTCCGCAGGCGTCGCACTTGAATATGTCGATCTTCGGAATCATATCGCCATGCTCCGGTTGCCGCTCAGAGGCGCATTCCCATCTTGTAGCCGTCGAGAATCGCGGAGTTTCCGCGCCGGGGAATCAGGGCGTCGCCGATGGTGTAGACGCCCTGCTTCGCCTTGCGAAGCTTGTCCACCGAGTGCATGTCGGCGAGGATGACGGTGTCCGCCTCGACGAGCTGCTGGCCGTCCTCGGTTTCGACGAGCACGCCCTTCTTGCTGATCTTCTTGGGCTTGGCGAACCGTACCAGGTTCACGTCGCCCTCCTTCAGCTTCTTCATGTAGCGCCAGATGTAGCTCGGATTCACGTCGGCGCCGGGCTTCTTACCCTTGCAGACGAGCGAGATCGAATCGCACTTGCCCTGATCGAGCAGGAACAACGCGGCAGAGATTGCCACGCCACTCGAGCCGAGGATCGCGACGGACTTGCCGAGCTCGACCTTCCCCTCCATCACGTCGAGGCAGGACACGACGTTCTTTCCATCGGCGCCCTCGATCTTGCTCCACGGCACGGCGCCGGTCGCGATGATGATGTGGTCGGCGTCGCTCTTCTCGACGTCCTTCTTGGACACGGCCTTGCCGAGCTCGAACTTCGCCCCGCCGCGCTTGCAGTAGTCCTCGAGGTAGTCGACCAGGCGCATGAACTCGTCGTCTCCCCCGGGGCCGCTGGCCGCGATGCGGGATTGGCCTCCCACCTGATCGGCCTTCTCGGTGACCGTGACCTCGTGACCCTTCTCGGCGGCGATCCCCGCGGCCTGCATGCCCGCGAGCCCCGCGCCGATGACCCAGACCTTTTTCGGCTTGGTCGTCGTGGGGAATCCGTAGAAGCCGTACTCCGGATCCGCCTCGTGTCCCAGGGAGGGTCGCACCATGCAGTTCAGCTCGGCGTCGCGGAAGAGCCGCGCGAGGCAGATGTTGCAGGCCATGCACGGAATGACCTCGTCCATGCGGTCTTCCATGATCTTGGTCGGCAGGAACGGATCGGCGATCATCGCCCGGCACGACTCCCAGAAGTCGAGGTAGCCCGCGGCCATCGCCTTCTCCGGATACTCCGGCAGGAAGAGGCGGTAGGCCATCGCGATCGTGGTCTCGGGCTCGAGGATCTTGCGGATGTTCTCGGCGAGGTAGAGCCACTGGCCCATCTGGCAGTCGCGCGAGATCACGGAGACCGCCGACTCCTGCCAGCCCGCGGTGACCGACAGGCAGTCCGCTCCGGCCTGCTCGGCCATCTTGATCACCTGGGCGGACTCCTCGGTCGAGTTACCCCCGCGGTCGTGGAGGAGCTCGTCGCCGCACAGCCGGATCACGATCGGATAGTCCGGGCCGACCGCTTTGCGGATGCCGCTGACGATCTCGGTCATGAACCGCGCGCGGTTCTCGAGCGAGCCGCCCCATTTGTCGGTGCGGTGGTTCGTGTAGGCCGAGACGAAGTTGGAGACGAGGTAGCCGACGATGCCGGAGATCTCGACCGCGTCGAAGCCCGCCTCCACGCACCGCTTGGCGCCGTCGACGTGCTCCTGGATCGCGAGCTCGATCTGCTCCTCGGTCATCTCCACCGGCTCGCGGAAGCGCGGGATCCGCTGCTTCACCTCCGAGGGGCCGACGGTGTACTCGAGGTTGATGCCGCCCACGCGACCGCAGTGCATGAGCTGGAGCACCGAGACGGAGTCGTACTTGCGGATCGCGTCGGCGATCTTCTTGAGCCCCGGGATGTACTTGTCGTCCCAGATGCCCATCATGCCCACGTAGCCCTGGCCCTCGCCGCGGGGATCGGTGTACGCGCCCTGGGTGGTGACCATGCCCGCGCCGCCGCGAGCCTGGGCTTCCATGTAGGCCACTTCCTTGTCGGAGACGAAGCCGTCACCGTAGTTGAAGTTGGTCTCCGTGGAGGCGTACTTGATCCGGTTCTTGACCTCCACCTTCCCCAGCTTCCCCGGACTGAAGACGTGGGGGTACTTCTTCTCGCCTGGCTTCATCTTCTCATCCTTCTGTGAGCGTTTCCGGTGAATCCTCACTCCGACCGGCCGCTCCGACCGGCGGGAAGGCGGAACGATGAGCAGTATAGCGCCCGAGGATGTCGGGCGCCCGCGTTCGGGTCAGCTCACTTGCACGACCACGGCCATGGCCGTGTCGCCGCCGGCGCAGCCGGAGAACAGGCCGTGGCCGCCGCCGCGCTCGACGAGGTCCTCGATCAGCTCGATGATCACGCGCAAGCCCATGGGGCCCTGGGGGTGGCCATAGATGAGCGGGGAGCCGTAGCGGTTGACCTGCTCCTGCTCGAGGCCCATCTCGCGGCAGAAGTAGACGTCGGCCACCGCGAAAGGATTGTGGGTCTTGACCGCCACGTAATCGCCGAGCGCGATTCCCGCATTGGAGAGGGCTCGGCGGGCGGCGGGGACGACCGCCTCGGGCATCATGCCCTTCTCCGCGCGGGCGTCGCCGAAGGACAGGAGACGGATGGTGACGTTCTCGTCGGAGGAGAGTTGCTTCGCGCGATCGCGATCGCACACCACGAAACCCGCGTTCGCATCGGCGGGGTGGGTCTGGGAACCGAAGGTCACCGTACCGCCCTCGACCATCGGACGAAGCTTGGCGAGACCCTCCGCGGTCGTCGGGAACACACCCTCGTCCGCGTCGAGGAGGCCGATCACCTTCTTTCCGCGCCGAAGCTCGACGGGGAGCATGTACCTCCTCTGGAAGCCGCGGTCGTCGGCCAGCGCGTCCTCGTACTGGGCGTGGCGGAGCAGGGCGAGGGCGTCCTGCTCGTCCTTGCCGATCCCGTGCTTCGCGGCGATGTTCTCCGCGGTCTGGACCATGGCGAGGCCGGCGTAGGGATCGCGGTTGAAGGCGTCGAGAACCGCATTCTCCGTCATCCCGCCGCCCCCCGGGCCGTCCGGGTTCGGGTAGTAGATGTGGGGGCCGTTGCTCGTCCGATCGCAGGCGATCGTGAAGATGCACTCCCGCTGGGCCGTCTCGATCTCCATCGCCGCGCCGAGAAGCATGCGAGCCGAGGTCGCGCACGCCTGGGAAACCGTCGGCCCGGTGATCTGCGGAGCGCCGATCATCGCGGCCAGCCACGGGGCGCCGTAGAAGGCGCTCTTCTGAGTGACCGTGATCCCCAGGTGGAGCGAGTCGAAGGTGTCGGGGGAGACTTTCTTTCTCTCCAGGAAGCTCCGGCCGACCTGGGCGGCGAGCTCGATCGAGTGATACCCGCTCAGGCTGCCCTGCCATCGACAGAAGGGGGTCGTCCAGTAGGCGCCGTACGGAACGAAGGCGTTCTGAAAAGCCATGATCAACGACCTCCCGAGACGAAAGCGGTGATTCTCTCCCTGGCGGCGTCCGTGCACGCCGTCGACCCGAAAGCCTGGTATCCGATCTCCAGAGCCTCCGCGAAGGTCGGAGCAGCGGCCGCGTCGCGAATCGCCTGCTCGATGATCCCGATCACCTCGGCATCGAGCGAGCGCTCCAGTCCGCTGGCCGGCTCGACCGCCGGGAGAGGCTCGATCTCCACCGGCCCGTCGGGGATGGGGACGATGGCGTCCCCGAGCTCGCGAACCCGGGCCACGGCGAGCGTGATCAGGCTCGGATAGTCCTCGGCCAGCCCATCCAGGATGCCGAGCTCGTGCGCCGCGACGGCCTTGAGCCTCCGCGCCAGCCGCAACATGTCGTGGAAGATCGAAGCGGCTTCGGGCCAGCGCCGGTACGGCACGGCCATCGCGCCGATGCCCGGCGCGATCCCGAGCGTCACCTCCGGGAGCTGGAGCCAGGCGTGGCGCGTCGCCACCATTCCGTGGCAGCGCAGCGCGAGCTCGAGCCCCCCGCCCAGGGTCATCCCGTTGAGGGCGGCGACGACCGGCTTCTTCATCGCGTCGAGGTGAACCAGGAGGCGCGAGCAATCGCGGGCGAACTGGGCCGAGGCGTCGGCGTCTCCGAGCATGCTCGGGAAGCGACCGATATCCGCTCCCGCGCAGAACGACCGTGGGCCATAGCCCGTGATCACGAAGCCCGGAACCTTCGGATCGCTCTCGAGCTCCTCGATGACGGAGAGCAGCTCGTCGGTCACCTCGTCGTCGAGGGCGTTCATCGCCTGGGGTCGGCGCATGGTCAGCACCTTCACGCCCTCGATGTCGTCGACGAGCAGGTGGCGCAGGAAGCCCTGGTACTCGGCAACCGCCTTCTTCGGCATCGGCATGCCGGGCCGGTCCTCCGAGAAGCGATTCAGGATCCGGCCGACCTCGCCGTCTCCCAGCGCCTGCATGAGCTCGAACGGACCCCGCTTGAAGCCCAGGGCGAGTCGGCAGCCCAGGTCGAGGTCCTCGGGGGTCCCGATCCCCTGGTCGATGATGTCCACCGACTGCGAGAAGAGCACGCCGATCATCCGATCGCGGACGATCGAGGTCGTGTCGGGGTCCACGTCGATCCGTTTGCCGGGCCCGATCGTGCGCCAGGTGTCGACCGAGCGGAAGATCGTCGCGGGGCGGTAGTGCTCGCCCTCCTCCTCGCTCTGCAGTGTGTTGGTCTCGACGATGATCGGGTTCCCGCGGGCGAGGTTCAGGACGAAGAACGGGCCGGCATGCACGAGCTCGCCGGTGACGCTGTCCACCTGCTCGGCGGTGGCGTGCTCGAGCAGCCAGGCGGCGTCGTTGCACCAGTTGTCGAACACGCGGTCCAGCATGAAGCACAGCGCGTCGGACGTGACGAACGGGACCTTGCCCGTGACGCAGAACAGCCAGCGCAGGTACTCGAGCACCTCGGGATCGCCGTCGTCCCAGCGGATCACCTCGACCGCCGGGTTGCGGAAGGCGGGGGCGAAGAAGTGGGTGACGGTCGTGCGTCCCTTGTGCTCGAGGTGGCCGAACAGCCGGGAGGCCGGCAGCGAGCTCGTGTTCGAGGTGATCAGCGCGTCCGAGCGCACGATGGACTCGATCTGAGAGAAGATCTTGCGCTTGAGCTCGAGGTTCTCGGTGGCCGCCTCGATCACCCAGTCGCAGCCGGCCATCCGCTCGTAGTCCAGGGTGGGCACGAGGTTCTCGCGCACGCCGGCCGCCTGCTTCTCGGAGAGCTTCTTTCGCTTCAATCCCTTCTCGACGTATCCGTCGATCCGCGCCATCGCGCTGTCGAGCGGCTTCTGGGCGACGTCGACGAGGACGAGCTCCAGGCCGGGTATCGCGCTCTTCAGGTAGTAGCCGATGTCCGGCCCGATCGTGCCGGCGCCGACGATCGCGACGCTCTTGGGGAAGGGGCGGGACGGCGTGGAGACCAGAGGGTTGTTCAGAGATCGGGCAGTCATGTCACGGATCCGGTTTCGGGACCAAGCGAGATCCACAGCATAACGAGCACGGCGCCCGCCTGCACCTGCGTGCCGGCGGACGCCGAGGAGTGAACGACTCTCCCGGGACGATCCGGGGAAGAACGCCGACCTTTACAGAACGAAGGTCACCGTGACGGGATTCGACACGAAGTCGAGGGGCGACAGCGTGCCGTATACGAAGCTCGCCTCGGTGCCGACGAAGCTGACGTCGATCGGGTTCACGGTGTCGAACGTCGCCGTCGCCTGCCCCGAGCCATCGAGAATGCCGAAGAAGTCCATGAAGTTGGGTGTCCCCGACATTGCGATGGTCATGTTGGTGAAGTCATCCCAGTTGAGCGGAACGTGTATGCCGCCGATGTCGAAACCCGGCGATGTTCCGGACAGCGAGCCCAGGATGAGGTAGGGCTTGCCGGCCCTGCCGACGCTCGCATCGAGCAGGAGGGGAGCCGCTCCGCCCGTCGTCACCGAGATCTCGTACTCCTCCGCCCAGAAGGACGGGTCGAAGTTGTAGCGAAGCACCATGAAGTCGTCGACTCCCGCCTCCACGATGTCGTTGCTGGGCTGGTCCTGGGCGCTGAAGCGGACCTTGACTTGCGACGTGGGAGTCACGTAGTCGCCCACGACAAACGAGATCGGAGACCAGCCGGACAGCGAGGCATTGCTCGAGTAGACGTTCGTCCAGGTGGAACCGTTGTTATTGGACACGTCGATCTCGTAGGGATCGTCACCCAGTTCCGAGTAGTACCAGTTGTAGGCGCTGATCTCGGCGTTCTCCCCGGAGAGGTCGATGGTCGGGGAGATCAGGCGCGTCGGTCCACCGTCGATGTCG
The DNA here is from genome assembly GCA_964428225.1 of uncultured Planctomycetaceae bacterium. Lineage (GTDB taxonomy): Bacteria > Planctomycetota > UBA1135 > UBA1135 > JBFMCU01. The sequence continues at coordinate 6,800 of CAYRXS010000179.1, forward strand.
TAGTTGGTGTAGTGGCCTCCGTCCGGTCCGTTGCCGGTGACGTAGCAGTACGTACCCGCGCCCGCGGGATTGTCCGTGGTCGGCCCATACTGGCCGCCGCTCGTCGGGTTGGGGACGCAACGTTCCCAGGCTCCGTACGCGAGGTAGATGTTCTCCACGGCCCAGCCCTGGTCCGTCTCGAAGTCGTCCTCCAGCGCGATCTCGGGCAAGCAGACGTCGAAGCTGAATACGGAGGAGGGAGCGTCACCCGGCAGCGTGGCCATGAAGCCGCCGTCGCCTTCGGCGCTGAAGTAGAACTCCGGCTCGTCTCCGGGCGCGGTGTGGGGGAGGATGGCTCCGTAGAGGTCCCCACCGAGCGCGGTGATCGGAGCTTCGACATAGGACCCGCCGTCGAGTCGATAGTGGACTCTGCCGCTATCGGCGACGTAGCCCTGGGCTCCATCCAGGATCTCCAAGGTGAACTCCGCGGCGGCACCGGTGCTCAGCCAGTTGGGAACGTCCTCGGTGAGCGAAATGGCCAGCGGAGGATCCTCCATGATGCGCACGGAGGGATCACCGAAGAGGTGCCACGTCATGAACATGTCCCGACCGGCACCGCCCGCGAGGTCCATCATGGTGCAGGAGCCACCGTACCAGCAGCCGCCCACGCTCCAGTTGATCTCGTCCCAGAACCGCTCGGCGGCCCCGTACCGATCGCCATAGGCATGGTTGCCCTGGGCGTACATCGGCGGGGCCCAGGACTGGTTGACCGACGAGCAGTACGCGGCGATCGCTCCGGTCGGTTCGTCGTTGTGCGTGGCGCGCAGCCAGACCTCTCCGAAGCTGGTGGTGTTGCTGAAGTCCCCGCCGAGGCAGGCGACACTGTGCACGAAGGGTAGCTTGCCGACGTTGGTGAGGCTGTTGATGTTGCTGGTGCTGAAGCCCGTGGTCCCCCAGCCGTAGGTATAGCCGTGCCCGATGTAGTTCACGCACCGACGGCCATCGTTGAGACCGTTGCGGACCGCGCTGGCGCTGGCTCCTGGGTCATAGATCTGATCGACGGACGAGAATCCGACGGCGAGCAGCTCGCTGCGGATCAGATTCTGGTGCTGCTTGTCGCTCTCACCGTAGTGACCGGCGCCGGCTCCTTCGTTCGAGGCGATCCCCATCGCCTTGGCGTTCCAGCCTCCCATGGAAAGGCTGTGACCGGCTTGCTCGTACTCGACCGTACGCTGCACCTGGGTGTCGACCTGGGATACGTTCTGCGCCGAGAAGCGACCGACGAAGACGTCGGGGTACCAATCGGCGGTGATCGTCGCATAGGTCGGGTCCGACTCGGCCCCGCCGTGATTGGAGGTGGCCACCTGGGCGCTATCCCCGACGAGGAGCACGTAGGAGAGATTGCTCGAGTAATAGACCCCGTTGATGTAGTTCTTGATGGAGGTGGCGTTGTTGCCGATGGTGGCCACGTTCACGATCGTCGTGTCGATCCCGATCGAGTCCTTCCAGTCCGCCAGCGGCTGCATCGCCGACATGAACGCGCCGTGGGAGATGATCAGCAGGTCCCCGTCCTCGGAGGCGGTGGCCGCCAATGTGGAGGTGCTGCGCGCGCCGATGTAGTTGCAGAACTGGTTGCGGTAGAGCCTCTCGAAGGAGTAGCTGGATCGCTGCGGGCTGCGGAGCCGATCGATCACGTTGATCCGACCCACGCCGACGGCCCGCACCTCCACCTCGATGCGAGTGTGCACGCGTAGCGTCGCGGTCACCGGGTTGTACTGCAGGGGGAACACCTCCACGACCAGGCCGCGCACGTCGTGCAGGATGTACGGATCCCTCAAGGAGACGATGCTCGGGGGGAACATCGCGTCCTCTGCGTAGGTCGGGCCGAAGACATACGGCACCGTGTCCGGATCGACGTCGCGCGTGATGACCCCCCGATGAGGGGCGAGGCGGAAGTTCTCGATCTCGTAGTAGTCTGCGTCGACGATCCGCGCTTCCATGCGGGCGGTGTCGGGAACGAGCACGCTGCTGCACAGCGCGGGAACCGCGGGGTGGCCGGCTTCGTCCATCCGCGCGATGCCGGCATTCTCGAGACCGACCACCTCGTAGTCGGCGCCGTCGATCCGAATCGTCTGCCGGTCGAAGCTCCGGATGTCGAAGGCCAGGACCGTGCGCTCGGCGGAGTCGCCCGTGACCGTCAGCGCCACGTCGTCGTGGGCGCTCACGCCGTGTTGTGCAAGGGCGGGGCCGGCCAGCAGAACGAGCGGAAGAACCACGCGTGAGAGAAGGGAGTTCATGGCTGAGAACCTACGGTTCGATGTCGATGTCGATTGCGTTCGCGGCGAAGTCGATGGGAGAGAGGAGAACGTAAGTAAAGGCCATGGTCTCGCCCGCGTACGGGGCGAGCTCCGTTCCCGTCAGGCCGAAGCTGATCGTCGCCCGCCCCTGGCCATCCAGAGTACCCCAGAATTCCTGGAACGGGGGATAGCCCAGGTTGTCCAGAACGGCGCTGGTGAACCAGTCCGGATTCAGGGGCACGTGCAGGCCACCCACGTTCAATCCGGGAGAGCTACCGCTCATGCTCCCGGCCATGAGGTAGAGGCGGCCGGCGTTGGCCACGCCGGCGTCGAGGAACATGTCGAGATCGCCCCCCGTCGTGGCGGACATCCCGTAGGCATCCGCGAACAGGGAGGCGTCGTACAGGAGCAGCTCGACCCGGAAGTCGTCCAGGCCCGCCTCGATGATGTCGTCGTCCGGCTGATCCTGGGCGCAGAAGCGCACCTTGACCTGCGACGTGGGCGTCACGTGGTCGCTGACGTCGAAGGTGACCGGATGCCAGTCCCCGAGCGAAATGAGGGTCGAATAGACGTTGGTCCACGAGACGCCGTCGTCGTTGGACACGTCGATCGTGTAGGGGTCGGTGCTGCGGTGTGAGCGGTACCAGTTGTAGGCGCTGATCTCGGCATCTCCCGAGGAAAGATCGATCGTCGGGGAGATCAGGCGAGTGGGGCCGCCGTCGACGTCGTACTCCGTGAAGAGGCCCAGGGGAGGGCCGTTCTCGGTGACGTAGCAATAGGTGCCCGTTCCGTCCGGGTTGTCCGCGAGCGGCGCCACCTGGGTGCCGCTGGTTTCGTTGGGAACGCAACGCTCCCAGGCCCCCGCGTCCAGAGCGACGTTCTCCACGGTCCAGCCCGTGTCCGTCTCGAAATCGTCTTCGAGCAGGAGCTCGGTGAAGCAAACCAGGAAGGAGTACACATCGGCGGGGGCGGTGAGCGGCGAACGGACCGTGGTTCCCCCGTCTCCCTCGACGCTGAGGTAGAACTCCGGCTCGTCTCCGGGACGAGTGTTGGGCACCACCGCTTCGTACTGATCGCCGCCCAGACTCGTCAGGCTCACCGCGGTGTACGCGTCGCCGGGATCGAAGCGGTAGTGAAGCAAGCCGCTGCCGGGGACGTAGTGCTCGTAGTTGTCCGTGATCTCCACGGGGATCACCGATTCCGGACCGGGCGGCTGGTGACCCACGGGCACGCCGTCGGGGAGGTCGAGCACCACGGCCGGCTTGACCGTCGTCAGCGCCTTGATGCAGAAGTTGGCGGAGTCATCGTCGGCATACAGGTCGTTCCACGCGCCGCTTCCGTAGTAGTAGCTCTGGCCGGGGCTGGAGGACGACTCGACGACGACGCGGTACGACGCGCCGAGCAGCACGGAGACTTCCGACGTCTGGTCGTATGGATGACCGCCGGCGGACAGGGACACGTACACGTAGAAGTCGTCGTCCGCCGTCAGCTGAATCGGCGCGTCGAGGTCGTAGGTGTGAAAGCCCTTGCTCGCCGCCGTCCCGGAGATCGTCGCGAGCTCGCCCGCCAACGAGCCGCTCTCGAAGCGGTCGTAGATCCTGACCGTGAAGTCGACGTTATCCGCGGCGGTGTAGAAGCTCACCGCCTCGAGCCGCTCGCCGAGGTCGATCGCCGTGAACGCGTTGAACGCTTCCGTGACGCCGAAGCGGATGTTCCGCCAGCCGTGATAGTCGTGGCAGTAGATCCGGTCGTAGGCCAGCGGCTCGACGTCCTGGTAGGAGACGGCGCCCATGGAAACGTGCTGGCAGGCCCACTTGTCGTGGAACGAGATCCAGAAGAAGCCCGCGTTTCCCCAGAGACCGCCCCAGCTGTTCTTGCAGAGCCACGCCCCGGGCAGGGGGGCGTCGGTGACCCGGGTGTCGTCCCAGCCGATGATGGCGACCGCGTGGTTCGGCTGGCCTGGATCGCTCTTCGGCTGGTAGTGCTCGAACTCGCCGTTCATGAAGGGGCCGACGCAGAGGCAGGTACCCATGACTCCGTGGGTCATGATCCTGTCCTTGATGACGTCGATTCCGCTCAGGTCCGAGCCCGCTCTCAGCCACTCGATGTGTCGGGGATAGTAGTGGTGGTAGTGGGGAGCCGACCGGTCCGGAGGGGATGCGTAGGACTGGCCGTCGATGTTGCGAACGGCTCCTTCGCCGCGAACCAGGTATGCGCCCGCGATCAGGTAGTCGCCGCCCTGGTGGACGTTCAGGCCGGCGCCGGTCGGGGGATCGGTGTCGTCGTTGTTGTGCTTGTTGAACCCGTTCCACCAGTCCAGGTGGTACTCGGCGAGGTTGGGCTCACCGGCCTCGCCCTCGGACGCCCAGACGCCGGTGATCATCAGGTTGCCTTCCAGGGCAGCCATCGCGCCGTGGGCCCAGCACGTGCCTCCGGACTGGTCCTTGACGGAGCTCACGAAGTTCTCTCCGTTCACGTCTCGCAGGTCGAACTGCGCCGGCGGTGATTGCGCGGACGAGCGCGCCGACACCAGCGACAGGGCAGACACCAACAGAAGACCACACGACGCGAAGCGCTCGTTCTTCAAGGCACTCTCCGAGGGGGGGAACGTCGAGCCCGGACGAACGCAGTGTATCAGGAGTTCGTTCCCCGGCTCGTCAGAAGCCCGTGAAGTCATCCGCGCAGGGCGGACGATCAGGTCACGCCGGCTCGCGCCTCCGGGTCGCTACGACTCCGTCAGGCGCTCGTAGTAGGAGTGCGACGTGTAGAGCGCCGCCGCCGGGTTGTGGCCCGTGACACGGTCCTTCACGAGCAACACGGTCGCCGGGGCCTTCGAGTGCCGGAAGAAGAGGCTGTCGTGGCCCACGCAGAGCCCGATGACCACGTTCAGCCCGGTCCCCGCCTCGTCGAGCAGTCGCGCCTGGGCGATGGGATTGCAGAGGACCTCGTGCTCGCCGGGCCGGACCTTCTCGGCGTCGGTGAGCCCGACCTCCTCCTTGGGGATCGAGCCCACCTTGCAGGCCACGGAGGACACCCTCAATCCTCCGGCCTCCAGGATCTTCTGGGCCAGCCGCGCCTCGTGCTGGGTGCCGACGCAGCACGCGATGCCCACGTGCTCGGCCCCGATGCGCTTCGCGTAGGAGATGATCTCCTCGATGCGCGTGTCCCGGCAGTAGCCCGCCGCCTCCGTGCGGGCCGCGTGCACCGCCATGTCTCGCGTCGACGAGTCCTCGACATAGGTGGCGCGCACCTCCTCCAGCACCGCCTCGTATCGAGGGGCCGGGCAGAACGAAGGCGGTTCCTTCGCGCCCGGCTCGAGCTTGCAGGCCACGGTTCCGCAGTGCGCACAATCCGAATCCCGTTCCGTAGTCATTCCTCGTGCCTCCCGGCTTCTCCGACGAGGGTACTACGGGCGGACTCGTTCCGCATCACCGGCGCGGTACGCGTGGAGCCGCGCGAGCTACTCGTCCTCGTTCTGCGCGAGCCACTCGTCGATCAGCTCGATGCATTTGTCCATGCGGCCGTCGTTGAACCCGTACCAGGCTTCCACCACCTTGCCCTCCGGATCGATCAGGTACGTCATGGGCACCGCGCTCATCCCGAGCGTCTCGTACTGCGCCATGGCCTGCCAACCCTCCGGCGAGGAGTCCAGGATGCTGCGGTAAGTGGCTCCGTTCTCGGCGAGGAACTTCAGCGCGATGTCTCGATCGTCCGCGCCGTTGTAGCCCAGGACCACGACCTTCTTCCCTCGGTACATCCGATGCACGTTTTGGAGACTCCCTATCTCCTCTCGACAGGAAGGTCACCCACACCGCCACTTGTTCAACCAGACGAAGTTGCCGCGATAGTCCGAGAGCTTGATCGTTCCGCCGTCCAGCGCCGGCCCCTCGAAATCGGGCGCCTCGGTGCCCGGCTTCAGGAGCCCTTCCTCGATGGGGGGGAAGTCCCAGGCGACCCAGCCCTCGGGGGGCGACCACTCGAACAGCCCGTCGTCCATCTCGCCGTCGATGACGATGTCCGACCAGACCTCGTGCTTGACGATGTCGTAGCTGACGCGGACGACCTCCCTCAGCTTTCGCGGCAGGTGGTCCTTGCGGGACAGCCAGAGGTACCAGCTCCGCTGGTGCTTCATGAAGCTGACCTCGATCCCGTCGCACTCCTCCTCGCCGATCATCTCCACGCCCAGGCTCCTCACGCCGTCCACGTAGGGCTGGAGGGAATCGGAGTAGCCGTGGAACGTCGAGGCGTCGATGATCGTCATGCTGATCCCCGCTGCCAGGCTGCCGGCCTCGTGGCCGATGGAGTGCCTCCCGAGCGGGGTGTGCTTCGTCATGTAAAAGCGATCCTTGTACTTCTCGTACTCCTCGGCGTACTTGCCGGATTGCTCCCACTGGTAGCGAGGCTTGCCGCCGGGCCAGTAGATCCAGAGGTCGTTTCCGTCGCCCACCAGCACGCCGTTCACCTCTTCCGCGCCCGCGCGGGTGGCTTCCATGCGGAAGTGGTTGGGTTTCCGCAACCAGTTCTCGTAGGTGCCCCGGGAGTACTCCTTGCCCCTCGCCTCGTTCCAGAACTCCGCCTTCCAGTAGAGGCTCTCGGCCTCGGTAACCGTTCACGCGCCGGAGCGCTTCAGGCCGGAAGCAACGAGGGGGGAGGCT